>PBCY01000006.1 GCA_002717245.1 Pelagibacteraceae bacterium
CACTTTAACACAAGTTGAAATTGGTTTAGTCTACTATTTAAGAAAAAAATAAAAAATCAAAAAATAACTATTTACAAATTCTTGTGGAATCTAATTAACGATATTATATTATAGATGCATTTAGTGGGGGTGTAGCTCAGTTGGTTTAGAGCGCCTGCCTGTCACGCAGGAAGTCGCGAGTTCGAGTCTCGTCACTCCCGCCATAAAATATCCACTAGATTGTTTTATAAATTACTTTAAATTAGTAGTAGAAGAACTTTTTTTTTCTTTAAAAATAATGTTAGTTGAATATTTACCTATTTTACTTTTTTTAGTTATTTCAATAATATTTTCTGTTGCAATACTATCTTTATCTTTTTTAGTTTCACCAAAAAAACCTAACGATGAAAAATTATCACCTTATGAATGCGGTTTCGAACCTTTTGATGATGCTAGAACAAAATTCGATATTCGTTTTTACTTAGTTGCTTTGTTATTCATAATTTTTGATTTAGAAGTAGCCTTTTTGTTTCCATGGGCTATATCCTTGAAAGAAATAGGTATATTTGGCTATTTATCTATGATGTTTTTTTTATTTATTTTAACTATTGGCTTTATATATGAATGGAGAAAAGGAGCTCTTGAATGGGAGTAACTAATATAAATAATAATAAAAAAGTTTTATTTAACGATTTTTTTAAAACTCAATTTAAAACTAAGGGTTTTGTTACAACTAAATTTAATAATTTAATTAATTGGGCTAGATCTAGTTCTATGTGGCCTATGACATTTGGTTTGGCATGTTGCGCTGTGGAAATGATGCATAGTTATATGAGTAGATATGATTTAGACAGATTCGGTATTGTTACAAGAGGAAGCCCAAGACAGTCAGATGTTATGATTGTTGCTGGCACTTTATGTAATAAAATGGCTCCTGCTTTAAGAAAAGTTTATGATCAAATGCCTGATCCGAAATGGGTAATATCAATGGGATCTTGTGCAAATGGAGGTGGGTATTATCACTATTCATATTCTGTTGTTAGAGGTTGTGATAGAATTATTCCTGTAGATATTTATGTTCCTGGATGCCCTCCAACTGCTGAAGCTTTACTTTATGGGATTATGCAACTACAAAAAAAAATAAAAAGAGAGAATGTTTTTTATAGATAAAATTTATGAATAAAAAATTAAGTAATTTAGGCACATATATTTTAAATAAATGTAAATTTGTAACAAATCATGATGTAACAAATCATGAGTTAGTGGTCACTAGTAAAGCTCAAAATATTATAAAAGTAATTAATTTTTTAAAAGAAACTAAAGATTTAAATTTTGAAATGTTATTAGACATAACAGCTGTTGATTATCCTGAAAGATCTAAAAGGTTTGAGTTAGTCTATAATTTTTTAAGTTTAAAAAATAATTTAAGAATTAGAGTTAAAGTTTTCATTAATGACAATGAAGTTGTGCCATCGATTTCTAGTATTTATAAATCCGCGGGGTGGTATGAACGTGAAGTTTGGGATATGTACGGATTGTCATTTAGTGGAAATAATGATTTAAGAAGAATTTTAACTGATTATGGTTTTGAAGGTCATCCTTTGAGAAAAGATTTTCCATTAACAGGGTTTTTAGAACTTAGATATGATGAGGAAAAAAAGAAAGTTAGTTATTCTAAAGTTAAATTAACTCAAGATTATAGAAATTTTGATTTTTTGAGTCCCTGGGAAGGTGGTAATTTACCAGGAGATGAAAAAGCAGAAAATTAATTTTATTTTTAATGAAAGAAGTAAAAATAAAACCACTGACTATTAATTTTGGTCCACAACATCCAGCTGCTCATGGTGTTTTAAGAATGGTTCTAGAAATGGATGGTGAGGTAATAGAAAGAGTTGATCCTCATATTGGGCTTCTTCATAGAGGTACAGAAAAATTAATAGAAAACAAAACCTATTTACAAGCAGTTCCTTATTTTGACAGGCTAGATTATGTATCACCTATGTGTCAAGAACATGCTTTTGCATTGGCTGTTGAGAAATTATTAAAAATTGAAGCACCTATTCGTGCCAGTTATATTAGGGTACTATTTTCAGAAATTACTAGAATTCTTAACCATTTGTTAGCTATACCAGCTATGGCAATGGACGTTGGCGCAATGACACCTTTTTTATGGTGCTTTGAGCAAAGGGAGTTATTAATGGAATTTTATGAAAGAGTTAGTGGCGCAAGACTTCATTCAGCTTATTTTAGACCTGGAGGGGTAACTAGAGATCTTCCAGATGGTTTATTAAAAGATATTGATAGTTGGTCAAAAAAATTTCCAGAATTTATTAAAGATTTAGAAGATTTGTTATCAGATAATAGAATTTTTAAACAAAGGACAGTTGATATAGGAGTAGTCTCAAGTGATGATGCCATAGATTTTGGCTTTACAGGTCCAATGTTAAGAGCGTCTGGAGTTAATTGGGATTTAAGAAAGAATCAAAGTTATGAAATATATGAAAAATTAGATTTTAATATACCAATTGGAAATAAAGGAGATTGTTATGATAGGTATTTTGTTAGAGTTGAAGAAATGAAAGAATCTTTAAATATTATACAACAATGCTTACAAATGATTCCAAAAGGTCCAACTATGATAAAAAATAATAAGATTACACCACCAAAAAGAAAGTTAATGAAAACTTCTATGGAATCTTTAATACATCATTTTAAGTTATATACAGAAGGTTATAAAGTTCCTAAAGGCGAAACTTATACATCAGTTGAAGCACCAAAAGGAGAATTTGGTGTTTATTTAATTTCAGATGGATCTAATAAACCTTATAAATGTAAAATAAGAGCACCTGGATTTGCTCATCTGCAAGCTATGGATTTTTGTTCAAAAGGACATATGCTAGCAGACGTTGTAGCAATTTTAGGTTCTATGGACATAGTTTTCGGAGAGATTGATAGGTAATATTTTTTATATGAACAATACTTTAAAATTAAAATTTAAATTTTCTGATAAAAATAAAATAAAGGCAAAAAAAATCCTCAAAAAATATCCTAAAAAATTTTCTAGGAGTGCAATTTTACCACTTCTTCATTTAGTCCAGGATCAATTAGAAGGATGGTTAAGTAAAGATTCTATAGAATATATTTCAAAATTTTTAAACGTTCCATTAATCAACGTATATGAAGTTGCTTCTTTTTATCATATGTATAATTTAAAAAAAGTTGGTAAAAATTGTATTAATGTATGTACTACAACGCCATGTTGGTTAAGAGGTTCTGATATAATTTTAAAAAAATTTGAACAAAAGCTAAATGTTAAAGTTGGTGAAACTACAAAAGATAATTTATTTTCGTTAAATGAAATCGAATGTTTAGGTGCTTGTGTTGACGCTCCTGTTATCAAAATAAATAATAATTATTATGAGAATTTAAAATTGGATGATATCCAAAAAATAATTAAGAATTTAAAGAGATAAGTTTTTTAAAATGTTAAAACACGAAGATCATATTTTCACAAACTTAAATGGTTATGAACCTATTGATATAAAAGAATCTAAAAGAAGAGGTTCTTGGAGTAATACAAAAGATTTCATTCAGCGTGGTTCTGAATGGATAATAAATGAAATACGACTTTCAGATTTAAGAGGTAGAGGAGGTGCAGGATTTCCAACCGGTCTAAAATGGTCTTTTATACCAGAAAAATCAAAATTACCAAAATATCTTGTTGTTAATGCAGATGAAAGTGAACCAGGAACTTGTAAAGATAGGAATATTATTAGATATGAGCCACATAAACTTATCGAAGGATCTTTATTATCTGGTTATGCAATAGGAGCTAAAGTTTGTTACATATATATAAGAGGAGAATTTTTTAATGAGGCTAAAATTTTACAAAATGCTATTAACGAAGCTTATAAAAATGGTTTATTAGGAAAAAATGCATGTAAATCTGGGTGGGATTTTGATATTTATTTGCATAGAGGAGCTGGCGCTTACATAGCAGGCGAGGAAACTGCAATGTTAGAGAGTCTAGAAGGTAAAAAAGCACAACCAAGATTAAAACCCCCATTTCCAGCAATTGTAGGATTATTTGGCTGCCCAACTATAGTTAATAACGTAGAAACAATTTCTGTTGTTCCAGATATATTAAAAAAAGGTAGCTCTTGGTTTTCTTCATTAGGAGTAGCAAATAATACCGGATCAAAGATTTTTTGTATTTCAGGACATGTAAATAAACCTTGTAATGTTGAGGAAGAATTAGGAATTCCATTAAAAGAACTAATTGAAAAACATGCTGGCGGTGTTATTGGTGGTTGGAAAAATTTATTAGCAGTTATACCTGGAGGATCTTCAGTTTCTTTATTACCAAAAAAAGTTTGTGATGATATAAATATGGATTTTGATAGTTTGCAAAAAGCTAGTTCGGGATTAGGAACAGCAGGAGTAATTGTTATGAATAAATCTACAGATTTATTGAAAGCCATATCTAGAATTTCAAGATTTTATAAAAAAGAAAGTTGTGGTCAATGCACTCCATGTAGAGAAGGAGCTGGCTGGATGTGGAGAGTTATGGAAAGATTTTCAAAAGGTGAAGGTACAATAGAAGAAATTGATACTTTGTATGAAGTTTCAAAAGAAGTTGAAGGTCATACAATTTGCGCTTTAGGTGATGCAGCAGCTTGGCCTATACAAGGATTAATAAAACATTTTAGATCTTATATAGAACAAAGGATCGAAAAAAATACAAAAAAAAAGAAAGTTGCTTAATGATTGAAATTATAATAGACAATGAAAAAATTAAGGTCGAGCCTGGAACTACTATTTTACAGGCTTGTCAAAAACTGGGTATTGAAATACCTATTTTTTGTTATCACGAAAGATTATCTATTGCTGGTAATTGTCGTATGTGTCTTGTAGAAGTTGAAGGTAATCCAAAACCGGTAGCCTCTTGTAGCGTTCCATGTATAGAAGGCATGAAAATAAGAACAACTACGAATAAAGTTAGAAAAGCACGAAATGGAGTTATGGAGTTTTTATTAATAAATCATCCTTTAGATTGCCCTATATGTGATCAAGGTGGAGAATGTGATTTGCAAGATATAGCAATGGGCTATGGAAAAGATAAAAGTCGCTTTTCATATAATAAAAGAGCGGTACAAGAAAAGAATTTTGGGCCTTTAATTAAAACAGTAATGACAAGATGTATCCATTGCACTAGATGTATTCGTTTTGCTACCGAAGTTGCTGGCACACCGGAGTTAGGAGCAACTGGAATGGGAGAAAATATGGAAGTTACATCTTATTTAGATAAGACTTTAACATCCGAATTGTCTGGAAACATGATAGATATTTGTCCAGTAGGAGCTTTAACATCTAAACCTTTTTCTTTAACTATTAGACCTTGGGAATTAAATAAAACGGAATCTATAGATGTCTTAGATGCTGTTTGTTCAAATATAAGAATAGACACCAGAGATAACGAAGTAATGAGAGTTCTTCCTATTGTTAATGAAGAAATAAATGAAGAATGGATTTCTGACAAAACACGTTTTTCATATGATGGATTAAAATATAATAGGATTGACAAACCATATATAAGAAAAAATGGTGAATTGGTTGAGTGTACTTGGGATGAAGCATTTGATTGTATTGTTAACAAAATAAAAAAAATTAATACAAAAAAAATAGCTGCAGTAATTGGAAATCAGACAGATTGTGAAAGTATTATTTTATTAAAAGAACTTTTTAATAAACTTGGTTCTGACAATTTACTTTGTTCTCAAAATAATGCTAATTACAATTCTATTCCTAGAGTAGCTTATACTTTTAATAGTGGCATTACAGGAATTGAAGAATCTGATTTATGTTTACTTATAGGAACAAATCCTAGAAAAGAAGCTGCTATACTAAATTCAAGAATTAGAAAAAGATATTTAAATGGTGATTATGAAATTTTTTCAATTAGTCCTAAAATCGATTTAAATTATCCATGTAAATTTTTAGGCGATGATCCAAATATATTAGAAGAGACAATTAAAAAAAATAATTATTTATCAAAAAAATTAAAAAAATCTAAAAAACCTATTTTAATTATTGGTGATAATGTTTTTACAAGAAAAGATTCTAATTCCTTTTTATATTATATTTCTGAGCTTTGTAATAAATTTCCAATAATTCAAAAAAAAAATAAAAAGATTATTTGGAACGGTTTAAATTTTTTACATTACGCTGCCTCTAGAGTTGGCGCATTAGATTTACAATTTTATTCAAAAAAAAATAATTTTAATCTTGATAAGCTATACTCTCAATCTGCTGAAAATAAATTAGACTTAATTTATATTTTAGGTACTGATCAAATTGATGTAAAAAAATTAAATAAGTCATTTATAGTTTATCAAGGACATCATGGAGATTTTGGAGCTGAACATTCAGATGTTGTTCTGCCAGGCTGTGCTTTTAGCGAAAAAGACGCTACATACGTAAATACTGAAGGAAAAGTTCAAATGACATATAAAGCTTGTAATCCTCCAGGCGTTGCTAAAGAAGATTGGAAAATAATTACTGCAGTTGCAAAAAAATTAAGACATGACTTTAATTACTATGATATTTACGATGTAAGGAAAAGATTAGTCAAAGAAAATAAGATTGTTTTTTCTTCATTAAAAGAAAAAATATTAAATCCATTAGTTAAGTTTGGAAAAAAAGGTAAATTATTAAAAGATAAATTCGATTTACCTATAAAGGATTTTTATTTAACTGATGCCATTACTAAATCTTCAAAAGTAATGATTAAATGTTCAGAAGAATTAAATAAAAAATAAAAAAATGCCAAATGAAATTTTAATAATAGTTTTACATATATCATTTATTATTTTTCCTCTATTAATTTTTGTAGGTTTGTTGACTTTTATAGAAAGAAAAGTTATTGCCGCCATGCAACTAAGAAGGGGCCCTAACGTAGTAGGCCCATTCGGACTTTTTCAACCTATTGCTGATGGTATTAAATTACTCACAAAAGAAATAATTATTCCTTATGGATCTGATAAATATGTTTTTTTAATTGCCCCGATAATAACATTTGTATTAAGTTTAATTGGTTGGGCTGTTATACCTTTTGATAAAGGAATAGTTTTATCAGATATAAATGTTGGAGTATTATATTTGTTTGCTATTTCGTCTTTAAGTGTTTACGGAATTATAATGGCAGGTTGGGCAAGCAATTCTAAGTATGCATTCTTAGGAGCTATGCGTTCAGCAGCACAAATGGTTTCTTACGAAGTTTCAATTGGTCTTATAATAATTAGCGTTTTAATATCAGCAGGATCATTGAATTTAAGTGAAATAGTTATGGCACAGAAAGGTATGTGGTATTTTATTCCTCATTTTCCAATGATGATTATTTTTTTTATATCTACATTAGCAGAAACTAATAGAGCTCCTTTTGATCTTCCAGAAGCTGAAGCAGAACTTGTTTCAGGATTTCATGTTGAATATTCCTCTTTTCCTTTTGCTTTATTTTTTTTAGGTGAATATGCAAATATTGTTTTAATGAGTTCTATGACTACTATATTATTTTTTGGAGGCTGGCTCCCACCTTTTAATTTAGAAATATTTACTTTTATACCTGGATACATATGGTTTTTCTTAAAAGTTTCTTTTTTTATTTTTTTATTTTTATGGATAAGAGCAACATTTCCAAGATTTAGATATGATCAATTGATGAGATTAGGATGGAAAGTTTTTTTACCCCTATCGTTATTTTGGCTTTTTTTAACATCAACTTTTATGGTTTTTTTTAGATATGTTTAAGAAATATTTTTTTACAATATTGAAAGTAGCGTTTTTCAGAGATTTGGTTATTGGTTTGCTTACAACTTTCAAATATCTTTTCAAAAGAAGAGTTACTTTAAATTATCCTAATGAAAAGGGACCAATTAGTTCAAGATTCAAAGGTGAGCATGCTTTAAGAAGATATCCATCTGGTGAAGAAAGATGTATAGGGTGTAAATTGTGCGAAGCAGTTTGTCCAGCACAAGCTATATCTATTGAAACTGGACCAGCAGATAAAAATGGAATAAGAAGCACGACAAAGTATGATTTAGATATGACAAAATGTATTTATTGTGGATTATGTGAAGAATCTTGCCCAACTGATGCTATTGTTGAAGGCCCTAATTTTGAGTATTCAACTGAGACTAGGCCAGAATTATTATATAACAAAGAAAAACTTTTAAAGAANGGNGATATGTGGGAGAATGANATTANANAAAGATTANANTTAGANTCNAAGTATANATAAAAANTTTTTTAATAAATTTATTTTGACTATTNTTTTATTTTTTATTGTATCAATAATAATAATTATTGCTTCTTTGTTAGTAATATTATCTAAGAATCCTATACATTCAGTTTTATTTTTAATATTAGTTTTCTTCAATTCATCAATAATTTTTTTATTTTCTAATGCTGAGTTTATAGCAATGGTTATTCTTATTGTTTATATAGGAGCGGTTGCAGTCTTATTTTTATTTGTAGTTATGATGTTAGATATAAATGTNGCTAAATTAAGACAAGGTTTTTTAAATTACTTACCTACAGGATTGTTAGTTGGTTTTATTATTTTATTTGAATTACTTTACGTTGTTAGTAAATCAGAATTAAATCAAAATCCTAATGTTAATAATAAATTTTCAGAAAAGATTGTAGATAATACTTTAATTATAGGAAAAGTGTTGTATACGGAATATTTTTTATTATTTCAGATTTCAGGAATAATACTTTTAGTAGCAATGATTGGTTCAATTCTTTTAACTTTAAGAAAAAGAGAAGGAGTAAAAAAACAAAGTATTCATAAACAAACTTTAAAAAAATAAATTTATGGAAATACCTATTACATATTATTTATATTTATCTATAACAATTTTTACTATTGGTTTAATAGGAATTTTTTTAAATAGAAAAAATTTGATAGTTCTATTAATGTCAATTGAACTAATTTTACTGTCAGCAAATATTAATTTTGTTTCTTTCTCTAATTATTACAAAGATATAGCAGGTCAGATATTTGTTTTTTTTAATTTAAGTGTTGCCGCAGCAGAAGCTGCTGTCGGTTTGGCTATAATTGTAATTTTTTTTAGGAAAAAAGATTCTATCCATATTGATGATATTAATACTTTAAAAGGATAAAATGTATTTATTTACGGTATTTTTACCATTATTAAGTTTTTTTACTTTTTTATTATTAAAAAATTTTGTTAATAAAAATTTTTTAATTTATTTTTCAGTTTTTAATATTTTTTTAAGTTCTTTTTTTTCAATTTTTATTTTAAATGAAATCATTAATACAAATAATTCCATTAATTTAGATTTATTTAATTGGCTTAGCTCTGGAAAATTATTATCTACATGGTCTTTGCATTTTGATTTTTTAACAATCTTAATGATTTTTGTTGTTAATACAGTTTCTTTTTTAGTTCAATTTTATTCTATTGGTTATATGAAGGAGGATAAATCTATAATACGTTTCTATTGTTACTTAAATTTATTTACTTTCTTTATGCTTGTTCTTGTTACTTCAAATAATTTACTTCAATTATATTTAGGTTGGGAAGGAGTTGGTTTATGTTCTTACTTATTAATTGGTTTTTGGTTTTATAAAGATTCTGCGAGTAACGCTGCATTAAAAGCATTTATAGTCAATAGAGTAGGTGACATGTTTTTTATTTTAGGAATAATTTTAATTTATATAACATTTGATTCTATTTATTTCTCAGACATTTTTACAAGTTATATTAATGGGATTAATACAAAAGCTAATTTTTTAACTTATGAAATTGATAAAATAGATGTAATTTGTACACTTTTGTTCTTAGGGGCTATGGGAAAATCTGCACAATTAGGATTACATACATGGCTTCCAGACGCAATGGAAGGCCCAACTCCGGTATCTGCATTAATTCATGCAGCCACTATGGTTACAGCTGGAGTTTTTTTAATTTGTAAAATGTCATTATTGTTTAATGGATCTATTTATGCATCAAATTTAGTTATTTTCGTTGGTTCAGCTACAGCAATTTTTGCTGCAACAGTTGCTTTAACTCAAAATGANATAAAAAAAATTATAGCTTATTCAACCTGCAGCCAATTAGGCTTCATGTTCATTGCAGCAGGTTTTTCCATGTATAATTTAGCTATATTTCATCTTTTAACACACGCTTTCTTTAAATCATTATTATTTTTAGGAGCTGGTTCTGTGATAAATATTTTAGATCACGAACAAAATATCAAGAAAATGGGAAAATTATGGAACAAAGTTCCATTAACATATATTATTATGCTTATAGGAAGTCTTGCACTTTGCGGAATACCTTTTTTTTCTGGATATTATTCTAAGGAATTGATAATTAATTCTGGATTAACTTCAAATTTATTTTTATCGAAATATGTTTATTTCATTTCTATTTTAGTTGTAGCTCTTACTTCTATGTATAGTTTTAGATTAATATATTATGTTTTCCATGGCTCATTAAATTTTTCTAATTCAAAATATGAAAAAATAAAAGAATCTTCATTCTTTTTTATATTTCCTTTATTAATTCTTAGTTTTTTTGCAATATTTTCTGGTTATTTTTTTAAAGATTTTTTTATAAATAATCAATATGTTGATTTGTGGATTAATTCAAATGTTGCAACTTTAGCTAATTTTAATTTTCATCATGACACAAANTTAATTTATTTTATTCCTACTTTTATAGCTTTTTTTGGAATTTTATTAATATTATATTTTAATTTTTACAATAAAAATTTTGTTAATCATTTAAAAATTAAGTTTCATAGAATTTATAATTTTTTTTTAAACAAGTGGTACTTTGATGATCTATATAAAAATTTTTTTGTAAATAAAACAATTAATTTTTCTAATAATTTATGGAAAAAAATTGATATTGGTTTAATTGATAAATTAGGGCCAAATAATTTAGCATTAACAACTAAGAATTTTTCTAAATTCTTAAGTTATTTACAATCAGGTTATCTTTACCATTACGTATTTTCTTTTGTTATTGGAATGGTGATACTTATTTCATTTATAATATTTTTTATATAATTTAAAAATTGTCAAATATTCCAATTTTATCTCTTTTAATTTTTTTCCCTTTAATTGGGTCTTTAATAATTTTATTAATAAATAAAAATGATAATTTTTATGAAAATAAAGTTAAAGAAATTGGTCTTTGGACATCTATTCTAAATTTTTTATTATCTTTAGTGTTATTGTACTCTTTTAACAAAACTGAGAGCCAATTTCAATTTGTTGAAAACTTTAAACTCATTGATGATTTAGGGATTTATTATTATTTAGGAATTGATGGAATTTCATTATCTTTTATTCTTTTAACAACATTGTTAATTCCGATTTGCATTCTAGCCAGTTGGAATAAAATCAAAGAAAATATAGGCTATTTTATAATTTGTTTTTTACTGATTGAATGTTTTTTAATAGGTGTATTTTCTTCTTTAGATTTATTTATTTTTTATATTTTTTTTGAAGGATCTTTGATACCTCTTTTCTTAATTATTGGAATATGGGGTGGTAATAATAGAATTTATGCATCATATAAATTTTTTTTATTCACTCTTTTTGGTTCTTTGTTAATGCTTCTTGGTATTTTAACTTTATATTTTTACGCAGGAACAAGTAATTTGTCATTGTTATCTCAAACCACTATTCCTTTAGATTTACAGATATGGATTTTTTTATCTTTCTTTATTTCTTTTGCTATAAAAATACCAATGTGGCCATTTCATACATGGCTTCCAGATGCTCATGTAGAAGCTCCTACTGCTGGATCAGTTATTTTAGCAGGTGTACTTTTAAAACTTGGTGGCTATGGTTTTTTAAGATTTTCATTACCATTATTTCCAGAAGCAGCAGAATTTTTTAGCATGTTTATTTATATTATAAGTCTAATTGCTATAGTTTATATTTCATTTGTTGCATTAGCACAAACAAATATAAAGAAATTAATTGCTTATTCATCTGTTGCTCATATGGGTTTCGTAACAATTGGAATTTTTTCTAGAAATCTTGAAGGTTTGCAAGGGGCTGTATTTCAAATGATTAGTCATGGTTTAATTTCCGCCGCCTTATTTTTGTCTGCAGGTGTCTTAATTGATAAAATGAATACAAAAAAAATTGATGATTTTGGTGGAATTTTTAAAAAAATGCCCTTTTTTTCTATTTTTTTCATGGTTTATTGTTTAGGAGCAATTTCTTTTCCTGGTACTACAGGATTTATAGGCGAATTTCTAATTTTATTAGGGGCTTTTAAAATTAATTTTTTAATATCTTCAATTGCCGCATCAGGAATTGTTTTATCAGCCTGTTATATTTTGTGGATGTATAATAGAGTATGTTTTGGTGATAGATCTTTTCAAAATATAAGTGATATTAAATCTAGAGAAATATTTATCTTTTTAATTTTATTGCTTTTAATTATTGGTTTAGGTATTTATCCAAATTTTTTAATAAGTTTATATGAACTATCATCAAATAAATTAGTTATTTTATAAAAATGAAATTAACAGATTTAAAACTTTTTTCTCCTGAGATATTTTTAATTTTTGGCGCTATTTTTATATTGTTATTTGGAATTTTTTATAAAAAAAATGAAGAAGTAAATAAAAAAATACTTTTTATCACTATAGGATCATTATTATTATCTATCTATTCTTTAATATATTTTGTTGATATAAACACATCTGCTTTTAATGATTTTTTAAATAATAATTTATATACTTTTTTTTTTAAATTTATAATTTTATTTGGATCATTAGTTATAGTCTGCATTTCGTATAATTATTTGAAAGATTTAGATTTAATTACCCCCGAGTTCTTTTTTTTAATTTTATTTTCTTTAGTAGGAATTTTAATTTTAATTTCTTCTAAAAACATAATTTCTATGTATTTAGGTTTGGAGTTACAAAGTATATGTTTGTATGTTTTAGCAGCTTATAAAAAAACAGATTTAAGATCCTCAGAATCTGGTATTAAATATTTTGTTATGGGAGCTTTTTCTTCAGCTATTTTACTTTATGGTTTATCAATTATTTATGCTTTTACCAGCGCAACTGATTTTTATGAAATATCAAAATCTATAAATCTTTCATTAATTAATAATGAAAATTTTTTAATTATTAACGTTGGATTTATTCTAATCTTATGTGGTTTATTTTTTAAACTTGCAATAGTTCCATTTCATATGTGGGCCCCTGATGTGTATGAAGGTGCTGCAACTCCAATAACGGCTTTTTTCACAATAATACCTAAAATTGCAGTAATAGGTTTTTTAATTAAATTTTTAAATATAGTTTTTAATAGTTATTCAGATGCATGGTTTCAGATATTATATTTAGTATCTGTTACTTCAATGATTTTTGGATCAATTGCTGCTGTAAATCAAAATAATATAAAGAGACTTCTTGCTTATAGTTCTATAAGTCACATGGGTTTTATTTTTATTGGTATTCTAATTGGTACTCAAACAGGAATTAAAAGTGTTCAATTGTATGTATCAATATATATGATAAATCTTTTAGGTATATTTACTTGCATACTTTGTCTAAAAAACAAAATTAATGGATATTATTTAGAAAATATAAATAATTATTCAGGATTATTAAAAAGAAATTCATTTTTATCCTTNAGTTTAGCTATATTGTTATTTTCTTTAGCAGGTCTACCTCCTTTATCAGGTTTTTTTGGAAAACTATATATTTTAGTTGCGGCAATAGAAAGTAAGCTATACTTGTTATCAATAATAGCAGTTGTTACATCTATTATCTCAGCATTCTATTACTTAAAAATAATAAAAACTATTTTTTTTGATAAACCAAGTAATGAAATTTATATTAAAATAAATTTAATATCAAAATTTATTATATGTATGTCAGTTTTTATTGGAATATTTCTGATATTATTTTTATCTAATTTTTTAGATTTTATAAATTCTTCTTTATTAAATATTTTCTAATGAGTAAAAAATATACTTTAAAAAAAATTAATTCAACTATAAGCACTAATTTAGAAATTAAAAAAATCTTATTAAAAAATAAAAAAATTAATAATTATTGCTTAAGCGCTAACAAGCAACTAAAAGGTTACGGAAGAAGAAATACTAAATGGTTTTCTTATGATGGTAATCTTCATTTATCTATTTTAATAAAACCAAATTGTAATTTAGATATTGTTAATCAACTATCTTTTATGTCTGCTGTATCAATTGGTGAGACATTAACAAATATTAATAAAAATATAAATATTGAATACAAATGGCCTAACGATATTCTTTTAAATAAAAAAAAAATATCAGGTATAATTATTGAAACGTCTTCTTATCTAAATAAAAAAATTAAATGGGTGATAATNGGTATTGGATTAAATTTTAATAAATATCCAAAACTTAAAGATAAATATTTTCAAGCCACTTCTCTTTCAAAGGAAAATTTTTTAATTGAAAAAGATTTTTTTACAGAAGTTTTTTTAAAAAATTTTTTTAAAAATTATAATTTATGGAAATCGTCAGGTTTTAATTCAATAAAAAAGAAATGGTTAAATAAAATATATAAAAAAAAAAATAAAATTGTTATTAGGTATAAAAATAAATATTTAAAAGGTAGAATTATTTCTTTACTTTCAAATGGTGGTTTAAAATTAGAAACTAATAAGAAAATTAAAGAACTTTTTTTTGGCGATCAAATTATATGAAATTTAGTAACAATACATTTTTTTTTGTTTTAGATGTTGGTAATAGCGATATTGTTATATCTTTAATAAAAAATTTTAAAATTTATAAGATAAAAAGACTGAAAACAAAAAATTTTAGAAATAATAATAAAGTTTTATTTAAAGGTTTTAATGAAATAAAGAATATTTTAAAAAACCAAAAAGAAATTGATTGTCTAATTTCTTCTGTTGTAAATGAAATAAATNAACCATTAAAATATTACTGTTCATTGATTCTAAAAAAAATACCTAAATTTGTAATATTCAATAAAGTTAAATTAAATATTAAAATTAATGTTAAAAATAAATCTCAAGTTGGAGCTGATCGATTAGTAAATACAGTTGCTATTAAATCATTATATAAAANACCAGCTTTAGTTATTGATTTTGGCACCACAACAACATTTGATATTATTGATACTAATGGTAATTANCAAGGCGGAATTATATCTCCTGGTATTAATTTGTCTTTATATAATTTGTTTAAAAAAACATCTAAATTACCATTAGTTAAAATAAAAAAAAATAATAATGTAATAGGAAAAAATACTAATGAAGCAATTCAAAACGGATTATATTGGGGGTATGTCGGTTTAGTAACTTTTTTAATAAAAAAAATACAAAAAAAATTTAAAAAAAAATTATATTGTGTATCAACAGGTGGTTTATCAAAAATGATATCTAAAGACATAAAACAAATAGATTTAGTTAATGAAAATTTAACTGTATACGGATTAATTGAAATTGTTAGATTAAATTGTAATGAATAAACAAAATAATAATTTAATAGAAACATACGTACCTCAAAATGAAATAATATTTTCTCCAATTGGCGGTGTTGGACAAATTGGAATGAATTTTTATTTATACGGAACTCAAGGTAAGTGGGTTATCGTTGATTTAGGAATAACTTTTGGTAATGCCGAAGAGACACCAGGCATTGACATTATTCTACCAAATCCTGAATTTGTAAAAAAAAATAAAAAAAATTTATTAGGTATTGTTATAACCCATGCTCATGAAGATCACATAGGAGCAGTGGGACACCTGTGGCCACAATTACAATGTCCNGTTTTTGCTACGCCATTTGCTTCTGCAGTGTTAAGAAGAAAGTTAAAAGAGTTAAAGATTAAACCAAAATTTTTAAAAACTATAGGTTTAGATAGTAATTTTAAATTGGGACCTTTTGCAATTGACGTTATTTCAACTACACATTCTATACCTGAACCTAATGCTTTAGGAATTAATACTAAATTTGGCAGTATTTTACATACCGGAGATTGGAAAATTGACCCAAAGCCACTGGTTGGTAAGAATTTCAATCAAGAGAAAATGAAATCTTTCGGAAAAAAAGGTGTTCTTGCTATTGTAAGTGATTCAACAAATTCTAATGTAGAGGGGCATTCAGGATCTGAAGAAAAATTAAGAGAAAGTTTAATTAAAATAATAAAAAAAACTTCTAATAGAATAGCAATAACAAGTTTTTCAAGTAATTTAGCTAGATTAGAAACTTTTGCTCACATAGCTAAAGAATCTGGAAGAGTTGCAGCTTTATGCGGTAGATCGCTATGGACTATGTATAAAGCAGCTATGGATACGGGATATTTAAAGAATATAAAACCTTTTTTAGACGAAAGAGAAATAATGATTTATCCAAAAGACCAGGTACTATTAATTTGCACCGGTTCACAGGGTGAGCCAAGAGCTGCGCTGTCAAGAATTGCTAGTGATAATCATCAGAATATATTTCTTGAAGCAAATGATACAGTAATTTTTTCATCAAAAGTTATTCCTGGAAATGAAAGAGCAATTACAAAAGTACAAAACGAATTAAAAGAAAAAAATATAAATGTTGTTACTGAGTCTGATGAATTTGTTCATGTATCTGGCCATCCACATGTTGAAGAGTTAAAAAAAATGTACAATTGGATAAAGCCAGAAATAGTTATACCTGTTCATGGTGAATATCACATGTTAAAAAGTAATGTTGAAATAGCTCGTAAATGTGGAGTTAAAAAAGGTTTGATATTAAAAAATGGTTTATTATTAAAAGTTGCTCCTGGCGAACCAAAAGTATTAGGTTCTATTGCTTCTGGCCGTTTAATGTTAGATGGAAAAAGAATTATACCAATTAATGAAGAAGCAATTAAAAATAGAAAAAAAATGTTATATAATGGTACTATTTTAATATCTTTATTAATGAATAAAACAAACAAACTTATTTCTAAACCAGTTATTTCTAGTAAAGGTTTTTTTAATAATGAAAATATAAAAATTTATGAGAAAAATTTATTAAGTAATATTAATCCTTTTATTAAGGAACTTGGAAATAAAAATTTTATTGATGATTTACTTAAAGAAAAAATCAAATCATTTACTCATAGATTTTTTAGAAAAGCTTTAGATATGAAACCAGTTGTGCAAATACACATTATTAAAACTTAGTAAAATGTTAAAAAGATTAAATCATGTAGCAATAGTTGTCCCAGATATAAAAGAAGCAAGTAAAGTGTATAAAACTAATTTCAATGCAAATATTTCTGAGCCAAAATCATATCCAGAACATGGGGTTACAGTTGTATTTATTGAGTTAGAAAACACAAAAATAGAATTAATGGAACCTTATGGAGAAGATTCTCCAATAAAAAAGTTTTTAGAAAAAAATCCTCATGGTGGAATGCATCATATATGTATGGAGGTTGAAGATATTAATAAATCTTTAGATAGTTTAAATAATAACAAAGTAAAAATTTTAGGAACTGGTAAACCTGTTAAAGGATCACATAATAAACCAATTTTATTTTTACATCCTAAGGAATTTTGTGGAACTTTAATTGAATTAGAAGAAGAATAGTAGTGATAGAATTTCTAAAGGGCTTCTTAATTTATGTTATCATATGGTGGATAGTTGTATTTACTATATTACCAATTGGTGTAAGAAAGTCCGATAAAACTGAAAAAGGACATGCTGAAGGTGCTCCTGATAATCCGTTAATTTTAAAAAAATTTATAATTACATCTATAATTGCCTTTATTCTATGGCTTTNTGTTTTTTATATAATTAAAAAGGAAATATTTAGTTATCAATATTAAATAAATGAAAATCTCAAATTATTTTTTAAAGCCACGAAAAGACATTCCTTCAGATGCTACATTAATTTCACATAAATTAATGATAAAATCTTCAATGATAAAACAAACATCTTCTGGAATATATACATGGCTACCTCTTGGTTTAAGAGTATTGAAAGAAATAGAAGATATTGTAAGAACTACTCACGATCAATATGGTTGTCAGGAATTATTAATGCCTACAATTCAATCATCAACTATATGGAAAAAGAGCGAAAGATATGATGATTATGGTCCTGAGATGTTAAAATTTTATGATAGAAATAAAAAAGAATTATTATATGGCCCTACCAACGAGGAATTAATCACAGAAGTCTTTAAAGAATATATAAATAGTTATAAAGATTTACCTATGAACCTTTACCAAATTCAGTGGAAGTTTAGAGATGAAATTAGACCAAGATTTGGTGTTATGAGATGCAGAGAGTTCTTAATGAAAGATAACTATTCATTCGATTTAACAAAGCAAGATGCTGNAAAATCATATGATAATATGTTTAAATGTTATCTAGATATATTTAAAAAAATTGGTTTAAAAATTATCCCTGTAATGGCAGACCCTGGNGCTATTGGAGGAGATTTAAGTCATGAATTTCATTTAATTAGTGAATCTGGTGATAATAATATCTTATATGAAAAAAGAATAGGTGATATCAATAATTTAGATCATAATACTTCATTTAGTAAATTAAGAAACTTATATTCTGTAACAGAAGATGAATATAATAAAAAAAATAAATTACCACTTGATAAATTAATTAAAACAAAAGGTATTGAAGTAGGTCATATATTTTATTTTGGCACTAAGTATTCTGATAAATTAGGAGCCTATGTTTTAGATAATAAGGGAAAAAAAGTTACTGTTGAAATGGGATCTTACGGAATAGGTATATCAAGATTAGTAGCTGCTGTTATTGAATCTTCGCATGATAATAAAGGTATTATTTGGCCAAAATCTATCGCTCCTTTTAAAATAGGAATTATTAATTTAAAGCCAGAAAATAAAGATTTAAAAAAGTTTAGTGATGATATTTATAATGATTTAAAAGAATATAAAACTATTTATGATGATACTAATAATAGTCCTGGTGAAAAGTTTGCTACAATGGATTTAATCGGNATACCCTTGCAAATAATTATTGGTGAAAATTACATAAAGAATAAAACTATAGAAGTCAAAGAGAGAGAAACAAATAAAATTATAAAAATTAAATATAATAATACTAAGGATATAGTTAAATATTTATAAATTATGATTTCTAATTTTCCATCTCTTTTCATTGCGCTTAGGTATTTAAAACCAAGTAAAAAAAACACTATGGTTTCAATAATATCTTTGTTTTCTTTTTTAGGAATTGTTTTAGGTGTAGGAACTTTAATTATAGTAATGTCTGTTATGAATGGTTTTAAAATAGAGTTATTTAATAAAATAATTGGAATTAACGGCCATTTAAATATCCATTTCTATGAAAATTCTAATACAGATAATTTAAATCAATTATTAAAATCAGATAATAATATAAAATCTTTTATAAAAATAATAGATGGACAAGGTCTTATATCTTCAAAAAATATATCTACAGGAACAATTATAAAAGGAATATCTAATAATGATTTTGAGAATTTAAAACAAGATATAGATAAAATTAAAATTAAAAACGAATTACCATTTGATAATAGTACTGCAATTATTGGAACTAAGTTAAAAGAAAGATTAAATTTACAAACTGGTGATAAATTTAAATTACTTGTACCAAAATTTTCAAATACTCCATTTGGAAACATACCAAAGGTAAAAAGTTATACAGTTGGCGGACATTTTGATTCAGGCATGCATACATACGATAATAATTTAATTTTTATTAATTATTCAGATGCTAATAAATTATTTTTGACAAAAAATAATAAACCTTATATTCAAATTGAATTTAAAGAAGTTGATTATATTGACACGTTTAAAGAAGAGTTAGTAAAAAAAAATATAGAAAATTATAGAGTTTATGATTGGAGATATTCTAATGAAGCATTTTTTAATGCGATACAAACTGAAAAAAACGTAATGTTTTTAATTCTTAGTTTAATAATCCTAGTTGCTGCTTTTAACATTATTTCAAGTCTAATTATGCTAGTTAAAAATAAACAAGTAGATATAGCAATCTTAAGAACAATGGGTGCTAGTAAAAATATTATTTTAAAAATTTTTTTTCTAAATGGTGCAATTATAGGAACTTTAGGTACTTTAATAGGAACAATTTTTGGAATTTGTTTTGTATTAAATATTAATTCTCTTAGAGTTTTTTTAGAAAATTTCACTAACACTGATCTTTTTTCATCTGAGATATATTTTTTAAGTAATTTACCAGCAAAAATAGATTTCAATGAAGTTCTTTATGTAGTGATTGTTAGTTTGTTTATTTCTTTTTTTGCTAGTTTTATCCCTGCATGGAAAGCATCAAAAACAAATCCTATTGATTTAATAAGAAAAGAGTAAAACACATATGTCAATTATTTTGAAATTAAAAAATATTAATAAAACATTTATAGAACCAAGAAGAAAAATAGTGGCATTGAATTCTGTAAATTTAAATCTTACTCAAGGGCAATGTGTTGGATTATTAGGACCTTCTGGTTCAGGTAAATCCACATTGCTACAAATTGCTGGTTTATTAGACAGCCCCACTAATGGTGAAATTTTTATTAACGGAATTAAATGTAACTCACTTTCTCATGAAAAAAAAAATAATATTAGAAAAAACCATATAGGTTTTGTCTATCAAAATTTTTATTTACTTGATACTTTCTCAGCTTTAGAAAATGTAATAATACCTCAATTAATCAATGGAATAAATTTTATCGATGCAAAAAAAAGAGCAATAAAATTATTAAGTGATATAGGATTATCAAAAAGAATAAACAATAAACCTAGAGAATTATCAGGTGGTGAAAAACAAAGAGTTGCTATACTAAGAGCTGTTGCAAATAAACCAAAAATTATTTTAGCTGATGAACCTACNGGTAATTTAGATAAAAAAAATTCTGAGAATGTAATAAAAATAATTTTAAACCTTGTTAAGTTTTATAAAATATCAATTATTATTGCTACACATAATATTTCTTTAATAAAAAGATTTGATAAAATAATAAAATTATCAGAAGGTAAGGTTAATTAATTAATGGAAACGTTTGTTCATTTAAGACAATTTTCAAATTATTCACTCCTAGAAAGTTCATTTAAAATTAATGAAATTATAAGTTTATGTAAAGAAAACAAAATGCCTGCTATTTCTTTAACTGATAAACAAAATATGTTTGGAGCATTTGAGTTTTCACTAGAAGCACAAAAAAATGGTATTCAACCAATATTAGGAATAAATCTTGAATTAAATAAAATTGAAAATTTTAATAAGCCATCAAATATTTTATTGCTAATAAAAAATCATAATGGTTATAAAAATGTTATTAGTTTAATGTCAAAATTTTATAATTCTGAAGAAAATAATTTTATTAATTTTGAAGATCTTCAGAAATTTAACGAAGGATTAATTTGTTTATCNGGTGGTATTCATGGGCCGATTGGAAAGTCTGCACTATCTAATAATATTTCTTTAGCAAAGAAAATTTCTAACAAATTAAATAATATTTATAAAAATAATTTTTATATTGAATTAACTAGATCAGGTTTAGACGAAGAAAAAAATATTGAAAACTTTTTTTTATCTTTAGCAAAAGAAAATAATATTCCAATAGTTGCAACAAATAATAATTGTTTTTCTGACCCTTCAATGCATGAGGCAACAGATGCTTTAATGTGTATTAAAAATAATGATAAACTTTCAAATAATGAACGAGTTTCAATGTCAAAAGAATTTTTTTTCAAACCAAGTTCGGACATGATAAAAATTTTTAAAGATATTCCAGAATCAATTTCTAATACCTTAATAATAGCAAAAAAATGCTCATTTATGTTAGAAGCATCACAACCAAGATTACCAAAATTTTTATCTTCAGTTATTGATGAAAATAATGAATTAAAAAAATTAGCACATGAAGGATTAAATAAAAAATTTTTACAAAAAGAAACTAATAATAAAGAATATAATAAAGATAAATATATAGATAGACTAAATTATGAAATTAGCATAATTAATAAAACTGGTTACTCTGGTTATTTTCTTATTGTTTCTGATTTTATTTCTTGGGCAAAAAAACAAAATATTCCTGTTGGTCCCGGTAGAGGATCAGGAGCAGGTTCATTAGTAGCATGGACAATAGGAATTACTGATTTAGATCCTATAGAATACGGATTAATTTTTGAAAGATTTCTTAATCCTGATCGAGTTACATTGCCTGATTTTGACATCGATTTTTGTCAGGAAAAAAGAGATGAAGTTTTAAAATATGTTGTAAAAAAATATGGAAAAAAAAAGGTATCACAAATCATTACTTTTGGTTCATTACAATCTAGAAATGTAGTTAGAGATGTGGGAAGAGTTCTTCAATTACCTTATAATCAAGTTGATAGTATAGCAAAAATAATTCCTTATAATCCAGCAAATCCAATCTCTTTATCTGAAGCAATAGAAAACGAAGATAAATTAAAGGAGATGAAAAAAGATGACGACTCTATATCGAAACTTTTAAATATAAGTTTAAAGTTAGAAGGGTTATATCGTCATGCATCAACTCATGCAGCTGGTATAGTTATTGGTGATGAAGATTTAGATAAAATAATTCCTTTTTATAAAGACGATCCAAAAACAGGGTTACCTGTAACACAATTTTCTATGAAATTTATTGAAGATGCTGGCCTTATTAAATTCGATTTTTTAGGTTTAAAAACTCTTACTATTATTAACAAAACATGCGAACTAGTTAATAAAAATAAAAATAATATAGATCTTAATAAAATATCACTGGATGATAATAATACTTTTAACCTATTAAAAAAAGGTAACACCATAGGTTGCTTTCAATTAGAAAGTAAGGGTGTCAGAGAATATCTTAAAAAATTAGTGCCTGATAGATTCGAAGATATTATAGCCATGATTTCTTTATATAGACCAGGTCCTATGGAATATATAGAAAACTATATTAATAGAAAGCATGGAAAAGAAGACATTATATATTTGCATCCAAAACTAGAACCTGTCTTATCTGAAACTTATGGAATAACAATATATCAGGAACAAGTCATGAAAATTGCTCAGATCATTGCAGGATTTTCTTTATCTGAAGCTGATACTTTAAGATGGGCTATGGGTAAAAGAAAAAGATCATTAATGGCATCTTTAAAAAAATCTTTCGTTGAAGGTTGTGTTAAAAATAACGTTAAACATCATCAAGCAGAGACTATTTTTAAGCAAGTAGAAACATTTGCAGGATATGGATTTAATAAATCTCATGCTGCTGGATATGCTTTGATTGCTTATCAAACTGCNTTTTTAAAAGCTAACTTCCCTGTAGAGTTTATGACAGCATCAATGAATTATGAATTGAATAATACTGATAAAATAAACCGATATTTAGAAGATCTTAAAAGTATGAATATTAATATTTTAAAACCTAATATTAATTTTTCTAAAAGTATATTTAATATTGAAATATCAAATAATAAAAAGAGTATAAGGTACGGATTAACAGCTTTAAANAATGTTGGAAGTAGTAGTACCTCAAAAATTGTTAATGAAAGAANTAAAAACGGAAAGTTTAAGGATATAAATGATTTTTGTAAAAGATTAAATGATGAAAATATTAATATCAGACAATTAGAATTTTTAATTAAATCAGGTTCATTTGATGATTTAGAAAGGAATAGATCTAAATTATTTAATAATGTTAATAAAATAGTTCAAGTAGTTAGAGATAATGGCAAGAATCTTAATCAGGAGAATTTGTTTATGGATACTTCTGACAGTGGAAATGTAATAAATTTTGATTTTAAAACTAAAGAGTGGGGCAAATCTGTTGAACTTAATAATGAGTATGAAGCTTTAGGATTTTATTTAACCCAACACCCTTTGGAAGATTTTAAAGTTTTTTTAAAAAAAAATAATTTTTTAACTTATCAAGATATAGAAAATTCAATTGTTAATTTAAAGAATGATGAAAAAAGATTTTATAAGATTGCAGCTTTACCTGTGGATATGAAAGAAAGAACATCAAAAAAAGGTAATAANTATGCTTACGTTCAATTTTCTGACAATACTGCAAATTTTGAAGCTATAGTATTTTCAGATATTTTAAATACTTCTAGTGAACTAATTAAAAATCATAATTTACTTTTAATTACATTGGAGGTTTCTAAAGAAGAAAACAATATTAGTTTAAGGGTACAAGATGTTATTAGTTTGAAAAAATTTATAAACGAAAGTAGTAATAAAATAAATATATTAATTGATGAAAAAATTGATTTAAAAAATTTAAAAAATAATTTAGATAAGTACAAATCAGAAGAAGGTTCAAAAGTAAATTTATTAATAAATAGAAAAAATAAATTAATTAATATTTCTATTAAAGGTAAATACGATTACTTTAATATTATAAATAATAAGATGAAAGAAATTAAACTTTTGAATTAATTTTCTTGTAATTGTTCAATTTTGTTATAAAACTTTCAGATAAATATTTTTTTTATGAATGTAAACTTTAAATTAAGAGATTTATTAGAAGCAGGCATGCATCTTGGTCATAAGACCAATAAATGGAATCCTAGTATGGATAAGTATATTTATGGATCACAGGACAATATTCATATAATAGACTTAAGAAAAACTGTATTGCTATTAAATACAGCTTTAGAATTTTTAGATAATATTGCAAAAAATAAAGGATTAATATTATTTATTGGTACAAAATCTCAAGCAAGTAATATAGTAAAGAAATATGCTGTCGAATGTAAACAATTTTACGTTAACAAAAGATGGTTAGGTGGGATGTTAACAAATTGGTCAACAATATCTAATTCATTAAATTCATTAAATTCACTAAATAAAAAAGTATCTAATGTAGAATTAAAGTTAAAAAAGAAGGAAATTTTGCAAATGAATAGACAAATAGAAAAAATAGAAAAATATTTGGGTGGATTAAAAGATATGGGTAATACTCCTCAAGCAATATTTGTTGTTGATGTTATAAAAGATGCTATTGCTGTAACTGANGCAAATAAATTAAAAATACCTGTTATCGGAATATTAGATACTAATTCTTCACCTAAAGGTATAGATTATCCTATTCCTGGTAATGATGATTCAAGAAAGTCAATTGAGTTAATATGTTCTTTAATATCAAAAACTATTTTAAAATCTAGTAATAAAGTAGATGTGAAAAAAGAAGTAATAAAAAGTACTAGTGCAAAAATACCAACAAAAAAAGAAGTTAACCAAAAAATTAAAAATAAAAAAAAAAATAAATGAATAAAATTTCAACAAGTGATATCAAAAAATTAAGAGATCTCACTGGAGCTGGATATTTAGATTGTAAAGAAGCTTTAGATAAGTCTGAATATGATTTGGATAAAGCCACTGACTACTTAAGAAAAAAAGGAATAACATCGGCACAAAAAAGGTCAGATAGAACTGCTAACGATGGATTAGTAGCTATATCAATTAATGATTCAAATAGTCAAGCAAGTGTTATAGAAATAAATTCAGAAACAGACTTTGTTGCTAGAAATGAAAATTTTCAAGAATTTGTTATAAATTTATCTAAATTAAATCTCAATAATAAAGGTGATATGGATAAATTAGTTAATTCAGAATATATAAATAGTAAAGATAAGGTTTCTGATGTTTTAACTAATCTAATTTCAACGATAGGCGAAAATTTAACTATAAAAAGATGCGCTTATATTGAAAATAGTGAAGGATTTATAGGAACTTATATACACAATGTAGAAAAAGATAATATGGGAAAAATAGGCGTATTATTGTCAGTTAAAACAGATATAAAATTTGATTTAATTAATGATTTTTTAAAAAAATTATGTATGCATATAGCTGCTTCCAACCCTATTTCTATTAATATTTCTGATGTCAATGAAGACTTGTTAAAAAAAGAAAAAGAATTTCAATTGGAAGAAATTAAAAAAAGTGGCAAAGATGAGTCTATACAAGAAAAAATGTTAGAGGGAAAAATCAAAAAATTTTTTAGCGAAGTTGTTTTTTTAGAACAAAGCTTTGTTATGGATGAAACTATAAAAATTAAAAATCTTATAGAANAAACATCTAAAGATTTAAATGGAACTATAGAAATAAAAGAATTTGTTCGATTTAAGATTGGCGAATAAATATAATAAAAATCAATAAAAAAATGGTTAGTAAAATTAAATATAAAAGAGTTTTACTAAAATTATCTGGAGAAGCGTTATTAGGTAATAAATTACATGGAATTGATGAAAAAATTGTATCTTTTCTAGCCGATGAAATAAAGAAAGTTTATCAAAAGAAAATTCAAATAAGTTTAGTTATTGGAGGAGGAAATATTTTTAGAGGTACTGATGCGATTTCGGTAGGCATAGAAAGAACCACAGCAGATTATATGGGAATGCTTGGAACATTAATAAATTCTTTAGCATTGCAAAATGCTCTTGAAAAAAAAAATATACCAACACGAGTATTATCTTCTATTCCTGTTCCAGCAGTCTGTGAGTCTTATATAAGAAGAAGAGCAATAAATCATTTACAAAAGAATATAGTTATTATATTTGCAGCAGGGACAGGCAATCCATATTTTACCACCGACACTGCTGCTGCTCTTAGAGCTTCTGAAATATCTGCTGATATTATTCTTAAAGCAACAAATGTAGACGGAGTTTATTCTNNTGATCCTAAAAAGAATAAGAATGCAAAAAAATTTATAACAATTAAATATTCAGAAGTATTATCGAAAAATTTGAAGATTATGGATGGCTCTGCTATTGCTTTAGCACGAGATAATAAGATTCCTATTATTGTATTTCCAATTAAAAAAAAAAATGCTTTTTTAAATGCTATATTAAATAAGGTAAAATATACAATAATAAAATAGTTATATGCCAATATCTGTAGATGAAATAAAAAGTAAAATGGAAAATACTTTAAAAATTTTCCACGATGAATTAGGCAGATTAAGAACAGGAAGAGCGACACCTTCACTTTTAGAACCTATTTATGTTGATGCTTATAATTCTAAAATGAAAATATCCGAACTCGCTACTGTTAACGCTCCTGAACCTAAATTATTAACTGTTCAAGTATGGGACAAATCAATGGTAGCAAATGTTGAAAAATCAATAAGAGACTCTGAATTAGGTTTAAATCCTAATACTGATGGTCAATTAATAAGAGTTCAATTACCCGATTTAACTGAAGAAAGAAGATTAGAGTTAACCAAAGTAGCTTCTAAATTTGCAGAAGATTCAAAAATATCTATTAGAAATATAAGAAGAGATGCTATGGATAAAATAAAAGAAGATCAAAAAAATAATACAATATCTGAAGATGAACAAAAATCTATGTCTGATAATATTCAAGAAATAACCGATGAAAAAACAAAAGAAATAGATGCGGTAATTGAAAATAAAAAAAAAGAAATTATGCAGATTTAATGATTAGTAAATCTAAAAAAAAATTTATTTTACCAAAGCATGTAGCAATTATTATGGATGGTAATAATAGATGGACAAAAAAACATAAATTAAAGGGATTTAAAGGACATGAAAAAGGAATAGACGCTATTCAAAACGCTGTTGACGCNTCTAAGTTATATAACATCAAATTTTTAACATTATTTAGTTTTTCATCTGAAAATTGGACAAGACCAAAGAATGAAGTGAACTTTTTAATGAATTTGTTAAGAAAATATTTAAAAAATAAAATAGAAGATTTAATGAAAGATAATATTTCAATTAAAATGATTGGTGATAAAAAGAAATTACCAAAAGATATTGTAAAAAAAATCAATTTTTATGAAAAAAGAACAGAAAAAAACACGTCTCTTAATTTAATATTTGCTTTNAATTACGGAAGTAGAAATGAAATTACAATTGCTGTAAAAGATATTGTAAAAAAATTCATTACTAAAAAAATAAAAATTAATGAAGAATCTATTTCATCACATTTATTTACTAAAAATTTTCCAGATCCTGATTTATTAATTAGAACAAGTGGTGAAAAAAGATTAAGTAATTTTTTATTATGGCAATTAGCATATACAGAATTAGTATTTTTAGATGTTTTATGGCCAGATTTTAAGAAAAGACATTTTGTAGAATCCTTAAATCAATATTCTAAAAGAGTAAGAAGATATGGATCTAGATAAAAACATTAAATTAAGTAATAATTTTTTAAAAAGAACTTACACAACCTTTTTATTATTACCTTTATGTATTTACATTTTTTTTTATAGTAATTTATTTTCTTTTTTTATTATTTTTACCGCAACATTTTTTTTAGCTAAAGAATGGTTTAATATTACTCAGAAAATAAATAACAATTATTTTTTTTTATTCTTTTTTTTAATTTTTTTAAATTTAGTTTTTTCTTTAAATACTAATTTTTTTTTTAGCATTATTTTAACTTTTATTATTTCTTTTTTGTTTTTATCTAATATTTTTTTTAAAAAATTAAATTTTAATAATTTATCGTGGTTAACATGTGGATTTATATTTATAACCGTACCATTAATAATTTTATTTAATATTAAAACATTAGAAAACGCTAATAACTTACTTTTATTATTATTAATAATTGTTGTANCGACTGACATATTTTCATATTTTTTTGGTAAATTAATTAAAGGTCCAAAAATTTTTCCTATTTTAAGTCCTTCTAAAACTTATTCTGGAACTTGCTTAGGAATTATATTTGGTACTTTTTTTGGTTCTTTATATTTTTTTTATTATTTAGATTTAAATAATATTTTTGTAATTAGTTTATTTTCTTTTTTTATATCTATTTTTACATTATTTGGTGATTTGTTTATATCTAAACTAAAAAGAACATTTAATGTTAAAGATTCTGGTTCTATATTACCTGGTCATGGCGGTTTATTAGATAGATATGACTCTCTTAGTTTTGGTCTTATTGCATTATTTTTATTACAATATTTCTTTTAATTAATAAATGAAAACTAAACAAACAATATCAATTTTAGGTTCTACTGGTTCAATCGGTACAAATACTGTTGATGTTATANTGTCAAAAAAAAATAATTATTCTATCTATTCATTATCTTCTAAAAATAATGTAAGTTTGTTAAGTAAACAATCATCTATATTAAAACCAAAAATTGTAGCCATTCAAAATAAAGAAAAGTATAAACAGCTAAAAAATAATTTATTTGGAAAAAAAATTAAAATATTAGCTGGAGAAGAAGGCGTTANAGAGTGTACAAATACAAAAGTTGATACTGTTGTTGCTTCAATAGTTGGTATCGCAGGTTTAAAACCAACTTTAAANTCTATAAATAATTGTGAAAAATTATGTTTAGCTAATAAAGAATGTTTAGTATCTGCTGGTAAATTTTTTATGGATAAAATTAATAAATCTAAATGTAAATTATTACCATTAGATTCTGAACATAATGCAATTTTTCAATTATGTGATTTTAAAAAATCAAATAATGTTGATTCTATAACTTTAACCGCTTCAGGTGGTCCGTTTAGAAAATATAATTTCAAACAATTAAATAATGCAACACTAAAGAATGCTTTGAATCACCCAAATTGGACGATGGGTAACAAAATAACTATAGATTCAGCTACATTAATGAATAAAGCATTTGAAATAATTGAAGCTTATTATTTATTTAACCTTAATTTAAATCAAATTAAAGTAATAGTGCATCCTGAATCAATAATACATAGCATGGTTAATTTTGCTGATGGTTCTACAAGCGCTTTATTAGGTCACCATGATATGAGAATACCGATTTTTTATGCATTAAATTGGCCAGAAAGAAAATATTATAATATAAAAAATATTGATTTACTAAAAATCAAAAAATTTACATTTGAAAAACCTAATAAATATTTAAATCAATCAATTGAACTAGCTTACTATGTTTTAAAAAAAGGCAATGCATATCCTTTAATTTTCAATGCATCTAATGAAATAGCTGTAAAATATTTTTTGGAAAAAAAAATAAAGTTTTTGGATATTTTAAAAATAGTAAAAAAAATGTTATCAATGAGTAATAATTATAAAATTAAATCTATTAAAGACATTTTTAATATAGATAATGAAATACGTGTTATTACAGAAGATTTTATAAATAATTCAAATGGAAATATTAGGTAGTATTTTTTTTTATTTTTTTTCGTTTCTAGTAGTTTTATCAATTATAGTTTTTGTTCATGAATTTGGTCATTACTACGTTGCTATATTAAATAAAGTTAAAGTAGAAGTTTTTTCAATTGGTTTTGGAAAAGAATTTTTTGGCTGGACCGATAAGAGAGGTACTCGTTGGAAAGTATGTTTTTTACCTTTTGGAGGCTATGTTAAGATGTTCGGTGAGGAAAATTTCTCATCAAAAAAAAAAGTTCCTTTACGTTTAATGAAATATTCCTTTAGTGAAAAAAAAATATATCAAAGGTTTCTTATTGTTTTAGCAGGACCACTTGCTAACTTTATATTTGGAATTTTTGGCTTTGCATTAATTTATACATTAATTGGTAAGACATTAATACCTCCTGTAATTAATAATGTTGAAAATAATAGTCCTGCTTACACTGCNGGCTTAATTAAGGATGATAAAATAATTAAAATTGATAATGAAAACATAAAAAATTTTAATGATATTGGAACAGCTATCAATTTATATAAAAAAGATGAATTTACTTTTAATGTTTTAAGAAATGAAAAAATTTTTTATATAAAAATAAAACCAAAATACGTAGAAGAAGATTTTTACGGTCAAATTAGAAAAGTTGCTAAAATTGGTATTAGTTCATATGAACCAATTTTTAAAAAATATTCATTTTTTGATTCATTATATTTAGGTACACAGTCTACTTATCAGATATGTTCGTTAACAATGAAAGCNCTTCATCAAATGATTATCGGTAAAGGATCAGTTGATGATTTGGGAGGCCCTGTTAAGATTGCACATTTTTCAGGTAAAATGCTAGAACAGGGGCTCTTATCCTTTATTAATTTAATAATATTGTTATCTATTAGCATTGGTTTAATTAATTTATTTCCAATACCTATGCTTGATGGAGGACACTTGGTTTTATATACTATAGAAGCAATTATAGGCAAACCTCTTAATAAAAATATTCAAGAAAAAATATTTAAATTTGGATTTGCTATTATAATTACATTAGCTTTACTTTTAACTTATAATGATATAATTAATTTGTTTAAATTCTAANAGCAAGAAAATGAATCATAGATTAAATTTATTCTTTTTTTTATTAATATTTTCTATATTTTTTTTTAATAATAATTCTTATTCAAATACTCAAAGGAATATTGAAATCAAAGACATTATTGTTAAAAACAATCAAAGAATTGATACAGAAACGATAATATCTTATTTGAATATTGATCCAGGCGATCCAGTTAATTATCAAATATTAAATAGAAAACTTAAAGAAATGTACAAATTAGGCTTATTTGCAGATATAAAACTTAGAGTTTCAAATCAAAATTTAATAGTTTTAATAAAAGAAAACCCGATGATTAATAATGTTAATTTTTTAGGAAATAAAAAATTAAAAGAAGATAATTTAAGAGAAGAAATTCAATTGAAATCTAGAAATGTTTTTCAAAAAAAAGCACTTCAAGATGATCTAACTATAATAAGAGACTTATATAAAAGATCAGGTTATTTTTCTGCAAAAATTGAACCAAATATATCAAAATTATCTCAAAATAGGATTGATGTAACTTTTAAAATTAATGAAGGAGATAAAACTAAAATTAAAGGAATAAAATTTTTAGGAAATAAAATTTTTTCTGATAAAAGATTAAAATCAATAATTTCAACAAAGGAGTCAAAACTATGGAGAATTTTATCTTCCGGAGACATTTATGATCCTGATAGAGTTAATTACGATAAGGATTTATTAAGAAGATATTATTTACAAGAAGGATATGCTGATTTTAAGATTATATCNGCTGTTGCAGAGTTAACTAAAAATAAATCTGGTTTTTTTATTACTTATTCTGTTGATGAAGGTGAAAGATATAATTTTGGTAAAGTAACCATAGATAATAAAAATTATCAAGAAATGNAAAATGAGGTAATCGTTAAATTAATTAAAAATTTAGAAGGTAGTAAGTACAATATTGATAAATTAGACGAAGCTATCAAAAGCATAAAAGAATATGGAGGAAATTTTGGTTATGCTTTTTTAACTGTTAGACCAAATTTAAAAAGAGATACAAATACAAAAAAAATAAACGTGACAATTCTTATAGATAAAGCAAAAAAAATCTATGTAAGTAGAATTGATATAAAAGGTAATAATAGAACTAGAGATAGAGTTATTAGAAGAGAAATGAAATTTAATGAAGGAGATGCTTTTAGTAATGAAAAACTTAAAAGATCTGAAACAAGAATAAGAAATTTAGGATTTTTTAATGTAGTTAAATCTGAGTCTAAACAAACAGACAAAAAAGATAGAACTGACATAATTTTTAATGTTGATGAAAAACAGACGGGATCGTTTTCGGTGGGTGGAGGTTTTTCAACTACTGGTGGAGCATTAGCAAATGTTGGAATTGAAGAAAAAAATTTTTTAGGTAAAGGGCAAGATTTAAGAGCCAAATTAACTGTTTCTGAAAGAGCAACTCAAATAGATTTTGGATTTACTGAGCCTTATTTTTATAATAAAGATATAGCCTTGGGTTTAGATATTTTTAAAACAAAGACAACTTATGCTGATGAAAGTTCTTTCGATAATGATACTCTAGGTGCTGGTGTTAGATTTGGATATATGATTACTGAAAGGTCAAGGCATTCATGGAATTATACATATAAAGACGAAACTATTGAAGGAGTAAAGTCAGAAGCTTCAGATTTCGTTAATAATCAAAAAGGATCTTATTCCACTTCTTCTATTTCACATCATTTAACTTATTACGGTATAAATGATAGATTAGAGCCAACCAAAGGAACAAGTTTTCAATTTTCTAATAAATTAGCAGGATTAGGTGGAACGGTAAGTTTTTTTAAAAGTGATTTTAAACATAGTTCTTTTTATTCAATTACTGAAGATTATGTTGCTTCTATTCATACAAAAGGTGGTTATATTTTTGGCTATAATGACGATAAAGTAAAACTTAAAGATAGATACTTTATGGGAGGCGATTCTTTCCCAGGATTTGAGCAAGCTGGAATTGGTCCTCGAGACACTACTTCTCCTAACAAAGATGCTTTAGGTGGGAATATAGTATACTCGGTAAAAACAGAACTTAAGGTTCCTATCCCTGGAGTATCTCCTCAATTAGGTATAAGTGGTGCTTTTTTTGGTATTGCTGGAGCTGTTACTGAGATTGACGAAACTGGAGGAGGTAAAATAAAAGATGATTCTAACCCTAGAGTTTCCGTTGGTTTTGGTGTACAATGGAAATCTCCTTTCGGCCCTGTGAGACTTGATTTTGCTCATGCGGTTATGAAAGAGGATTATGACAGAACACAATTTTTTAAATTTAATTTTGGAGCAAATTTTTAATCATGAAAATATATAAATTTATTATCACATTAATTTCTTTTACTTTTTTATTTACATCTGCTTTTGCTGAAAACAAAATTGCGACTTTAGATGTTGTTCAATTATTAAAAGATTCAAAAGCTGCAATTAGCATGAAAGATCAATTAAATGTTGTTGCAAAGAAATTTACTGAAGAAGATCAAAAAACACAAAAGGAAATTCAAAAGCAAGAAGAAGAGCTATTAAGACAAAAGTCAACCTTAACTCCTGAAGCATTCTCTGATAGAAAGAATACTTTTGAAAAAAAGGTTATTGAATTTAATAAAAATAGTCAAAATAAAAGAAAAGCACTAGCTAAAGCTGAAAAGCAAGCTGTTAATCAGATAGAAGAAGAGGTTGAAAAAATTGTTAAAGAAATTATAGATAATGAAAAAATAACAGCTGTCTTTAGAAATTCAGCAGTTATTTTATCTGATACATCTATAGATATTACGCAAAAAGTTGTAGATGAATTGAATAAAAAATTGAGTAGTGTTAAAGTTGATGTAGCACCTTAATTATTTATGGCAGATCCGAAATTTTTTCCAAAAAGTAAAAAACTTACTTTGCATGAAATTTCAAAGTTAACAAAAATTTCTTTGCCTAAAACTATTGATAATAAAAGAGTTTTTTTAGATATTGCAGGTCTTGATATTGCTTCTAAAGATCATATAAGTTTTTTAGATAATATTAATTATCTTGATCAATTTAAAAAATCTAAAGCAGGAGCTTGTTTCTTTAAAAAAGATTTTATGGATATAGCTCCTAAAAACATGATACCTTTAATTAGTAATAACCCTTATCATTCGTTCGCTATAATCGCAAATGCATTTTACCCATTAAAAGACATAACTGCTGGAGTTCATCCNAAAGCACATGTTGAAAGTAGTGTTAAATATGACGAAACAGTTCAAATAGGTCCAGGTGCAGTTGTATCTANCAATGTGACTTTAGGAAAAAATTGTTTAATCGGAGCAAATTCAGTAATTTTATCCGGAGTTGTTATTGGTGAAAATACTATAATTGGCCCTAACTGCACTATTGCTTATTCTATAATAGGTTCCAATGTAAAAATTCATAATGGTGTTAGAATAGGCCAGGATGGATTTGGATTTGCACAAAATGAAAATATTAGTTTAAAGATACCGCAACTTGGAAGAGTTTTAATAAAAAATAATGTAGAAATTGGAGCAAATTGCTCAATTGATAGAGGCACAGGTCCAGATACAATAATAGGTGAAGGTAGTAAATTAGATAATTTAGTTCAAATTGGTCATAATGCTGTTTTAGGAAAAAATTGTATTTTAGTTGCTCAATCAGGAGTTTCAGGAAGTACTACAATTGGAAATAATGTTATAATTGGTGGCCAAGTTGGAATTGCTGGTCATTTAAAAATAGGAAATAACGTAAAAATTGCTGCTAAAACTGGCGTTATGAAAAATCTNGAGGACAATTCGATTGTTGGAGGTTGCCCTTCAGTTCCTATAAATGATTGGCATAGACAAACAATTGCTTTAAAAAAATTGATAAAAAAATAATGGNAAATAAAGAAATATTATTAAAAGATATTAAAAAATTAATACCTCACAGAGAGCCAATGTTGCTTATAGATAAGGTAAAAATTATAAAGCCTTTTGAAAGTGCTATAGGATATAAAAAAATAAAAAATAATGATCATTATTTTAAAGGACATTTTCCAAAAAAACCTATTATGCCTGGAGTTTTTATTATAGAAGCTTTAGCGCAAACAGCATCAGTTCTTGTTATGCATTCTTTAAAAATGACATCTGATAATAAACTTGTTTATTTTATGAGTTTAGAAAATGCAAAATTTAGAAAACCAGTACTNCCAAATTCTAATCTTCTTTTAAATGTAAAAAAAGTTCAGCATAGAGGNCTTGTTTGGAAATTTTCTGGAGAAGCTAAAGTAAAAAATAGCAGAGTTGCTGATGCAACTTATTCAGCAATGATTGTTAAGTAGCAATTTGTAACAATCAGTTAATTGATTTTTTTTTTCATATATCTATTTTTCAATTGAATGAATAATATACACAAAACTTCAATAATTGATAAGTCGGCCAAACTAGGAAAAAATGTTACTATTGGTCCTTTTTCAATAATAGGACCTAATGTTATAATTAAAAATAATGTAAAAATACACTCACAAGTAAATATTCAAGGCCATACTATAATTAATGATGGTAATGAAATTTTTCCTTTTGCTTCAATAGGAACTATTCCNCAAGATTTAAAATATCATGGAGAAAAATCNAAACTAATTATTGGTAAAAATAACACAATAAGAGAGCATGTAACAATAAATCCTGGAACAAAAGGCGGAGGTTTAATGACTAAAATTGGTAATAATTGTTTATTAATGGTTGGATCTCATGTAGCACATGATTGTTACTTAGGAAATAACGTTATAATGGCTAACAATGCTACTCTTGCTGGACATGTAAGAATTGATGATTTTGCAATTATAGGTGGTTTATCAGCTGTACATCAATATGTAAGAATTGGTAAACACGCTATGATAGGTGGAATGTCAGGAGTAGAGAATGATGTTATACCATTTGGTTCAGTAATGGGTAATAGAGCACATCTTTCAGGTTTAAATATTGTTGGTTTAAAACGTAGAGGTTTTAACAGAAAGCAAATTCATGATTTAAGAACTGCTTTTAGATTAATTTTTTCAATTGAAGGTACCGCATTTGAACGATTAAAAGATGCAATAAAAATTTATAAGAAAAATAAAGTCGTTATGGATATAGTCAAATTTATAAAAAATAAATCTTCTTCAAGAGCTATATGTCAACCAAAACAAAAAAATAATGCTTAATAATATTGCTATTATTTCTGGTTCAGGAAAATTACCTTTTCAAATTGCAAATTATTTTAAAAAGATAAAATTAAAATTTATTGTAATTTCTATAAAAGGTTTTTCCGATGTAAATCTATATAAGAAATTTAATGTATATTCATTAAGAATGGGTCAAGGTTATAAAGCCATAAAGATTCTTAAAGAAAACAATATTAAAAATATAATCTTTTTAGGTGGTTTAGATAGACCAAGTTTAAAAACTTTAAGACCGGATTTTTGGACTTTTTTTAAAGTTTTTAGTTTTATTTTTTTTAAGAAAACCGATGACGTAATTTTACGAAATGTAATATCAATATTTGAGAATGAAGGATTTAAGGTAATAGGGCTATCTAATATTACGAATAAATATTTTCTTAAAAAGGGTATTTATGGCTATTTAAAAAATGTCCCTAATAAAGATAAATTTATAATTAATAAATTTTTACTTAAAACTCTAAATTGGACTATTAAAGATGTAGGACAATGTGTAATTACATCAAAAAATAATATACTTTTCAAAGAAGATAGAAAAGGGACTGATAATTTAATTAATAAATCAATTAAATCTAGTAAAAACAGCTATTTATTTATTAAAGTTAAAAAATTACATCAAGATNCTAGAGTAGATCTTCCGACTTTTGGTTTAGATACATTAAAAAAATTAGTAAAAACAAATATTAAATACATCATTCTTAATTCAGATTATACGGTGATATTAGATAAACAAATAGTTATAAACTATTTAAAAAAGTATAAAAAAACACTTTTATCTGTTGATATAAATCATTCAAACAAAGGAAAAATTAACTTTAAGTATGAAAAGTAATAAATTAATAAAGATTTATATTATAGCTACAGAACCATCAGGAGACGTAATTGGTTCAAATTTAATAAAATCATTTAAAAAAGAAAAAGATATTAACGTCAGATTTTATGGCGTAGGGGGACATAAAATGATTAAATCTGGCTTAGTTAAAAGCTTGTTCCCTATAGAAGAGTTATCTATTTTTGGTCTATTTGAAGTTTTTCCAAAAATTTACAAAGTTTTTAAATTATTAAAAAAGACAGAAAATGATTTGTTACAAAAAAAACCAAATTTTTTAATTACTATAGATAGTCCAGACTTTAATTTTAGAATTTTAAAAAGAATATCAAACAAAATACCTTTAATAAAAAAAATACATTATGTTGCTCCAACTGTATGGGCTTGGAGAAGTGGTAGAGCCAAACACTTGGCTAATTATGTTGATAAGTTGATTACAATACTACCATTTGAAAAAAAATATTTTACTAAGTATCATTTAGAAACTAAATTTGTAGGTCACCCTGTATTTGATTTAAATAATAGTAAAAAAGTTAATATAAAAAACTTATATAAAAAATATAATATAAAAAAAAATACTTATGTTATTTCATGTTTACCAGGAAGCCGTTTATCAGAATTAAAAAGAAGTTTACCAGTTCTTATTAAATCAATGCAATTACTTAAAGAAAAAACAAAAAAAAATATACATATTCTTTTTTATATACTTCCACACTTAATAAAATCTTTTCAAAAATTTAAATTTAATTTTAATTATTCTTTAGTAGTAGAAAAAGATAAATATAAGTGTTTTAAAATAAGCGATGTTGCAGTATCTACATCTGGTACCGCTGCGCTAGAATTAAGTTATTTTAAAATACCAACTATTGTTATTTATAAATTAAATTTATTTTCTTATTTNTTAGCAAAAATTTTTGTAAGAGTTAAATATGCAAATTTACTAAATATTATTGAGAAAAAATATATAATTCCCGAATTTTTGCAATTCAAATGCCGACCAGATTTAATATCTTTTGAATTACTAAAATTATTAAGTAATAAAAATTATTCAAAAAAACAAATATCTAATGCTCAAAAAGCTTTAAATAAATTAAGAAGCAATAATAAGCTTCCTAGTGTCAATGTTGTTAAGGAAATAANTTAGGATTTTTGGTAATTATTTTTAATTATTGAAGAAATTTTTTTAATTATAGAACTTTTTTTTTGTCGTTTATCAAGTTCTATATAGTCTCTTTTATTGTAGCCTGTGTAAAGTTGTCTAGGTCTTGATATTTTTCTAGTAGGGTCTTCTATCATTTCTTTCCAGTGAGCAACCCANCCAACTGTTCTTGCAACAGCAAAAACCGCTGTATACATTGAAAGTGGAAAACCAAGNGCCCAAAGTAAAATTCCTGAATAAAAATCNACATTAGGATAAAGTTTTTTTTTAATAAAATATTTATCATTTAANGCAGCATCTTCTAAATCTAAAGCTATTGCTAGAAATTGATTATTTTTTCTACCTAGTTCATTTAAAACGTTATGGCACGCATCTCTCATTACAGCGGCTCTTGGATCATAGTTTTTATATACTCTGTGACCAAATCCCATTAATTTAAATGGATCATTAGGATCTTTTGCTCTTTCAACAAAGTCTTTTATTTTTGCATTCTTTTTTATTTTTAGAAGCATATTCATAACAGCCTCGTTAGCACCTCCATGAGCAGGACCCCATAATGAAGCAATACCAGCTGCTACACATGCAAAAGGATTGGCTCCTGAAGAGCCAGCTAATCTTACAGTTGAAGTAGATGCATTTTGTTCATGATCAGCGTGTAAAATTAGTAATTGATTCATTGCTTTAGTTATAACTGGATTTGATACATAATCCTCACAAGGCGTTGCGAATGTCATTCTCATAAAGTTTTCTGCATACGTTAAAGAATTGTTTGGATATATTACCGGTTGTCCTAATGAATATTTATATGCCCAAGCAGCTATAGTTGGCATTTTTGCAATTATTCTATGTGTTGAAATTAATCTTTGTTTATGATTTGAAAAATCTTCACTATCTCTGTAGAAAGCAGATAAAGCTCCAACAGTTCCAACCATTACAGCCATTGGATGTGCATCTCTTCTAAAACCTTGAATAAAGGTTTTCATTTGTTCATGTAACATTGTGTGATAACGAATATTCTTTTCAAATTTTTCTTTTTGTTTTTTATTTGGAAGCTCGCCATGAAGTAATAGGTAGGAAGTTTCCATAAAATCTGCATGTTTTGCTAATTCTTCAATTGTGTATCCTCTATGTAACAAGATACCCTTATCTCCATCAATAAAAGTAATTTTAGACTCACAGCTGCCAGTGGATAAGTAGCCAGGATCAAAAGTAAAATGTCCTGTTTCTTTATATAAATCTCTTACATCTATTACATTAGGACCTTCTGTAGACTCTATTATAGGCAAGCTAATTTTTTTATTACTTGATATTGCGATCTCTATTTTTTTATTTACTTTTTTATCCATTTATAAAATATTCTAATCTTTTTTTTATCTCATTATAACCAAGAATTTCCATTATATCATATATTCTAGGACTAACATCTAAACCTGTGATCATTGCTCTTATATATTGGATAATATCTGATAGTTTCAAACTTTTTTCTACAAGAAATTTAGATATTACTTCTTCAATTTTTTGTTTTTTAAAATCATTTTCAATTTTTTCTAATACATTTAAAAGATCTTTAAATACATCTTTATTTAATTTATTTATATTTTTTTGAGCTTTTTTCGATATAGATATAGGAAATTTACTGCAATAAAATAATGACATTTCAGCTAATTGATTAAGATCGCGAGATCTTGATTTAATATCGTTTAACCCAAGGTTTAGTCTTTTTGTTGTAGTTTCGTCAATATTTATTTGGTACTTATTTTTATAGTAAGATTCTAAAAAATTAACTATTTCTTCATTATTTAATTCCTTTATGTAATGACTATTTACACTTATTAATTTGTCATTATCAAATTTAGCCGGAGATTTTCCTATTTTTTCTAACGTAAACCATTTAATTGCATTTTCTAGAGAAATGATTTCTTCATCGCCGTGACTCCATCCTAAACGAAGCATATAATTAATTAATGCGTTAGGTAAAATTCCATTATTTTTATATTCTTCCACATCTATAGCACCATGTCTTTTAGACATTTTACTTCCATCAGGACCATGAATTAAAGGTATGTGAGCTGTTTTAGGTTTATCCCATTTCAATGCATCATAAATTATGTTTTGTCTAAATGTGTTTGTAAGATGATCATGGCCTCTTACAATATGTGTTACTTCCATATCATGATCATCTGCAACAACTGATAACATATATGTTGGAGTTCCATCAGATCTCATAATTATAAAATCATCCATTTCTTCATTAGAAACTTTAATTGATCCTTGAATAATATCATTTATTGTTGTTTCGCCTTCAATTGGCGCTTTAATTCTTATAACAGGATCAATATTTTTAGGTCCATCTTCAGGTTTTTTTTCTCTCCACATCCTATTATATCTGTAAGGTTTTTTTAATGCTTTAGCTTCTTCTCTCATCTTATTTAAATCATCTTCTGAACAAAAACATTTATAAGCCAAACCTTTTGATAATAATTCTTCAGCAATTTCTTTATGTCTTTTTTGATTTTTAGATTGGTAAACAACATCATCATCCCATTTTAAATCTAACCATTTTAAACCATCCAATATTTTATTTATGGATTCTTTTGTTGATCTTTCTTTATCTGTGTCTTCTATTCTTAATAAGAATTTTCCTTTAGTATTTTTAGCAAATAACCAATTAAATAACGCAGTTCTCACACTACCTATGTGAAGATTACCAGTTGGAGAAGGGGCAAATCTTGTTACAGTTTTCATAGCTTAGATATTTATAAGAAATCCTATTTATACATGAAAAAAAGAATTATTTAAGAAATATTTTTTAATAACTTCTGATAATTCCTTTTAATTTACCTTGAATACTTACTTCGTCAGGATTAAAAGATTGAATTTTATAGTTATCATTTTCTGGTATTAAATAAATTTTTTCTTTATCTTTTTTTAATTTTTTTAAAGTTACTTCGTTTTCATTAATAAGGGCAACAACAATATCGCCGTTATTTGCATCGTTACAATATTCTATTATAGCTTTATCACCATCAACTATGCCTTTATTTATCATAGAGTCTCCTTCAATTTTAAGCACATAATTTTTTTTATTTGGTGAAATTAGATTTAAAGGTATTTGTATTTTGTCCTCAGTATTTTCTATAGCTTCAATAGGATTACCAGCAGCTATTGTTCCCAATAATGGAAGATTTATTAAATCTTTTTCTTCTTTTTTTATTGAATTATTTAATATATTAATTGCTCTTTTTTTATTATTTTTTTTTTCTATAAATCCTCTTTCAACTAATCCGTCAATAAGTCTTTGTATACCTGATTTTGATTTTAAACCCATAGCTATTTTCATTTCTTCAAAAGAAGGACTAACATTTGTTTTTTTTATTCTATTTTTTAGAAAATTGAAAAGTTTATTTTGTTGTTTTGTAAGCATATATATATTATAGGAACAAAAGTGGTACATTTCAAGTAGGAATTATCTTTTATAATTACCTGATTTACCACCTTTTTTTGATAATAAACGAATCTGCCTAATTTCAATGGATTTATCAAGTGATTTGCACATATCATAAATGGTTAAAGCACTTATTGAAACAGATAACAACGCTTCCATTTCAACTCCTGTTTGAGAAGAACTGTTACATGTTGAAATTATTTGCAATCCTTTAGATTTCTTTTTTATTTCTATTTCGACTGAATTTAAAGGTATTTGATGACAAAGAGGTATTATATCTGATGTTTTTTTAGCGGCTACTATTCCTGCTGTTTTAGCAACTGAAATTACATCTCCTTTAATTATTTTATTTTTATAAATTTTATTCTTAGTACTGTCATTTAAATGAATAAAAGCTTCAGCAACAGCTACTCTTTTAGTAACTTTTTTGGAGCCCACATCAATCATTTTTACACTTTTATTAGTTTGTTTTGACATTTAAAAAATCTTTCAATTTAGATTGATTTTTAAGAAGTGTTTCACCTATTAAAAAACCTTTAATACCATACGACCACAAATTAATCATATCATCAATACTTTTAATTCCACTTTCAGAAATAACATATTTATTCTTTGGTATATGCTTTATAAGTTTTTTTGTATTATTTATATTTACTTTTAACGTCTTTAAATTCCTATTATTTATTCCAATAAACTTACTTTTTAATTCTAAAGCTTGTTCTAATTCTTTATTATTATGAACTTCAAGTAAAACATTTAAACCGTATTCACGAGCTGTTGTTTCTAATTCTTTAGCTTGATTTTTTTCAAGTGCTGCCATTATTAATAAAATACAATCTACTCCACTATATTTTGATTCAATTATTTGATAATTATCAACAATAAAATCTTTTCTAAGAATAGGGAGTCTGGTTATTTTTCGAACTTTCTTTAAATGATTTAAAGATCCGTCAAAATATTTTTCATCAGTTAATATAGATAAACAAGTTGCTCCATTTTTTTGATATTTTTTTGCTATTTTAATTGGGTTAAAAAATTTATTAATTTTTCCCTGACTGGGAGATTTTTTTTTAATTTCCGATATAACTGGTATTTTTCCTTTTTTTAAATTTTTATCAAAAGCTTTTTTAAAATCATTTACCGCTTTTTTTTTAGATGTATTTTTTATTAAAAAATTAATGCTTTTTTTTTTCTTTTCTTTTTCAATAAAGATTCTTTTATCTTTACATATTTTTTTTAATATATTTTCCATTATTATGAATTTGATAATTCAATTAAGTCATTAAGTTTTTTGAAACCATCGCCAGACAATATAGTTTTATTTACTATTTCTAAACCTGATTCAATATCTTTTACTTTATTATTTATGTATAAAGCAGAAGCTGAATTTAACATAACTATATCTTTTTTTGGTCCTGATATTTCGCCTTTTAGTATACCTTTTATTATTTCAGCATTTTTTTTACTATCTCCACCAATTAAATCTTTTTTATTGCTTTTTTGAATTCCAAATAGAGTTGAATCTATTTCTAATTCTTTTATTTTTTTATTTTTTATTTCAATAATATAATTTTTTCCAGTTGTTGTTAATTCGTCATATTCTTTATTTCCTGAAACAACCCATGCATGTTCGGTTTCTAACTTTTTTAAAACCTCTGCAACTTTCATTAATATATTTATATCATAAACCCCCATAATTTGTTTTTTACATTCTACAGGACTTAACAATGGACCTAAAATATTAAAAATTGTTCTTTTACCAATTTTTTTTCTTATTTCAGCAACATTTTTTAAAATTGGATGGAAGTTTGGCGCGAATAAAAAACATAAATTAATTTTATTAAGACAATTAATTATTTTATTTTCATCTAAATTAATATTAATTCCTAATTCTGAAAGTACATCAGCTGAACCAGTTAAAGAAGATACAGCTTTGTTTCCATGTTTTGCTACACAAACACCACTAGCTGCAGTAACTATTGCGCTGATTGTTGAGATGTTAAATGTTTTAGATCCATCACCACCAGTTCCACATGTATCAAACGTATTAGAAAAACCTTTTATTATATTAGCTTTTTTTTTTATACTTATAACCGCGCCAAAAATTTCGTCTACACTTTCACCTTTTTTTGATAAAGAAGTTAAAAATTCAATAATTTCACTGTCGCCAACTTTTTGTAATAAAATTTGATCAAACGCATTTTCAGAATCCTTCGAAGACAAATCAACGCCATCTTTTATAGATTTTATATAGTCAGTAAAGTTCTTCATTTATTTTTTTGATAATTGTAAAAAATTTTTTATTAAATCATGCCCATGCTGCGAAGCAATTGACTCAGGATGAAATTGAACGCCATAAATTGATAATTTTTTATGCTTTATACCCATTATCAATCCATTTTTTTTAAGTTCTGCTGTAACTTTTAAACAATTTGGTAAACTTCTTCTTTCTATGCAAAGCGAATGATATCTAGTTGCTTTAAAAGGATTTGAAAGATTTTTAAAAACATCAGATTTATAATGATAAATATTACTAACTTTACCATGCATAGGTTTGTTTTTAATTATTTTTCCTCCAAAAGCTTGCCCAATTGCCTGATGTCCTAAACATACTCCAAGAGTAGGTATCCTAGTTTTTGCTATTTCTTTAATTAAATTTAAACAAATTCCCGCTTCATTTGGAGTGCACGGGCCAGGTGATAAAATAATTCCTTTATATTTTTTTTTCATTATTTCATCGGTAGTTATTTTGTCATTTCTATAAACTTCTATTTTTGCACCAAGTTCTAAAAAATAATGATAGAGGTTATAAGTAAAACTATCGTAATTATCAACAAGTAAATACATTTTATTAAAAATTTATAGCATCATCAGATGCATTTAAAACAGCTTTAGCTTTATTAATAATTTCATTATATTCATTTAATTTATTACTATCAGCTACAATTCCCCCACCACTTTGAACAAATAAAAAATTATTCTTTATTAATCCAGTTCTTAGTGTTATGCAAGTATCAAGAGAACCATCATGTGCAAAATAACCGACTCCTCCGGCATAAAAACTTCTAGAAACATTTTCAACTTCATTAATTATTTCCATTGCTCTAATTTTAGGAGCTCCTGTTACTGTTCCTGCTGGAAAACCTGCGGCAAGAACATCTAAAGGATGATATTTTTTATTTAATTTACCTACAACATTAGAAACTATATGCATTACATGGGAATAATTTTCTATTATCATTTTTTCTGTAACTTTAACTGAGTTCTTTAATGAAACTCTTCCAACATCATTTCTTCCTAAATCAAGAAGCATTAAATGTTCTGCAATTTCTTTAGGGTCTGACAAAAGATCTTTAGCTAATTTTTTGTCTTCTATTTCATTTTTTCCTCTTTTTCTAGTTCCTGCTATAGGTCTTATTGTAATATTACCATCCTTAAGCCTAACTAAAATCTCAGGACTTGACCCAACCAAAGAAAAATTTTTAAAATTCAATATAAATAAGAAAGGAGAGGGGTTTAGTTTTCTTAAAGATCTATATAATGAAAATGGACTTTCTTTAAATTTTTTTTTAAATCTTAACGATGGTACAGCTTGAATAATATCTCCATCATTTATATATTTTTTTAACTTATCTATAACTGAGTAATATTGATTTTTTGTCATATTACAGGAAATCTTTTCTTTCTTTGTTTCTTTTTTTTTTATGTTTGTATTTTTTAAAGGTTTCTTTAACAAGTTAATTACACTTATAATTTTTTTTTTACTATCAGCATATAATTTATTAATTATTTTTTTGCTTATATTTTTTTTTGGTTTTGTTATTGTATTAACAATACTTAAAGTATTTCTTAAATTATCAAAAACTGCCACCAATGAAGTTCTCATGAATAAAGCATACGGCACATTTAAATTATCTTTACTAGCATTTGGTAATTTTTCATAAAATCTTATAAAATCATATCCCATATAACCTACATAAGAAGAAACCATCGAAGGCAAGTTTCCAAAAGTAAAAGTTTTTAATGAACTGATTTCTTTTTTTAAATTATTCAATGCATTTGAATTAATAGCATTACAAGTAATTATTTTATCTGATTCAATTCCAATTATTGAATACCTACCTCTGCTAGAACCTCCTTCGACGGATTCGAGTAGAAAGTTATTAGTATTTTTTTTTATTAACTTTAAATATGCTGTAATAGGGGTTTCTAGATCAGCAGATATTTCACACCATAAGCAGAATCTATTATATTTATTTGATTTAAATTTTTTTTCAAAATTTTTTATATTTGGTGTTATTTCCAATTTTATATTTTTAATACTGAAGACTATCTATATAGTCATTAAGTAAATTTTTATTAATAGATACTGGAAATTTTTTTTCTAAAATTTTTGTTATTTGTTGAAAATTATCTATACCATAAACAGTATTAATATCCTTTTTAATTTCATCAAATTTTTTTTGATCAAACTCTGTACTACTATCAGATAATACTTTAATAACAAAAAATTTATCATCTGTTTCATTTTCATGAATAGAATTTTTTTCTGATTTAAAAACATTATTTACAATATCTATTGTTAATCCTTGTTTAATTAAATCTTCCCTATTAATTTTTTTTGTTGTTCTGCTGCTCATATCTAATGAATCACTAATTTTCATAAATTCTACGTTATTTTTTAAATTTTCATTAAACTCTTTACTTATTGTTTTGATTTTTTCTTTAACAATTTCTTCTTGCACATTTTCTTTTATTTTGTTGTAAGCTTCATCGAAAGTCATTTGTTTTTTAGCATCAATTTTATTTACATTTATAATAAAAAAACCATTTTCAACTTCTTCTATATATAAGTCTGAATCCATTTCTTGGTTATAGAGTTCATTAAAAAAATTATCAATTTTAATCTCATCAGGTAAATCAGAGTTAAAAAAAGAATTTTTTTCTATTAATTTAAAATTATTTAATTCTAAATTTAATTTATTAGATATTTCTTCAAGATTATTTCCATCTAAAATATTATTCTCAACTTCTATTATTAACGAATCTAATTCATCGTAGGCCTTATCAAGAGATAAATTATTTTTAATTTTATCTTTCACCTCATCTATTTTTTTTATTTTACTTTCAATAATTTCAGTAACTTTTAATACATGCCATCCTATATCTGTTTTAATTAAACTTGTGTAGTTATTATTATTTAATTCAAAAACAGCATCAGCAAATTCATCAAATAATTGTTTTTTTTCAACCGTACCTAGATTTATATAAGACGCATCTTTTTCATTATTTTTTGCTATTTCTTTAAAATTAGAGTCTTTATTTATTGATTTAAAAATTTCGTTTCCAATTTGTTCATCACTAAAAACAATTTGTTCAACTTTTCTTTTTTCTTCAGTTGCAAAATCTGTTTTTTGCAGATCGTACGCTTCTAAAATTTCTTCTTCAGTTAAATTTATTTTTTTTTTTATTTTTTCTAAATTTTGAAAAATATAAGTAAACGATCTTCTTTCTCCAAAAAAATATTTATCTTTATTTTTATTATAATGTTCAGATAACGATTCTTCCTTCGGACTTTTTTGCGACGATCTAAGAAAACTTTTATCTATACTTGCTATATCAAACTCTTTTTTCTCTTCTAATTGATTATAAATTTTTTTTGTTAAATTTTCAGGATAGTTAATTTTATTTTCATAATAGTCAGATATAAGCTCAATTATTATTTGTTTTTCAAGAGTGTCTAAATAAAGTTCTTCTGATCCAAAATTCCTAATTACGAATCTTTTGTATAAATTTTTATCAAATTCACCTTTAACGTTATCAATAAAATCTTTATTCTCATAAACTCTTTTTTTTAATACATCTTTCGATATTTTTATATTTGCTGATACAGCTGAGTTTAAAATTAGTTGTCTTGTAGCTATATTTTTAAGTGTTTCATAAGCAGTACTTTCTAACTCTAATTTATCTAATTTTTTATTTTTACTTAAAAAATTAACGTTTCTTTGGAATTCTGATCGAAAATATTCGGTAGAAATTTTATTTTTACCAATTTTTGCAATATGGTTTTTACTTCCACTAAATATATCTCCAACTCCCCAAAAGGTAAAACTTAAGAATATGAAAAAGAATATTATTCCAAGTAACCAACCTTTTATATATTTCTTTATATATTGAAGCATTTTCTTTAATATAAGATATTAAATAATATCAAACAAACAATGAATAAAGATAAATTAATTGTTGCTAATTGGAAAATGAATTTTCTTTACAATAATGCATCCATTTTTTGTAAAAAAATATCATCAAAAAGAAAAAGTATTAAAAACAAGTTTATTATTTGTCCTCCTACAGCTTTAATTTCAAAGCTATCTTTAAGATTTAATAAAATTACTTTTGGTGCTCAAGATTGTCATTATGAAAAATTTGGCGCTTTTACTGGTGATAATAGCGCTGCTATGTTAAAAAATATTAATTGCAAATATATTATAACAGGCCATTCAGAAAGAAGAAAATTCTATAACGAGAATAACGTAATTCTTAAGAAAAAAATTAAAAGTATAATTAACGCAAATTTAGTTCCAATTTTTTGTATAGGTGAGGATATATCTGTAAAAAGAAAAGGAAATACTAAAAAACACTTATTAAATCAATTAATTAATGTTTTACCTAAAAATAATAAAAAAAAAATTGTTATAGCTTATGAACCGATATGGGCAATTGGAAGTGGAAAAACCCCTAAAATTGAAGAAATAGAAGAAATTAATTTATATATTAAGAGCGTAATAAGAAAAATTAATACAAATTATAAAAATACTAAAATTTTATATGGAGGGTCTGTAAATAAAGAAAATTCAAAGATTTTTTTAAATAATAATAACGTTAATGGTTTATTAGTAGGTGGATCTAGCTTAGATTTTAATACTTTTTATTCAATTTTATCTTATAAAATATTATAAATCGTTTGATTTTTTTTAGAAAAGTTTATATATAATTTAAATTAGTATGGCATCAATATTATTAACAATACATATTATAGTCGCTATTTGCTTGGTAGTTTCAGTTTTACTTCAAAAAAGTGAAGGTGGATTAGGTGGCTTAGGTGGTGGCATGTCCAATGTAATGTCATCTCAATCAGGAAATAATTTTATTACAAAGTTAACACTTTATTTAGCTACTGGCTTCATTATTACTAGCCTATCATTAGCTATTGTATCTGGTAATTCTAATAAAGACTCTATTATTGATAGTGATATAATAAATGATATTAAGGAGAAAGATGTACCAACAGTTCCATTGGCCGAATAATTTTTTATTAATTAATTTTAATTTTTTTAAAGGGGCATTTTTGCCTCTTTTTTTTTATATAAATGACTAAATACATTTTTATTACAGGTGGCGTTACTTCAGCTTTAGGAAAAGGGCTTGCCTCAGCATCTTTGGCAGCACTTTTACAATCTAGAAATTTAAAAGTACATTTAAAAAAATTAGATCCATATTTAAACATAGATCCTGGAACT
>PBCY01000007.1 GCA_002717245.1 Pelagibacteraceae bacterium
TATAAAAAATTTCATAGAAAAAGCTTTTAACCTAAAAAAAGTATATTATCTAATGAACAAAAAATAATGAAAAAAAATAAAAAAAATATTAACCCAATATGGGGCTCTAATTTTAATAAACAAAGTAATCCTTTATTAGAAAAAATCAATTCATCTATTGATTTTGACAAAAGATTGGCTTTACAAGATCTTAAAGTATCTGAAGTACATTCTTTTATGTTAAAAAGAAAAAAAATAATATCTCCTTCAGAATATAAACTAATAATTAAAGGATTAAAAAAAATTAAAAATTTAATTATTAATAAAAAATTTAAATTTAATAAAAAATATGAAGATATACATATGAATATAGAAGTAGAATTAAAAAGATTAATTGGTGATGCTGCTGAAAAACTGCATACCGCAAGATCAAGAAATGATCAAGTAGCAACTGATTTTAAACTCTGGATTATAGAAGCATCAAAAAAATTATGTAATGAAATTAATAATTTACAAAAAACTATTGTTAAAAAAGCTAATTTAAATATCAAAACTATATTTCCAGGATTTACTCATTTACAATCTGCTCAAATAGTAAGTTTTGCTCACCATTTAATGGCTTATTATGAAATGTTTAAAAGAGACAAAGAAAGACTTTCAAATAGTGTTACTAGAATGAATGAGTGCCCCTTGGGTTCTGCTGCATTAGCAGGCACTACTTTTGAAATTGACAGAAATTTAACTTCTAAAATGCTAGGATTTAATAAACCTTCTTCAAATTCTATGGATAGCGTTTCAGACAGAGATTACGCTTTAGAATTTTTATCTAATATTGCTATATGTGGGACACATTTATCAAGGTTTGGTGAAGATATTACATTATGGGCAAGTGACCAATTTAAATTTATTACATTATCTGATGACTTCTCAACTGGTAGTTCAATTATGCCACAAAAAAAAAATCCTGATTCTGCAGAACTTATTAGAGGGAAAATGGGAAGATTATCGGGAAACTTTATAAGCCTTTTAACTACAATTAAAGGGCTACCTTTAACATACAGTAAAGATTTGCAAGAAGATAAAGAGCCGGTATTTGATAGCTTCGATAATTTATTATTATCAATTGAGGTTACTAATGGAATTGTTAATGGTTTTAAAATAAATAAAAACGAAATGCTGAACGCGTGTAAAAAAGGTAATTTAATGGCAACTGATTTAGCAGATTGGATTGTTATAAATTATAATATTCCTTTTAGAGAATCTTACAAAATCACAGCTAAAATAATTAATATTGCAAATAAAAAAAATTATCAAATTAATGATTTAAGTGAAAATGATTTAAATGTAATGGGTAATGACTCAGGAAGAAAAATAAAAAAATTTTTAAAAATAGAGAATTCTATAAATTATAAAAAAAGTATTGGAAGCACATCTCCAAAAGAAATTAGAAAAGCTATACAAGTAGCAAAAAAAGAACTTTATTAATTTTTTTTAATTGTGAAAAATTTTCTTAATATTATTTTTTTATTTATTTTTCTGTTTACTTTTAATAGTTGTGGAAAAAAAGGTGAATTAGAAAAACCTGGAAAAAACTATCCAAAGGAATACCCAAATGAATAACTTAAATTTTAAAAAAAACAGCTTGTTTATTGAAAACGTATCAATAAAAAATTTATCAAATAAATTTTCAACACCTTTTTATTGTTATTCATCTAAAACAATTATTGAAAAATTTAAAAAATTTAAAAAACCTTTCCAAAATTCAAATGTAATAATTTGTTATGCTGTAAAAGCAAATCCAAATATAGCAATATTAAAAATATTATCTAGACTTGGATCTGGAGCTGAGGTAGTTTCGCAAGGCGAACTTATAAGATCTTTAAAAGCTGGAATTAATTCAAAAAAAATAATTTTTTCTGGTGTCGGAAAAAGCCCTAATGAAATCGAATATGCAATTAAAAAAAATATTCTTCAAATAAATATAGAATCTGAAGAAGAACTAAAATTAATTGAAAAGATTGCAAAAAAATTAAAAAAAAAAATACAGATAGGTATTAGAGTAAATCCAAATATAGATGCAAAAACCCATAAAAAAATTACAACTGGGAGAGAAAATGATAAATTTGGTTTAGACATAAATACTGCTGAAAAAATTTTAACAAACTTCAGATCGAACTTATATATAGATTTAATTGGAATATCAGTTCATATAGGTTCTCAAATCACTTCTATTGTTCCATTTAAAAAAGCATTTTTTAAAATAAAAAATTTTGTGAACAAAATTAATAAAAATAAAAGAATTATTAAATATTTAGATTTAGGTGGTGGTATTGGTATAAATTATAACAACAATAAGACTATAAATTTTAATGATTATGTAAAAATAATTAAAAATATATCAAATAATTTACAATGTAAATTAATCCTGGAACCTGGAAGATTTTTAATAGCTGATTCTGGTATACTAGTAACAAAAGTTTTATATATAAAAAAAAGTAAAAAAATAAATTTTGCAATTATTGATGCGGGAATGAATGATTTATTAAGACCTGCGCTATATGATGCTTACCATGAGATTAATAATATAAATAAAAATAATGGAAAAAAAAATTATTACACAATTGTAGGACCAGTTTGTGAATCAGCTGATATTTTTTCTAAGAAAATATTAATGAATAAAATTAAAACAAATGATTTTTTATTTATTAAAAATGTCGGCGCCTATGGGGCATCAATGTCTTCATCTTATAATTCAAGACCAATAATTATGGAATTAATTATTAATAAAAATAAATATTCTATTATTAGAAAAACTGATACTGTTATTAATCAAATATCACGTGAAAAAATCCCTTCTTGGGCAAAAAAAATTAAATAAATTTTTTCACTTTTTTATAAACATAATTTGGTTTTATTAAATCCATACCTTCTTCTAAAGATATTGGATTAAAACCATCTTTATGAGGATTTACTGGGCCTGATGGAGGTACAAGAGGATATATATTTTTTATGTTCTTTATAGGAGGAGAAGCGCCAAACAAACCAAAAGACTTTATTCCCATAGCACCAGACAAATTTAAAGGGCCTGAATCATTTCCTATAAAACATTTACTCTCAGATAAAATTGCTAAATTTTTAATTATTGGATTACATGAAATTATAACTTTTTTACTATAAGAACATTTGTTCTTTATTTTTTTTGCTAATTCTAATTCATTTTCAGCACCAATTAAAAAAACAGTTAATTTTTTATTATTCGACAAAATTAAATTAATTAAATTTGAAAAATATTCTGGTCTCCAAGTTCGATAAAAAGAATATGGTAAATTATTATTCATAAATGCTGTTTTATTACATGAGTATCCAATTACAAGCCACGGCTTTGTATATTGCCTAAATTTTTTTAGATTATTTTTTATAATATTTTTTGGTAATTCTAATCTAAAATTATTTTGATATTTTATTTTATGAATATCTAATAATCTTTTTGCTTTAAAAATATTATCTTTTTTTTTTGAATCTGTACCTATACTCTTTTTTGAAGTTAACCAAAAATGTTGTGAACCTAAACCGAAAGCATATATATTTTTAATATTAGCTAATCTTGATATAATTGCATATCTTGGACTTCTATGAAATATCCAAATAGTTTCAAAATTTTTTTTTTTCAATAATTTTATTATTTTAGGAAAATTTATTAATGTATTAATAAATTCTCTTGTTTCATTTAAATAATAAACATCAGCAATTTCTTTTTGGTATTTTAAAATATCTTTTGCCAAAGTTGTTTTTTTTGTAAACAAATAAATTTTTTTATTTTTAGCTTTTTGAGCAAGAGCTTTAAAAAAAGGTAAATGCCAAACGATATCCCCAATACCTGGGTAAATTGATATTACTGCTGTTTTCCCAGTTTTATTCATTTATATCCTTTATCAAATTCTATTTTAATATCAGCAATATCTTTATTTTCATGAATATAACTGGTATTAAAATTTAAACTTTCTTGAGGTTTTAAAATCTTTTTCTCAGCAAAAAAAAACCAAGAAGTAACAATGTTATTTTTATCATCAAATAAAGTTGCTTTTATTTTAGGAATTTTATGAATTTCAGAATTTGATGTGTTACTAATTTTTCCAAAAATTTTAATAACTTTTTTATTATTATTCAAAATACTTACTTCTTTCTGAATTTGATTAAAAACTAAACTAAAAGAATCATTATTATTATTTTTTTTAGAAATTAGTTCATCTTTAATAAATTGTGAATTTTCTTTAAGTAAATTATAAAAATAATCTTTTTTTAAAAAAATTATAACTACCAATACAATAAATATTAAAAAATATAATATTTTATAAATTTTATTCTTTTTTTCTGAAACAAATAACTTTTTTTCTTTAATTTCTTTATTTATAAAACTAGGAGTTTGCTCTTTATCTTCTAATACTTGTTTTTCTAAATCTTTATTAACAATATCTTGTTTTTCATACCACTCATGACCACAATCAGAACATTTAACCTTTTTTCCATTTTTACCTAAAATATTTTTATTTATGGAATATTTAATATTACAATTTGGGCAATTAATAATCATTTAACTTTTTTAAAATAAAAATTTTATATTTCATGTATATTAAACGTAATTTAATATTTTTGTTTTGAAAATGATTATTTTTATTAGATCTTTAATCTTTAACATTTTATTTTATTTTTGGACATTTATAATAAGTTTTTTTTCTTTTCCTGTATTTTTCTTAAATAGAAAATATGATGTGATGGTTTGGTTTGCATGGATAAAAATAACTAATAAAATTTTAAAAAGAGTAATAAATCTTAATTATGAAGTTAAAGGTTTAAATAATATTAATTCAAAAAAAGTTATATATGCTTGCCAGCATCAATCTGCTTGGGATACCATAATAATACCTTATTTAATCGGAGATTGTGTTATATTTCACAAAAGATCATTACTATTTATACCTCTATTCGGTTGGCATTTATATAAATTAGGAATGATTATAATCACTAGAAATAAAGGGACTAATAATTTAAAAAAAATAATTAATAAAGCAAAAAAAGAGGTTAATAAAAACAGACCTATATTAATTTTTCCTCATGGAACTAGAACATTGCCAAACTCAAAAAATAAAATACAGTCAGGAATAGTTATCTTATATAAATATTTAAATATAAATGTTGTCCCTATTAAATTAGACTCTGGAAAATTTTGGGGAAAAAATAAATTTTTAAAATACCCAGGAAAAATAACAGTAAATTTTATGAAGCCTATTAAACCAGGTTTAAATCCGGGAAATTTTAGGAAAAAATTAGAAAAAATTTTATAATTTTATTCTTGTTTTTCTTTTTCAATTAACTTTCTTACTTTCTTTGTTTTTAAAAATATTTCTTCTAATTTTTTTTGATTATTATTTTTTATATACTTTTTTAATAAATTTAATGATTTTTCAAATTCTTTAGTAACTTTTAATAAATTTTTTTTATTATCTAAAAAAATATCTTTCCACATTTCTTGGTTAGAAGCTGCAATTCTTGTAAAATCTCTTAAACCACCTGCAGAAAATTTTATAATTTCTGATTTTTCTTTATTATTTGCATTTAAAGTTGATGAAACAATTGAATATGAAATCAAATGTGGAACATGAGATGTTATTGCAAGAATTTTATCATGTTTTTCTGCATTCATTATTTTAACTTTAGAACCAAACTTATTCCATAATTTCTTCAATTTAATTAATGACTTATTATCATTTTTACCCATAGGAGTTATAACACACCATCTTTTATTAAATAATTTAGAATAACCAGCATCAGGACCAGATTTTTCTGTGCCAGCAATTGGATGAGCAGGCAATATATTAAAATTAATATTTCTTAATTTAGAGAAAGCTTTAATAACATTTAATTTAGCCGAACCAACGTCAGTTAATATAGCGCCAGGCATTATAATATTGGATATAACTTTTAATATATTTCCATATGTTGAAAGAGGAGAACAAATAATAATTAAATCACTTCCTTTTACACTTTCTTTTAAATCACTCGTATAAAAATTTCCTAAATTAAGTTTTTTTGCTCTTTGAATTGTTTTTTTTGTTCTTGAATAAACAAAAATTTTTTCACTCAAATGATTTTCTTTAATTGCTCTTGATATAGAAGAACCAATTAAGCCAATACCTATTAATGTTGTTTGTTTAAATAAACTCATTTAGCATGAAATAAAACTTATTATTTTTTTTTAAAGTAAATTTTTAAAAATTTTATAAGTGAAGCCAATTCATTTTTTTTACCAATAGAAATTCTTAAAAAATCTTTAAGACCGTATGCTTCAACTCCTCTTAAAATTATACCTTTAGATAAAAGATAATTATTAACATTCTTTGCGGTAAATTTACCTTTACCAGGAAATTTAACCAATATAAAATTTGCAACACTTGGTATAGGAATTAGACCTAAGTTAATTATTTCTTTTTTTAACCATTCTAAATAATAAGAATTATGTTTAACTGATTTTAAATAAAATTTATTATCACTTAATGCCGCTACACCAGCTTCAATTGCAGCTAAATTTATATTAAATGGTAATCTAACTTTATTAAAAATATCTACTATATATTTAGGACAATAAGCCCAACCAAGCCTTAAACCTGCAAGCCCATAAATTTTAGAAAATGTTCTAGTCATAATTACATTCTTATTTTTTTTAACAAAATCAAAACCAGAGGAATAATCTTTTCTATTCACATATTCAGCATATGCGGAATCAATAACAAGTAATATTCTTTTTGGTAACTTTGAAACAAAATCTTTCAATTCTTTATTATTTAAATAAGTTCCTGTTGGATTATTAGGATTTGCAATAAAGATAATTTTTGTTTTTTTTGTAATAGCTTTAGTAAAATTTTTAAGTGAATTTCTATAATTAATATCTTTAACTTTTATACCTTTTGCCCCAGCTAATTGAGAAGCAATTGGATACATTAGAAATCCATATTCTGAAAAAAGAATTTCATCTCCTGGGCCAGAAAATATTTTTGCAATTGTAGCTAAAATTTCATCAGAGCCATTACCACAAATAATATTATTTTTATTAACTTTATATTTTTTAGATATTGCTTTTTTAAGTTTTGTACCTTGTGGATCCGGATATCTAAATACTTTATTATCTAGCTTAGAAAGTATTTTTTTTACTTTGAAGCTTGCGCCAAAAGAATTTTCATTAGAGGATAATTTAATAATCTTTTTTTTATCTGCTAATTTTGATAAACCAGCTTCGTATTTTACAACACTATTAATTTTTTTATTTATTTTTAAAAAATTATCCATGATTAACTAAAATTAATTATAAGACTAAAAAATACAACTTTTAAATAAACTTGAATTTTTTACTATAAATGCTACATATGAATTGCCGATTTGAAACGTAGCTTGCGGGCAAATAACTGCTAAAGCGCCAATTTTTTACCACCATGCTTCGTAACATCGGTGGTTTTTTTTTATAAAAAATTAAAATGAAAAATTCAAAAAAATTTGCTCTTTTAGGAACTAATAAACCTTTAAAACTTGATAGTGGCAAAAATCTTAAAAATTTTAAAATTGCATATCAAACATACGGGAAATTAAATAAAAAAAAAAATAATGCAATCTTAATATGCCATGCTCTTAGTGGGGATCAATACGCCGCAGGAAAAAACCCGTTAACAAAAAGGCCAGGATGGTGGTCAAAAGCAATTGGGCCAAATTTACCAATAGATACAAATAAATTTTTTGTTATTTGTTCTAATGTTTTAGGTGGTTGTTTAGGTAGTACTGGACCAAAAGAAATAAATCCAAATACAAAAAAAAAATATAATATGTCTTTTCCAGTTATAACAATTAAAGACATGGTAAATGCTCAAAAGATGTTAATTGATGAATTAGGTATAGAAAAACTTTTAAGTGTTATAGGCGGATCAGCAGGTGGTTTTCAAGCATTGCAATGGGCGGCAAATTATCCTGAAAAAGTAGTTTCTGCTATACCAATAGCAACTTCATTTAGACATTCTGCTCAAAATATAGCTTTTCATGAAGTGGGTAGACAAGCAATTATGAGTGACCCAGATTGGTGTAATGGCGACTATATAAATAATAAAAAAAAACCTGAAAAAGGNTTATCNGTNGCAAGAATGTTGGCTCATATAACTTATTTNTCNGAAGAAGCNTTTCAANGAAAATTTGGNAGAAANTTNCAAAANAAATTATCNTTNGCNTACGGNTTTAAAACNGATTTTCAGGTTGANAGTTATTTAAAACACCAAGGNCANGCNTTTGTAGATAGATTTGATGCAAATAGTTATTTATATATTACAAGAGCTATGGATTATTTTGATCTTCCTAGTCAAAAAAAAGGTGGTTTAGAAAATATTTATAAAAATACACCAGTTAAATTTTGCGTAATTTCCTTTACAAGCGATTGGGTATATCCTACAAAATACAGCAAAGAAATAGTTGATTCTTTGAATAATGTCGGGGCCAATGTAAGCTTTGTAGAAATTAAAACTGATAAAGGCCACGATGCCTTTCTATTAGATGAAAAAGAATTTAATGAAACAGTAAAAGGTTTTTTGAAAGCAACTGCGACTAAAGTAGGTTTTTAATTTATAAAATAAAATGAATAGATTAGATTTTGAAATTATAAAAAATGTTATAAAAGATAATTCAAGGATTCTTGATGTGGGTTGTGAAAACGGTGATTTATTAAAATTTTTAAATAAAGGAAAACAAATCGATGGTAGAGGATTAGAAATTAGTCAAAAAAATGTAAATATTTGTGTTAAACATGGCTTGTCTGTTGTACAGGGAGATGCAGACAAAGATTTAATTGCATACCCTTCAAAATCATTTGATTTTGTTATTTTAAGTCAAACTTTACAAGCAACACATTCGCCAGAAAAAGTTTTAAATCAATTAGTAAGAATTAGTAAACGAGCAATAATTTCATTTCCAAATTTTGGTTCTTGGTTAGTAAGGTTAAAACTTTTGACCCATGGAGTTATGCCTCAATCAAATTCTCTTCCACATACTTGGTATACAACTCCAAATATTCATCTTTGTACTATTAAAGATTTTAAAAAATTATGTGAAAAAAATTCAATTAAAATTGAGCAAAGTTTTTATCTAAATAAAAACGGAAAACAAATAAATAACTATTTTAAAAAAACTTTTAGTAATTTTTTTTCAACATCTGGACTTTTTGTGTTAAAAAAATAATAATCATAAATAATGGAAGTAAATATTATCCCAATTTTATCTGATAATTACTCTTATTTGATTATTGACAAAGAAAATAAATCTTGTTCAGCTATAGANCCTGCAAGCCCGGAAGAAATAATACCTTTTATTGAAAAAGAAAATCTTGTTTTAAAAAATATTTTAAATACTCATTATCATGATGACCATACAGCTGGAAATTTACATTTAAAAGAAAAATATAAATGTAAAATTTATGGTCCTTATNAAGAAAAAGACAAAATTCCAGGTATAGATATAGCTTTAAAAGAAAATGATATTTTACAAATTAATAATTATAGAGCAAAAGTTTTTGAAACACCTGGGCATACTGCAGGACACATTATTTATTGGTTTGAAAAAGAAAAAAAAGTTTTTACGGGTGATACTCTTTTTGTTTTAGGCTGCGGAAAGTTATTTGAAGGAACTCCACAAATAATGTGGAATTCACTTTTAAAAATTAGAAATCTCCCAAAAGAAACTGAAATATATTGTGGCCATGAGTACTCTAAAAGCAATGCTGATTTTGCTCTTTCCATAGAAAAAAATAATAATAAATTAATTAAAAGATCTAAAGAAATAAACAAACTAATTAATAAAAATCATTTTACTGTCCCAACCACTGTTAAAAAAGAAATTGAAAGTAATCCTTTTTTAAGAGTTGATATTAAAAATATAAAAAAAAAATATTGAAATGGAAAATGCTTCTCCAGAAGAAGTTTTTGGTGAAATTAGAAAAAGAAAAGATAATTTTTAAGGAACGTTATATTGCCCTCCATTAACATTTAATGTAGTGCCTGTAATAAAACCTGAGTCATCTTTTACTAAATATAAAACTGCTTCAGCAATTTCCTCTGGTTTCCCTAATCTTCCTAAAGGTATTTTGCTTTTAATAATTTTATTTAAAATATCTTGAGGAACTGCCTGTACCATCTCAGTATCAATATATCCAGGGGCAACACAATTAACGGTAATACCTTTATTTGCAGTTTCTAAAGCAAGTGATTTAGTAAAACCTATCATTCCTGCTTTTGTAGAAGCATAATTAGTTTGTCCTGCTTGACCTGCTTGTCCATTAACAGAACTTATATTTACAATTCTACCAAACCCCTTTTCTCTCATACTATCTATTACACATTTTGACATATTAAAACATGAATCTAAATTTGTTCTTATAACATCTCCCCANTGTCTAACATCCATTTTATGTAACATACTATCNCTNGTAACNCCTGCNTTATTTATNAAAACTTCNATTGGNCCTAAATCTTTTTCTATTTCTTTTATTTTTTCACTACATTGATCATAAATAGCAACATCNAATTTATAAACATGNACTCCAGTTTTTTTCATAAAATTTTGTGCNTCTTCATCTCTTGAAACATANCTTGCTGCTACTTTATATCCTTCTTTTTTTAATCTTAATGAAATTGCCTCACCAATTCCTCTAGTTCCACCNGTTACTAANGCTACTCTTGACATATTATTTTCTTTCTANACACATGGCAATTCCCATNCCNCCGCCTATGCATAAAGTTGCTANACCTTTTTTTGANTCTCTTTTTTCCATTTCATGTAAAAGAGTTGTTAANATTCTTGTNCCNGATGCTCCTATAGGATGACCAATTGCAATTGATCCTCCATTAACATTAACATTTTCTGGGTTCCAACCCATTTCTTTGTTAACAGCNCAAGCTTGAGCTGCAAAAGCTTCATTTGCTTCAATTAAATCTAAATCTTTTGGTTTCCACTTAGCTTTTTCAAGAGCCTTTTTACTTGATGGAATTGGTCCGCTTCCCATCACAGCCGGATCTACGCCTGCAGTAGCCCAAGATGCAATTCTTGCTAATGGTTTTATGCCTAATTTTTCAGCTCTATCTGATTTCATAATAACAACTGCCGCTGCGCCATCGTTTATTCCAGATGCATTTCCCGCAGTTACAGTTCCATCTTTTTTAAACGCAGGTCTTAAATTTTTTAAATTTTCTAAAGTACAACCATGTCTTGGATATTCATCATCTCTAATAACAACCGTTCCAGTTTTAAGTTGGGCAGGAACAGAAACAATTTCTTTTTGAAACTTCCCATTTTTTTGAGCTTCTTCAGCTTTTAATTGAGAATTTAATGCAAACTCGTCCTGTTGATCTCTAGTTATTTGCCATTTTTCTGCAACGTTTTCTGCTGTCACTCCCATATGATAACCATTAAAAATATCCCATATTCCATCTTTAATCATACTGTCTATCATTTCTGCATCTCCCATATTTCCTGTTTGTCTTAAATGAAAACAATGAGGTGCCTGGGACATATTTTCCTGTCCTCCAGCAACAACAATTTCTGATTGATTACTTATAATTGATTCTAAACCTAAAGCTATTGACCTTATACCTGAACCACAAACCTGATTAATTGTCAAAGCAGTAACTTCATTTGGTATTCCTGCATTAATAGAAGCTTGTCTTGCAGGATTTTGCCCGCATGACGCCGTTAAAACCTGACCCATAATAACTTGAGAAACATCAGAGGTTTTAATTTTTGCTCTGTTTATTGCTTCTTTAATAGCAATAGTACCTAAATCGGCTGCGCTCATATTTGAAAATGAGCCATTAAATGAACCAACAGGAGTTCTTGCAGCACTAACTATAACAACATCAGACATAAAAACTAATTTATTAGATAGAAAGTTCTTTTCAAGAAATATTTTTATAAAATTAAGTCAGTTAACATTTTCATAGCTGAAACTAGTAATATAATACAAAAAAAACGCTTAATTAATACATCATTAAAATTATGCATAATTTTTACACCCATTGGAACAGAAACAAATGTGCCGAGAGTTATTAAAAAAAAAGGTATAATNCTTATAAAACCTATAGAATACTGAGGTCTATCTTCGATATTTAGTCCTGCTAATAAAAAAATTAAAGCAGCAGGTAAACTTATATAAAAGCCTATTCCTGAAGATGTTCCAACTGCTTTTTTTATATTTCTTCCACAACTTATTAATAAAGGAACACTTAAAGTTCCTCCTCCAATACCTAAAAGCGAAGATATAGCAGCAATAAAAAAACTAATCATCTTTTGTATAGATTTTAAAAAATTATAGGTTTTTATTGAATAAGGTTTAGTAAAAAACATTCTCAAAGCAACAACAAAAGAAAAAAAAGCAAAAAAAACTATTAAGATTTCTCCTCTAATTAATTGAGCTAATATTGCACCAACGAAGGAACCAAAAAATATAGTAAGTTTCCATTTATTTAATAAGCTTGAATCTACAGAATCTCTCTTTTTATGTTCTAAAAGAGAATTTAGTGACGCGGGTATAATTGTTGCAAGCGAGGTTCCTATTGCCATATGCATTGATATATTTTGAGAAAAATCCAAAAAATTAAATAAATGATAAATTACTGGCACAACTATAATACCTCCTCCTATCCCAAAAAAACCAGCTAATATACCAGAGATAAACCCTGTAAAAAATAAAAGAAGAGAAATTACAAAAAAAGTATCTATTTCTAACATTATTAATTTTTTAAAAAATTATTTATACTACTTTGAAGTTATTTTTTCTATAAAAGACTTTAACAGATGATTTTAAAGAATAAAAAAAAAATACGAATAATTATAGGTTCATTAAATATTGGGGGAACAGAAAAACAGCTCCTAGAAATAATTAACTTTTTGGCAAAAAAAAATTGGGAAATTGAATTAATTACACTAAAAGAAAAGGGATTTTTAATAAATAACCTAAATCCAAAAATTAAAGTTACTAATTTAAATATAAAATCATCATCAAAAATTACGAACCTCTTTTTAATTTTTTATAAACTTTTTAAAATCTTTAAAAAAGATTCAAAAACACTGACACATTTTTTTCTTCCCCAAGCATANATTATTGGAATGCTTGCTGCTATAACTGCTAGCAGTAAATGTAAATTAATAATGAGCAGAAGATCTTTAAATTTATATCAAAATAAATACCCTTTATCTAGAATAATTGAGAAATTACTTCATAAAAAAGTAAGTAAAATTTTAGTAAATTCAGAAGCAGTTAAAAAACAGCTTGTTACTGAAGAAAATGTAAATAAAAACAAAATTAAAACTATTTATAACGGGATAAATGTAAAATATAGAAAAAAAAATAATGAATTTAAAAATCTAAAAATAATAATGATTGCAAATTTAATTCCATATAAAAATCACGAAATGGTTCTTAATTCTTTAAAAATAATTAAAAATAAACTACCTAAAAACTGGAGAATACTATTTATAGGAAGAGATGATGGAATAAAAAATCATTTACTTAAATTAAGTAAAAAATTTAGAATAAATAAAAATATTGTTTTTAAAGAAACAAAAAATGTAAATAATTTTTTAAAAGATAGTAATTTAGGGATTTTATGTTCAAAAGAAGAAAGTTTACCTAATTCAATTTTAGAATATTTATCCTATAAAATACCAGTTATATCAAGCAATGTAGGAGGCTGTAGAGAAATAATAAAAAACAAAAGAAATGGTTTACTATTAAAAAAAAATAATTCATTAGAACTTTCAAAAGCAATTTTGTATGTTCTAAAAAATAAAAATATAGCAAAAAAATTTAGTGATGAAGGGCTAAAAATTATAAAAAAAAGATTTACTATGAATAAAATGGTAAATGCGCATGAAAAAGAATATTTAAAATATGTAAATCCTTGACATAAGAAAATGTAAGAGTATATTTCAAAAAAATATTTATAAAATATAAATTATGTTTGCAATAATTAAAACCGGCGGTAAACAGTACAAAATTAAAGAAAACGATACAATTTTAGTTGAAAAAATAAAAAATAAAAAAGGTGATAAAATTGATATCAAAGATGTTTTGCTACTAAGTAATGATGAAAAAAATATAAAAATAGGTACTCCAATATTAAAAGGAATATCTGTTAAAGCAGAAATTCTTGAGCAAAAAAAAAATAAAAAAGTTACTGTTTTTAAAAAAAAAAGAAGAAAAAATTACAGAAAAAAAAACGGGCATAGACAAGAATTAACTGTTCTTAAAATATTAAAAATTGGTAGCAAATCTACTGAAAAAAAATAAAAAATAATTAGAAAATATAAAAAATGGCACATAAAAAAGCAGCAGGTAGTTCAAGAAATGGTCGTGATTCAGCAGGGAGAAGACTGGGAATTAAAAAATTTGGTGGTGAAATAGTTATTCCTGGAAATATTATACTTAGACAAAGAGGCACTAAGTTCCATCCTGGAAATAATGTTGGATTAGGTAAAGATCACACAATTTTTGCACTAAAAAAAGGTAGTGTTTTGTTCAAAAAAAAGAAAAATAATAAAATTTACGTATCAGTAGAGCCAAAATAAATTTTTACAACTTTTTCTTTAATATCAATTAAATTAAATTTTTTTAAATTTTATAATGAAATTTTTAGATGAAATAAAAATTTTTGTAAAAAGTGGAGACGGTGGCTCTGGATGTTCTAGTTTTAGAAGAGAAAAATTTATAGAATATGGTGGCCCAGATGGTGGAAATGGAGGAAAAGGAGGAGATGTAATTATTAAATCTTCAAATTCATTAAATACACTTATTGATTATAAGTATAGNCCGCATTGCATAGCTAAAAATGGAACTGCTGGTATGAAAAGAAAAAAAACTGGCAGAAATGGCAGCGATTTTACAATTATTGTCCCACTAGGAACTGAAATCTTAATGAATGATAAAAAAACTTTAATTAAAGATTTGTCTAGAGAAAATGACCAAATTATTATAGCATTCGGAGGAAACGGCGGTTTAGGAAATATNAATTATAAAAGTTCTACAAATAGAGCTCCAAGAAAATTTACTAAAGGTGAAAAAGGAGAAGAAAAATGGTTATATTTAAAATTAAAACTAATTGCTGATATAGGTATTATAGGTTTACCTAATGCAGGAAAATCATCTTTTATAAAAAAAATAAGCGCTGCAAAACCAAAAATAGGTAATTATCCTTTTACTACAACNTCTCCTAATTTAGCCAATATAACAATTGATTATAAAGAATTAACTTTTGCTGATATTCCAGGAATTATAAAAGATGCTCATAAAGGAAAAGGATTAGGTCTTAATTTTTTAAGCCATATAGAAAGATGTAAAATAATTCTGCATCTAATTGATTCTACTGAAGAAAATATTATAAAAAATTATGAAATAATAAGAAATGAAATAAAAAAATATAAAAATAATGTAGAAAAAAAAAACGAACTTATATGTTTAACTAAATGTGACCTTTTAAATAAAAATGAATTAAAATATAAAATAGGTGAATTAAAAAAAAAATGCAAAAAAAAAATATATTATTGTTCTAACCTTACTGGTGAAAATACAAAAGAAATTCTGAAAAAATTAAAAAAAAATCATGAAAAAAAAAATTAAAAAAATTGTTATTAAAGTTGGTTCATCTTTAATTGCAAATTATAAAACAGGAACTTTAAAATCAGCTTGGATTAATTCATTTATAAATGATTTAATTTTTTTAATAAAAAAAAGAATTAAAATTATAATTGTTTCAAGTGGAGCTATTGCAATAGGAAGAAAAAAAATAGGATTTTCAAAAAAAAAATTAAGTTTAGATGAACAGCAAGCGGCTGCTTCAGTTGGGCAAATTTATTTAATAAATAATTATAAAAAAACTTTTAATAAAAAAAAAATAGAAATATCTCAAATACTATTAACATTGGATGATACAATAAAAAAAGAAAAAAAAACTAATGCAAAAAAAACTTTAAAAAAATTAATAGAAAAAAATATTATCCCAATAATTAATGAAAATGATACTGTTGCAACTGATGAAATTAAATTTGGTGACAACGANAGACTATCTGCAAGAGTAGCTGAAATTATAAAAGCTGATTTATTAATTTTATTATCTGATGTTTCTGGTTTGTATAATAAAGATCCAAAAAAAAATAAAAANGCAGAATTAATAAGTGAAGTAAAAATAATAAATAAATCAATATTAAAAGCATCTAGTTTTACAAATAATCACTTTGCTAAAGGAGGAATGAAAACAAAGATTATGGCTGCTAGAATAGCAACAAATTCTGGTTGTGGAATGGTGATTGTAGATGGTAACAAAAAAAAAATTATACAAAAAATTTTTAATGAAAATGAAGGAACATATTTCCACCCTAAAAAAAAAAAAAAAATAATTAAATATTAATATAATTATTTTTAAAAAAAAAAATTGGATAAATTACAAAAAATAGCTGAACTATCAAAAAAAGCATCTAGAATCTTATCTACAACTTCGCCAAAAATTAAATCTAATGTTTTAAAATACGCTGCATCACTAATAAAAAGAAATGCAAATAAAATAGAAAATGCAAATAAAAACGATTTAAAAATTGCAAAAGTAAAAGGCTTAGATNATGCTATGATAGATAGACTTCTATTAGATAAAAGCAGAATAAATTCTATTTCAAAAAGTCTTAATGAAATAGCAAAATGGCCTGACCCGGTTGGAAAAATAATAAGTAAATCTAAAAGACCAAATGGGCTAGAAATTCAAAAAGTTTCAGTTCCAATTGGAGTTTTATTAGTAATTTATGAATCTAGACCTAATGTTACCACAGATGCAAGCGCGCTATGTCTTAAATCTGGAAATAGTGTAATTTTAAAATGTGGCTCTGAAAGTTTAAATTCTTCTAAAGCTTTGCTTAATTGTTTACATACAAGTTTAAAAAAATATAAATTACCAACAAGCTGTGTTGAACTACTGACAACATCAAGTAGGAAAGCCGTGTCAAATTTATTAAAAATGGATGAACATATAGATGTTGTTGTTCCAAGAGGTGGAAAATCCCTTATAAAAGCAATTTCAAAATTAAGTAAAATTCCTGTTTTAAAACATCTTGATGGTATATGCCATACTTATATTGATGATAATTCTAATGCTTTAATGGCAAAAAAAGTTGTGCTCAATGCAAAAATGAGAAGAACTGGTATTTGTGGAGCAACAGAAACCCTTTTAGTTTCAAAAAAAATTGCTAATACACATGTGCCTAAAATAATCGATGTATTAATAAGTTCTGGTTGTGAAATAAGAGGAGACAATTTTATAAAAAAAATTGATAGTAGAATTAAAAAAGCAAATTCCAAAGATTGGGAAACTGAATATTTAGCACCAATTATATCTATTAAAATAGTAAAAGATGTAAAAGAAGCAATTCAACATATTAACCAATACGGATCAAATCACACTGATGCAATAATTACATCAAACAAAAAAAATGCAGAATTATTTTTAAATAGTGTTGATAGTTCTATTGTAATGCATAATACATCTACTCAATTCGCGGATGGTGGCGAATTTGGAATGGGTGCAGAAATTGGTATATCTACAGGGAAACTTCATGCAAGAGGCCCTGTAGGAGCAGATCAATTAACAACTTTTAAATATGTAGTAAAAGGAAAAGGACAATTAAGATCCTAAAAAAAAAAATAAAAATTGGATTACTTGGTGGTTCTTTTTATCCTCCACATAACGGTCACATACAAATATCAGAAGAGGCAATAAAAAAACTTAATTTACACGAAATTTGGTGGCTAGTTGCAAAAAAACATCCGCATAAAACTTTTATCAATGAAAAAAATTTTTTGGAAAGAGTAAATGAAGCAAAAAAAATTTCAAAAAATTATAAAATAAAAATTATTGAAAATTCAAATTATTGTGATGATAAATATACAATAAATAATTTAATTAAATTAATTAGAAACTACAGATCTAAAAACTTTATTTTTTTAATGGGAGCAGATAATTTAATAAATTTTGATAAATGGCATAAATGGGAAAAAATATTTCAATTAATACCATTTGCTGTTTTTGATAGACCTGAATATAAAAATAAATCTCTTTCTAATAAATGTGCAAAAAAATATAGAAAATTTAGATATAAGGAAACCTCTGCTAAAGATTTACCATTTTTAAAGCCACCAGCATGGATATATTTTCATGGGAAAAAAAATTATATCAAATCAAGCGCTATTAGAAAAAAAAATGAAAATGAAAACTAAAAAAAGAGTAGAAAAAAAATATGATTTAAAAATATTAAAGTCTGTAAAAGAAAGTTTAATTAACGATAAAGCTATTAACTTAAAAATCATCGATATAAGAAAGAAGTCAGCATTTGCTGATTTTATTATTATAAGTACTGGAACTTCTAATAGACATATTGTGACAATGGCAAAAAATTTAAAAGAAAAAATTAAAAAAGATTTTGATTTTATTTCATCTATTGAAGGTGAAGATAATAGTGGATGGATTTTAATAGATGCTAGTTCAATAGTTATTAATATTTTTAAAGCAGAAACTAGGGAATTTTATAATCTAGAAAAAATCTGGGATAATTAATTTATTTATCCTTTTGGACCAGCTTTTTTAATATTTGGAGAAGCTTTTTTATATTTTGTTTTGAAATTATCGTAAAACATTTTAGCTAAACTTTTTGCAGCTTTATCGTACGCTTTTTTATTTTTCCAAGTTTTTTTAGGATCTAATACTTTTGATGGCACACCTGGGCATGTTTTTGGCACATCTAAATTAAAAACTTTATTTTTTTCATAATCAACTTTTTCAAGACTTCCATCTAAAACTGCTGTTATCATTTTTCTTGTATACTGTATTTGAAACCTTTTACCAACTCCGTAAGGTCCGCCAGACCAGCCAGTATTAACTAAATACACATTTGTATTATGTTTTACAATTCTTTCACCTAACATTTTTGCATAAACTTCAGCAGGTCTAGGCATAAAAACTGATCCAAAACAATGAGAAAAAGTAGGTTGTGGCTCTATAATTCCTCTTTCTGTACCAGCAAGTTTACTTGTATATCCAGCCATAAAATGATACATGGCGCCATCTGTTGTAAGTTTTGAAATTGGAGGTAAAACTCCAAATGCATCTGCGGTTAAAAATATAATTGATTTTGGATGTCCGGCAACACTTGGAATTACTGCTCCTGGAATATAATCTAACGGATAAACTACTCGTGTGTTTTCAGTTAATGAATCATCATCATAATCAGGATTCATAGTTTTTGGATTTAACACTACGTTTTCTAAAACAGCCCCATCTCTTATAGCATCCCAAATCTGTGGTTCAGCTTTTCTACTTAAATTAATTGTTTTTGCATAGCAACCACCTTCAAAATTAAATATTCCATTATCAGACCAGCCATGCTCATCATCTCCAATTAACATTCTTTTTGGATCTGCTGATAAAGTAGTTTTTCCTGTTCCTGATAGACCAAAAAATAAAGCTGTATCTCCATTAAGTCCTAAATTAGCTGAGCAATGCATTGGCATTATATCTTTCCCAGGTAAAATAAAATTTAAAACTCCAAATATAGTTTTTTTATTTTCTCCTCCATATCTAGTTCCACCAATAATTGCTAAACTTTTTGTAAAATTTAAAAGTATAAATGTTGANGTTCTNGTTCCATCTAANTCAGGTCTTGCTTCNAAATCATTAATATTAAAAACAGTAAATTTTGGTTCATGANNTTCTAATTCTTCNGCNGTNGGTTCAATNAACATNGTTTTTACAAATAANCTTTGCCANGCATGNTCNGTTATCATTCTAACTGGNAATCTAGTNCCNTCNNCTGCNCCAGCCCANCCATCAAAAACNAANAGNTCTNNNTCATGNTTTCTCATTTTATTTAAAANTTGATCAAATTTNTTNGCNGGAAANGGNTTATTNATNTTACCCCAATCAACAGTTTTATGAGTTANTTTATCATCAACTATAAATCTATCNTCNGGNGATCTACCTGTATATTGTCCTGTTGTTACAGATANTGCNCCNGTTTTNGTTAANACNCCTTCATTTCTTTCTACNGCCATTTTTATTAATTCTTTAGAAGATAAATTNCTATGAATNACNGANGGCTTTAANCCCAATTCTTCNATTTGATANGTAAATTTACTTGTTATATTTGTTTTTGAATCNTTCACTCTTAAAATATTTTTATTTTTTTTACCACTATTCTTATACTCATAAATTACAGGAACGCAAGGGGGAATATGAACATTATTTATATTTTTTATACTGTATTCTCCTGTCGCACACCTAAAAGCTCTAAGCGCATTTCCATGAGCCACTAAAAGTATATTTTTTTTTTTTTTTAAAAGTGGAATAATTTTTTTACTTAAAAAAGGTTTAACTCTTTCTAAAACATCTTCTAAACTTTCACCGTTTGGTGGTTTAACTTTAAAACTTCTTCTCCAATCAAGAACTTTTTTTTCACCATGTGTTTTTATTAATTCATCTTTATATTTACCTGATAAATCTCCATAATCCCTTTCATTTAAAGCTGAAACTTTAATAATTTTTTTATTTACTTTAGAAGATTTAAATTGATTTATTGCGCATCTTGCGGTTTCTATACTTCTACTTAATTTACTAGAAAATACATAGTCAATTGAAATACCAGTTTTTTTTAATTCTTGGCCAGATCTTTTTGCTTGCTTTATTCCTTTTCGCGTTAAAGGAACGTCTATACCTCCGGTAAATCTATTTTGAAGATTCCAAATACTTTGACCATGACGCATTAATATTAAAATAGACATTTAGAAATTAAAGTTTATATAAGTTAAAAATGTATTATATTTGAAGTATATTAATTAGCTTATTTAAATTAAAAAAAATAATTATATAAAAAAAAATTGAAAATAAAATTTAAAATATTTTTATTATACACTTTCTTAACAATTGCTCCATTGAGTGTTTATTCTATAGATAAAGAAATAAGCGAATATGATTATCTAAAATTTTTAGGCGAATCGATTGAAAAAATAAAATCTGATTATGTTGAAAATATTGACAACAAGGAAATAGTCGAATCAGCAATTAATGGAATACTGTCTTCTTTAGATCCACATTCAAGTTTTTTAAATGCTAAAAGTTTGAATGATATGAAAATTCAAACAAAAGGGGAATTTGGTGGTTTAGGAATTGAAGTAACAATGGAGAATGGATTTGTTAAAGTGATTTCACCAATCGATAATACCCCTGCTTTCAAAGCTGGTATTAAAGCTGGAGATTATATAACACATTTAGATAAAGAATCAGTTGTTGGTCTTACTCTAGATGAAGCAGTTGGTAAAATGAGAGGACCGATTGGTTCTAAATTAAAAGTTACTATAGGTAGAGTAAATACTGAGCCTTTTGATTTAACTATTAAAAGAGATATTATTAAAATAACTAGTGTTAGATCTAAATTAGAAAAAGATGTAGGTTACATCAGAATTACAACTTTTTCAGAACAAACAAATAAATCAACTTCAGATGCAATTAAAAAATTAAAGAAAGAGAATAAAGATTTAAAAGGTTTTATTTTAGATTTAAGAAATAATCCAGGGGGTTTGCTAGAACAAGCTGTTGCTATTTCTAATTTATTTCTTGAAAAAGGGGAAATTGTATCTACTCGTGGAAGAGATTCTGAAAATCCAGAAACTTACAAGGCAAAACCAGGAGATATTTTAAAAGGATTACCATTAGTTGTTTTAATTAATGGTGGATCAGCTTCAGCATCAGAAATAGTTGCAGGTGCTTTACAAGATCATAAAAGAGCTATAATTCTTGGAACACAATCATTTGGTAAGGGCTCAGTTCAAACTATAATTCCAGTAAATCCATTTGGAGCTTTAAGAATGACAACTGCAAGATACTTCACGCCTTCAGGAAAATCTATTCAAAAAAAAGGGATTTCTCCTGATATCATTGTTGAAGAAGCAAAGATTGAAAAAGTTGAAAAAAGAGATGGTGGAAGAGAATCAGATCTCAAAGGTGCTTTAGATAACCCAAATCAAGAGTCAGATAAAAAAAACAACGATAATAAAAATGAAGAAGTTTCAATAAATGATTTTCAATTATCAAGAGCTCTAGATTTAGTTAGAGGTATATCTCTTTATAAAAATAAATTAGCTATTAAATAAACAATCAAAAAAAATTATGGTAAAAAATGACTCGTATCGTAAAGGAGTAGGTATCATTCTTCTTAATAGAGAAAAAAAAGTTTTTGTAGGAAAAAGAATAGATTTCAAAAATAAGTTTTGGCAAATGCCACAAGGTGGTATTAATAAAAATGAAAAGTCAGAAAATGCAGTATATAGAGAGCTTTATGAAGAAACAGGTATAAAAAAAGCTAAAATAATTTTCAAAAGTAAAAAATGGTTTCAATATAAAATTCCTTTAAATTTAAAAAAAAAAATATGGAAAGGAAAATTCTTAGGACAAAAGCAAAAATGGTTTGTGATGAAATTTAATGGTAACGAAAAAAAAGATATAAATTTAAATATACATAAAGCAGAATTTTGCGATTGGA
>PBCY01000008.1:0-9323 GCA_002717245.1 Pelagibacteraceae bacterium
AAAAAATATTCTGATCTTGGTTTTAAAGTTACAATTGAGAAAGATGCTGGTTTAAAATCAGGTTTTTCAAATGAAAATTATAAAAAGGAAAATGCAACCATTTCTGGAAACATTAAAAAATCAATAAAAGAAAGCAATATTATTATAAAAGTACAAAAGCCCGAAAGTAATACAATAAAAGAAATGAAAACTGGTACAATTTTAATAAGCCTTTTGTCACCAAAAAAAGGTTCTTCTGAAAATTCTTTATATAATAAAAAGAAAATATCAGCTTTTGCATTAGAAAATATTCCTAGAATAACAAGAGCTCAAGATAAAGATGTTTTATCATCTCAAAGTAATCTTGCTGGTTATAAGGCTGTATTAGATGCAGCACATGAATATTCGAAAAGTTTTCCTATGATGATGACAGCAGCAGGAACAGTTACTCCAGCAAAAGTTTTAGTTTTAGGTGCTGGTGTGGCAGGTTTGCAAGCTATTGCAACTGCTAAAAGACTAGGTGCAGTTGTATCAGCATATGATATAAGGCTAGCATCAAAAGAAGAGGTAGAAAGTTTAGGGGCTAAATTTATTGTTTTTGATGAAGAAATTTTAAAAAAAAGCCAAACTGAAGGTGGATATGCAAAAGAAATGAGTGCAGAATATAAAAAAAAACAAGAACAGGCTTTAGAAAAAGCAATTCCTGAAAATGATATAATAATTTGTACAGCTTTAATTCCAAATAAAGCCGCGCCAAGATTAATTACAAAAAAAATTATTGAAAAAATGAAATCTGAATCTGTAATTGTTGATCTTGCAGTTGAATCAGGTGGAAATGCAGAATTATCAGAGGTAGATAAAGTTATAAATCATAAAGGTGTAAAAATTGTTGGATATTCAAATTATCCAAGTAGAATTCCTGGTGACGCTAGTACTTTATTTTCAAAAAATGTTTTTAACTTTATAAAAATTTTGATAGATAGCGAAAGTAAGAAATTGAATTTAAATTTAGAAGATGAAATTATTTCTAAAACATTAATATCACATCAAGGAAAGTTAATGAATTTATAAATTATGGAACATTTATTACAAGAATTTACAGTTTTTATTTTAGCTATTTTTGTTGGTTATTATGTTATATGGAGCGTTACTCCAGCTTTACATTCTCCATTGATGTCAGTTACAAATGCAATTTCAAGCGTAATTATAGTTGGAGCTCTTATAGCTGTCGGACCATCGCTGTTTGGTATTTCAAAAATAATGGGTTTTATTGCAGTCGTGTTAGCGGCAGTAAATATTTTTGGTGGATTTATTGTAACCCAGAGAATGTTACAAATGTTTAAGAAGAAAAAGAAGTAAAAATGGAAAATTATTCAATACTTGCATATTTAATATCTGGAATTTTTTTTATTCTAGCTCTTAGAGGATTATCTTCTCCAGAAACTGCAAGAAGAGGAAATATATATGGAATTACAGGAATGATAATTGCTGTAATAACAACATTGCTCTTACCTGGGATAGAAAGTTATGGATTAATAGCATTAGGTATTTTAGTTGGAGGAGTCATAGGAACTTCTATTGCTTTAAAAATAGAAATGACAGCTTTACCACAATTAATTGCAGCATTTCACAGTTTAGTTGGGCTAGCCGCGGTTATGGTTGCTGGTGCAGCTTTTCATAATCCAAGTGCATACGGCATTGGAGATTCTGGAAGCATTCCAATTGCAAGTTTAATTGAAATGAGTTTAGGTTCATCAATAGGTGCAATTACTTTTTCAGGTTCAATAATTGCTTTTGGTAAATTGCAGGGCGTTATGTCTGGTAACCCAATTACTTTTAAATTCCAACATTTTTTAAATGCTGTTTTAGGAATTACATTAATTTTTATAACTGTTTTATTTTGTTTAGAGCAAACTCAAAATCTTTTTTGGGGATTAACTTTACTTGCTTTTATTATTGGTTTTTTAATTATTATTCCAATAGGTGCTGCAGATATGCCTGTGGTTGTATCCATGCTTAATTCTTATTCTGGATGGGCAGCTTGTGGTATTGGATTTACGTTATCAAATAATTTATTAATTATAACCGGGGCTTTAGTTGGATCATCTGGAGCAATATTAAGTTATGTAATGTGCAAAGGAATGAACAGATCTTTTATAAGCGTAATATTGGGTGGCTTTGGCGGTGATGATGTTTCAGCAACTGCTAGTAAAGAAGTAGAACAACGTCCGGTTAAAAGTGGTGATTCAAATGATGCAGCTTTCATGATGCAAAACGCTGAATCTGTAATTATAGTTCCAGGTTACGGTATGGCAGTAGCTCAAGCTCAACATGCGCTAAAAGAAATGTGTGATATTTTGAAAAAAAAAGATGTAAATGTTAGATATGCAATTCATCCAGTTGCCGGAAGAATGCCAGGACATATGAATGTATTGCTAGCAGAAGCAAATGTTCCATATGACGAAGTTTTAGAATTAGATGAAATTAATAGAGATTTTGCTTCAACCGATGTTGTTTTTGTAATTGGAGCTAATGATATTACAAATCCAGCAGCTAAAACTGATCCACAAAGTCCTATTTATGGCATGCCTATTTTAGAAGTAGAAAATGCAAAATCTGTTTTGTTTAGCAAAAGATCATTAGGCGCCGGTTATGCAGGTGTAGAAAATGAGCTTTTCTTTAGAGATAATACAATGATGTTGTTTGGAGATGCTAAAGAAATGTGTGAAAGCATTATTAATGCTTTAGGTAAATAATTTAATTTTTCTAATTAAAAAAAAATTTAAACAATTGAATTGACATAATTATTTGAAAATGATAGCATTTTATTACAATTTACCTATTCTTTAAGTATTTTTTTCAAGCATATAAATTGTCGGGGGATAAATGAATATTAGAAAATATTTATTGTTAGGTTCTACGACTATTTTAATAGTTCCATTATTAAATGTACCTAATGCTATGGCAAAAATAGATTTACTTGGAGTTGTAGAATCTGTAGTTAGTGCTCCTGGTAAAGTATTAAATACTATTACTAGCGATCTTAAAAATCATAATTATAATTCAGATAATTTTTACTTTAGCGCACATTCAGGAGTTGTTTCGTTTTTATCAAGAGATATTGCTGTAGGAGGAAGTTCTGAAATTGGTTATGGTTTTACTTTTGGAGCAAATTTTAATGCTGAAATACATATGGATACAGGGTATTCAGCTGGTGGTATTATTGGATATCATTTTAACGATTTTATAGATATTGAAATTGAAGGCGCATATTCTCATGCAACATACAGTGATATAGACTGGGGTTTTTCAGCATCAATAACCGGGACTGGCGATCCATATAACGTTACAGTAGGAAATAATGCAACTGTTGATGGAGAAAAAAAAATGTGGGGTTTTTTAATTTCACCTATATTACATCCTATAAAAAATGAAAAATTTGATTTATTTATGGGCGCAGGACTTGGTTTTAAAAGAATAAGAGATGATATAGTTTCAATTGATGGCAATGAAACGTTGTCAGTAGATGAAAAAGATTATCATATTGCAGGAAAACTACAAGCTGGACTAAGTTATAGAATAACAGATAGTTTAGCAATTAAACCTAGATATTCTATTGAGTGGATGAATAATGATTGGGGACCAATTGAAGATGATAGATGGCATGAATTTAATATNTCANNTAANATNTNNNTTTTAATTTTTTTCGACTAAGTCCCAGAATTTTTTTTCTATTTTTGTATTTTCCAAATTATTAATTTCAACAATTCCTGTTGGAGAAGTTATATTTATTTCTGTTAAATAATTACCAATTATATCTATACCCGCAAAAAAAATTTTTTCTTTCTTTAACCACGGTTTTAATTCTTTACAAATAAATTTATCTCTTTTTGTTAAAATTGTTTTTTTAGCAGTTCCACCTCTACTTAAATTTGCTCTTACTTCATTTTTTGCNGGNACTCTTTTCATTGCCCCAANAGGNTTTCCATTAANAAGAATAACNCTTTTATCTCCATCTTTTACTTCAGGTATGTATTTTTGTATAACAATTGGAAGTTTTTCTTTTTTTAGAATATTTTTTATTTTTTTAGTTATATTTTCATTTGATGAAATTTTAAATATTCCTTTTCCGCCTTTTTCATAAAGAGGTTTAACAATTAAATTTTTATTTTTTTTTTATAAATTTTTTAATTTCATCTTCGTCTTGTGAAATTAAAGTAGCTGGAGTTAAATTTTTAAAAAAAGTAACATATAGTTTTTCAGGTGCATCTCTAACACTTTTCGGATTATTTATAACTAAAGTCTTTGGACTTAAATGTTCTAANAAATAAGTAGCAGTTATATAATTAATATTAAAAGGAGGGTCTTGTCTTATAAGTAAAACATTTACAGAAGATAAATTAATTATTTTTTTTCTTTCTTGTTTGAAATAATATTTTTCTTTTTTTCTTATTTTTAAAGAAGATGCTTTTGCAAAAAGCTGATTATTATTAAGTATTAAATCTTTAGGTTCATATATATAAATTTTATGACCTCTATTTTGAGCTTCTTTAGCTAATANTAANGAACTATCAGATTCTTGATGTAGCTTATTTAAAGGATCCATTTGAATTGCTATTCGCAATTTAATCATTTTTCTTGGAGCTTCCTTTGGTATTTTTTTCTTCTTGGGTCATCTTTCATAATTACATGACTAATAACTTTTGTAACACTTTTAATATTATTTGCATGTTCTATAACTTTTTTTAATTCTTTTTTATTTTGNGCAATNCCAATTATAAATAAACTTCCATTTACAGCTTCAAAGTTATAGTTAATTGAAGAAATCTTTTTATCAGCTATGACTTTATATCTTATTTGAGTTTTTATTTTTACATCTACTAAATATTTTTTGATTCCACCCTTATCAGTAACATCAATTTCATTTATAACTTCCCTAACTCCTAAAACTTTCCACGATAGTTTAATAGCGTCTAATCTGTGTTTTGTTTTTTTTACGCTTCCTGTTAGAAGAACTCTTCCTTCAACTACTTCAATTTCTACATTTACAAACATATTTAAATCATGATTTAAAAATTGTTTATTAATTGATGCATCAATCATTCCATCGCTAATTGCTTCTTTAATTCCTTTTTCTTTAATACTTGAACTAGTTACATTAACTGCCGTTGTACAAGAAGTTAAAAAAATAATTGCAATAATTATTAAAAGTTTGTTTTTAATTAATTTCATAAATAGTTTCTTTATTATCTGATACTTTTTATAAGTTTTGAATAAAAAAATTTTTTAGGTTTTTTATAAATTATTGATAAAAGCTCAGATAAATCTTTTGTACTTAGTTTTTCTTTTGTAAATGATATTATTTTTTTTATTTCATTATCATTTATATCTAATTCTTCATTTTTTTTTTTCTGGTGATGATAAAATAATTGTAATTTCACCTTTTAAATTATTTTTTATATTTTTAAATTCATTTAGATCGCCTCTGTAAAATGTTTCATAATATTTAGTCATTTCTCTTGCAATAACACATTTTCTATTTCCAAAAATCGAAAACATATCTTTTATTGTTTCCTTAATTCTTTTTGCACTTTCATAAAAAATTAATAATGAATTAATTTNTTTATATTCATTTAATAGGTTTATTCTTTGATTTTTTTTATTTGGTAGGAATCCTATAAATAGAAATTTATCAAATGATAACCCTGAACCAACTAATGATGATGTAACAGCACTAGCTCCTGGAATAGGAGTAACTTTTATTTTATTAGTTATAGCCAATTTTATTAATTTAATTCCAGGATCTGAAATAACAGGAGTCCCCGCGTCACTTACTAATGCAACTGATTTACCTTTTTTTAATGTTTCAATTATAAAAAATATTTTTTGTTGGGAAGAATGTTCATGAAAGGAAATTAACTTTTTTGATTTAATTTCATAAGATGTTAATAATTTTTTTGTAACTCTTGTATCTTCACATGCTATTAAATCACAGTTTTTTAATATTGATAATGCTCTAATAGTTATATCTTTTAAATTGCCAATTGGAGTTGAAACAATATATAATTCAGGTGTGAGTAAAATATTGTCTATTTTTAACATTTGTTTATAAGATATAGAAAAATATGATTAAATTATATTTTAAACTAATTTGTTTTTCTTTAATATTTTTTTTTAATTATAATCTTTTTTCTAATGCTGCAGTTTTAACAGAAGAAGATATAAAATATATAGAAGATTCAAAAAAAGAAACAGAAGATGAAAACAAAGATGCATATATTACATACGAAGATATAGAAGTAAAAGAAAAGAAAAGCCCTTTTAATTTTTTTGGAGTAATTAAAAAAAAGAAAAAAACTAAAAAAGTTGTAAAAGAAAAAGTTATTGAACAAGAAAAATATTCTAAAAAACTTAAAATAGGAGTTTTGTTACCATTAACTGGAAAATATTCTTATATCGGCCAATCATTTTTGGATACCATGCAAATGGTAGTTTTTGATAATAAAAATATAGATAGTGAATTAATTATTAAGGATACAAAAGCAAATCCTTCTTTAGCAAAAAAGGCTACTAAAGAATTAGTTGAACAAGATGTAAATGTTATTTTAGGACCATTTTTTTCTTCAACTCTTAATTCATCTTTAAATATAGCTAAATATAAAAATATACCTTTAATATCTTTTTCTAGTGATAGAAAAGAAAAGGAACAAGGCGTTTATTTAATGGGATTTGAGCCAGAAGAACAAATTAAAAAAATAACAGAATATACAGTTAAAAAAAAATATATTAGATATGCAGCTTTATTACCTAATTCAAAATATGGTAAAAGATCATTAAAAACTTATAGATCAGTTTTAAATAAAAATAATTTATNTCTTAGTAAAGTAGAATTATATGATCCAAATTTTAAAAATTTTGAAAAAAATATACAAAATTTAGTTGGTTTAGATAAAAATCCTAAAATTGAAATAGATGAAGAAACTGGNGAGAATCCAATAGAAGATTTTGATCCAGGCTTTGATGTTTTATTGTTAGTTGAATCAGGTAATAAGTTAAAAGAAACTACTGCTTTATTAACTTACTATGGAGTTGATTTTAATAAAATTAAGCTTATTGGAACTGGAGAATGGTATGTAGATAATATAGGATCAGAGCCAGGGCTGATAGGAGCTTGGTTTGTAGCCCCAAGTCCTAAATTATGGAAAAATTTTAAAAAGAAATTTTATAAATTCTATAATTATGAACCTGTTAGGTTATCATCATTAGCTCACGATTCATTAACAACAGTTTTTTCGATTGTAAATAAAAATGATAATATATATGAATTAAATTATAATGATTTTCAAAATTCTTACGGTTTTTCAGGAATAGATGGAAATTTTAAATTTTTATCAAATGGCACAGTTGAAAGAAAACTTTCTGTTTTAGAAATCAAACAAAATAGNTTTAAAGTTGAATATCTAACAAAAAAATAAAAAAATTAATTTAAAAAATTTAATAATTTTTTAAAAGCAATTACTCTGTGACTTATTTTGTTTTTAATTTTATTNGGTAATTCACCGAAAGTTTTATTATATCCTTTTGGTATAAAAATTGGATCGTAACCAAAACCTAAATTTCCTCTAGGTGGCCAGATTAAACTACCAAAAATTTTACCTATAAAAACTTTTTCTTCTTTTTTATTCCATGAAATAGCAAGTACAGATATATAATAAGCGTTCGTTTTTTTCTTAAATAAAAGTTTATTTATTTTTTTCATTGCTTTATAAAAATTTTTATCTTTTCCTGCCCATCTTGCAGAATATATGCCAGGTTTACCCTGAATAGCAGGAATTACTAAGCCTGAGTCATCGGCTATTGAAACTTTTTTTGTTTTATTATTAACATAGCGAGATTTTTTAAGAGCATTATCTATAAAAGTTTTGCCATCTTCTATAGGCTCTTTAAGGTTAAAATCTTTTGCTAAATATATTTTAGTATTTAATTTTTTAATAAAAGGCAGCATTTCTTTTATTTTGCCTTCATTGTGGCTCGCTATAACTATTGATTTTATTTTTTTATTTTTCATGGATATTGAACTTTATGAAAATTATCTTACATACAATTTAGTTATAATTACAAGAAATAATGGATAAATTAAAAAAAAATAAATCTCAAGTAAAAAAAACTAATAATATAGACAAAAATTCAGATATTAAAAAAAAAAAAGTTAGTAATGTAAATTTAAATGATTTACAAAAAGAACTTAAGCAAGCTAAAGATGATAGCCTAAGACATCTTGCAGAAATTGATAATTTAAGAAAAAGATTTGATAAAGAAAGAGAAGATACTTTTAAGTATGCTGTTACAGAATTTGCTAATGAAATAATTTTAGTAGCAGATAATTTTACTCGCGTTATAGACAGCATGTCTTTAATTAAAAAAGATATTAATGATAATGCTAAGCCTTTAATAGATGGAATTGATCTTATTTTCAAAGATTTTATTAAAACTCTTGAAAAATTTGATGTTAAAAAAATTGAATGTTTGGGAAAAAAATTTGATCCTAATTTTCATCAAGCAGTATCTGAAGAGATAAATGAAGAGAAGGAAGCAGGTGAAATTATTAAAATTGTTCAAGACGGGTATTTGATTAAAGATAGACTTTTAAGACCGGCATCGGTAGTTGTAACAAAAAAGGGTGAAAAAAAAAAAGATTAGTTTTTTTTGTTCAAAGACTTGTACATTACATACAAAACTATTATATAGTTCAACACATTGATATTTATATAAAAGGTAATTAAAAAAAATGAGTAAAATTATAGGAATAGATTTAGGTACAACAAATTCATGCGTAGCAATAATGGATGGAAAAAGTGCGAAAGTTATTGAAAATACTGAAGGTTCTAGAACAACNCCTTCAATGGTTGCATTCTCTAAGGATGGTAAAGAAACATTAGTAGGACAAGCTGCTAAACGACAGTCTGTAACAAACCCTGAAAATACTTTATTTGCTGTAAAAAGATTAATAGGAAGAAGAATAGATGATAAAGAAGTTGAGAAAGATAAAGATTTAGTTCCATATAAAATTGTATCTGGCGATAATGGAGATGCTTGGGTTGAAGCCAATGGAAAGAAATATGCGCCTTCACAAGTCAGTGCTTTTATTCTACAAAAAATGAAAGAAACNGCAGAAAANNATTTAGGNCAAGAAGTNAAANANGCTGTNATTACTGTNCCNGCTTATTTTAATGATTCTCAAAGACAAGCNACAAAANATGCNGGNAAAATNGCAGGNTTNGAAGTTNNNNGAATTATNAATGAACCNACAGCNGCNNCNTTAGCTTATGGNNTNGATAAAAAAG
>PBCY01000008.1:9330-17022 GCA_002717245.1 Pelagibacteraceae bacterium
AANAATAGCNGTNTATGATTTAGGTGGNGGTACATTNGATGTNTCNATNCTTGAANTNGGNGATGGNGTTTTTGAAGTAAAATCTACATCAGGAGACACATTTCTTGGCGGAGAAGATTTTGATAATAGAATTATTGATTATCTAGCTGATGAATTTAAAAAAGAAAATGGAGTTGATTTAAGGCAAGACCCTCTTGCAAAACAAAGATTAAAAGAAGGAGCTGAAAAAGCAAAAATCGAACTTTCTAATTCTTCTCAAACTGAAATTAATTTACCTTTTATCACTGCTGATAAATCGGGTCCTAAGCATTTAAATATAAGTTTATCAAGATCTAAGTTAGAATCTTTAGTCGAAGATTTGATAGAAAAAACTGTTGAGCCTTGTGAGACTGCTATAAAAGATGCAGGATTAAAAGCAAGCGATATTAAGAACGTTATTCTTGTTGGAGGTATGACAAGAATGCCTAAAGTAATAGAAACTGTTAAAAGAATTTTTGATAAAGAACCTAATAAAGGTGTAAACCCTGACGAAGTTGTAGCTACAGGAGCAGCAATTCAAGCAGGAGTATTGCAAGGAGATGTTAAAGATGTTTTATTATTGGATGTCACACCATTAACTCTTGGTATTGAAACATTAAACGGAGTGTTTACAAAATTAATTGATAAAAATACAACTATACCAACAAAAAAAAGTCAGATATTTTCAACTGCTGATGATAACCAGACAGCAGTAACAATTAGAGTTTTACAAGGTGAAAGAGCAATGGCAGCAGATAATAAAATTTTAGGTAATTTTAATCTTGAAGGAATTGCTCCTGCTCCTAGAGGGATACCACAAATTGAAGTAACTTTTGATATTGATGCAAATAGTATTTTAAATGTTTCAGCAAAAGATAAAGGTACCAATAAAGAACAAAAAATAACAATTAAAGACTCAGGAGGTCTTTCTGAAGAAGAAATAGAAAAAATGGTAAAAGATGCTGAAAAACATGCCGATTCAGATAAAAAGAAAAAAGAAGTTATAGATTTAAGGAATCAAGCAGATTCATTAATTCATGCAACTGAAAAAAGTTTAAAAGAACATGGTTCAAAAGTTAGTAATGAAGAAAAGAAAAAAATTGAAGAAAGCTTAGAAGCGCTTAAAAAAGTAAAAGATAGTGAAAATAAAGAAGAATTAAAAACAAAAATAGAGGCATTAACCCAAGCATCAATGAAGCTTGGAGAAATAATTTATAAGGAAGCTCAACAAGAAGCTCAAAAACAACAAGCAAATCAAGCAAAAAAAGGACCTCCAAAAGGCGAAAAAAAAGATTCTAATAAAAAAGAAGAAAAAGTTGTTGATGCTGAATTTGAAGAAGTAAATAAAAAAGATAATAAAAAATCAGCATAAGCTCTTCTTTTTCTTATAACAAGTTCTTATATCAATAAGCATGTCTAAAGAAGATTATTATGAAACTTTGGGAGTTAACAAATCATCTAGCGATGATGAGATAAAACAGGCTTATAGAAAAATGGCTATGAAATATCATCCCGATAGAAATAAGGATGATAAGAAAGCTGAAAAGAAATTTAAAAAAGTTAATGAAGCCTACTATATTTTAAAAGATAAAGAAAAAAAAGCACAATACGATCAATTTGGTCATCAAGCATTTGAAAATGGTGGAGCAGGTTTTAAAGACTTTAATTTTGGCGGCGGCGGTTTTTCTGATATTTTTGAAGAGATGTTCGGAGATTTTGACGATGATATGGGAGGAATCTTTGGAGGTAGAGGTGGTCAAAGAGAAAGAACAAATAGAAGAGAATATGGAGCTGATTTAAGATATGATATGGAAGTTTCGTTGGAAGAAATTTTTTCTGGAAAAAAAATTGTAATACATGTTCCTACAAAAATAAAATGTAAACCTTGTGATGGAAATGGCCATGAAGCAAATTCTGTACCAGAAAATTGTCCTACTTGTGAAGGTCATGGATCTGTAAGAGCTCAACAAGGATTTTTTACCATTCAACAAACTTGTCCAGATTGTAGAGGAGAGGGACAAGTTATAAAAAATCCATGTAGTGATTGTCAAGGAACAGGAAGAGTTGATAAAAAGAAAAGTTTATCTGTAGATATTCCAGCAGGAGTTGAGGATGGAACTAGAATTAGGTTGTCAGGAGAAGGAGAAGCAGGTTACAAAGGAGGCCCCTCAGGAGATTTATATATTTTTATTAAAGAAAAACCTCATTCTATTTTTAAAAGAGATAGTGAAAANTTATATTGTAGAGCGCCTATACCAATGATTGATGCTATATTAGGTGGAAGTATAGAAGTTCCAACTTTAGATGGATCGATAGTAAAAGTAAAAATTCCTTCAGGTACCCAATCAGGAAATAATTTTAGATTATCAAATAAAGGATTGCCAATATTTAAACAAAATGGGAATGGAGATTTATATTTGGAAGCATTTGTTGAAACTCCGGTTAATTTATCAAATAAACAAAAAGAATTATTAAAACAATTCCATGGTGATAAAAACAAAAAAACTACTAGTCCTCAATCAGAAGGCTTTTTTAATAGATTAAAAGACCTCTGGAATAAAAAATAATATATAATTAAAAAACTATGAAAAAAATTAAATTGGCTGTGGTAGGCTGTGCTGGGAGAATGGGCACTCAAATAATTAAAGAATTAAAAAATTTTNCCAATGTTGATTTAATTGCAGCAGTTGAAAATAAAAATTCTTCTTTTTTGAATAAAAAGATAAAAAAAATTAAAATAATACATGATAAGGAGTTAGCTTTTAAAAATGCTGATGTTATTATCGATTTTTCTTTACCTGAAAGTACATTAGAAACTTTAAAATATGTATTAAAGTTAAATAAAAAATTAGTAATAGGCACAACCGGTTTAACAAATAAACAAATATTAGAAATTAAAAAAGCATCAAAAAAAATATCTATAATTTTTGCTCCTAACATGAGCATCGGTATAAATTTATTATTAGAGTTAGTAAATAAATCATCGACTATTTTTTTTAGTAAAAATACTTCGGTTGAAGTTTTAGATATACATCATAAAAATAAAAAAGATGCACCTTCAGGAACAGCTTTAGCATTGGGCTCAGCAGTTGCTAANGGAAAAAATTTTAATTTAAAAAAAATATCTAATCTTAAGCCAAATAAAATGAGAAAAAAAGAATTAGGTAAAGTAAATTTTTATTGTAAAAGGCAAGGAAATATAGTTGGAGATCATTCTGTGATTTTTAAAAATAAAAATGAAGAGATAGAATTAAAACACAAAGGTTTTAATAGATCAATTTATGCTATAGGGGCAATAAAAGCAGCTATTTGGTTAATAAAAAAAAAGAAAGGCTTCTTTAATATGTCTAATGTATTAGGCATTAGTTGATTTTTTTACTAAATATATTCCAATTAATATAAAAATAAATCCTACAATTTGATTAAAATTTAAATATTCTTGTAAAAAAATATATCCCCAAACTACAGCAACAAATGGAGTAATAAAGTTTACTGTTGATGTAAAAGCGGCGCCAGATAATTTAATTAATTTAAAAAAAATTAAACCCCCTATTGCGGTATTAAGTACTCCAAGAATTATAGCAAATATTATACTTTGATTTGTTGCTGATATATTTAATGGATCATCAAAAAAAATTACAAATGGTATTAAAATTAAACAAGCGAAGTATGTTGATCCAGTTAATATATATAAAGGGTTAAAATTAGGAATTTTTCTTGTATATACTGTTGCTATTGCAAAACTTATAGTACCAATTACTACAGCGATTTCTGGCAAAGAATTATTATTTTTATTTGTAATAATTTCTAAAAGAAAAAATAATCCTAGAAATCCTAAAAAAATTCCAATGAATGTGTAAATATTAATTTTTTCTTCTTTAACAAAAAAATAAGCTAGAAAAACTGTGGTAATTGGCATAAGGCCCATAATAATTCCGGTAACATTTGTATTAATTGATACTTCAGCCCAACTTACTAAAAAAAATGGAAAAACATTACCAAGAATAGCAATAGTAATATAGTTAATTATATCTTTTTTTTTAATCGGAATTTGTATTGATTTTATCTTTGTATAAATAAATAAGCATAATGCAGCTACTATCATTCTTAGAAAAACTGCAGTTACCGGTTTTAATGATAAAACGGTGTATTTTATAAAAAGAAAAGAACTACCCCAAATTATCCCAAGTAAAAAAAGCATTACGAAGCTTAGGGTACTTCTTTTAATTTTAAACATTTATTTTTTCATAATTAAAATGATTTTTTCTTAAAGCAGTTTTTAAGGATTTAACTATATTTTTTTTTTCTTTATATCTTAAAAAAGAACCAACAATTACTGATTTGTTTTTTGATGATATTTTTAATTTGCTTATTTCATTTTTAAATTTTGTAAGATTTATTTTTAACCAGTTTGCATCTAAGTAATGTGTTTTAGAAATTTTTTTTTCATTATAAAATTCAATAATTAATTGGTTTTCAGTTAAAATAATTATTTCCTTTTTTTTTCCACTTTTAAAATTTATTTTAAAAAAGATATAAACTAATAAAACATCTAGACCAAAAAAACCAAAAACAGGCCATGCGCCTTTTAACATAAAAGTTATACCAGCAATAAAACTAATTATTCCTAAAACAAACATAAGAATAAAAAAGCCTGTTTTACTTAAACTTCTGTATGGGTATAAGGTTATTTTATATTTTATATTATTTTTATTCATAATTAGTTTTTTATAAGTTTTAAAAATCTTTCAGCAAAAATTTTTTTAGAATTATGTGTAGTATAAAAAAAATAGTTTTTTTGTGCAGATATTGCAATCCTTTTTAATTTTTCGTAATTATTTAATGAAGTTTCNATTTTTTTTTCGAAGTCTATAAGATCCCAATTAATGGGTATATATGTTTTGTTTGAAATATACCAATTTGGCCATGTATCAATATTATCCATATTAGGTTTCATTAAAATTCCACCATTTATAAAAATTTCAAAATCACGTGGACAAATTTCTCCCCATCCAAAAGGAGATATGACAAATTTGGAATTTTTAATTTCTTTTAAATATTTAAAACGGGAAATTTTTTTTGTTTCAATATTATTTCTTTTAAGTACTTTAGCAATCTGATCTCTTTGAAATTTTACAGTTTCTCTATCATAATTAGTTTCTATTCTGCATGAAATATTAATATTTTTTTCAAAAGAATAAGAAGAATAATTAGAGTTATTTATAAAAAATTTAGATTTAAATATCGAAAATAATTTTTGTTTTATATATGCATATTTTCCATAATCACATAATCCAGCATTCCAGCAAATTTTTATTTTTTTAAGTAACTTACTATTTATAGGTTCACTAAATTGTTCATTATTATCTTTAATGTTAAATTTTTTATTATAAAAATTTGTAAATAATCTTCCNCCATAATGAGATTTTGTATATTCTTTTTTATTTTTTAAAATTTGTGTTTTCCAATAGGAATTTACCAAAGTTAAAATTTCATTTTGTATTTGTCCTGTACTGTCATTTGTATCAGCAAAAATTATTTTANTTATATTAATTTTTTTTAAGTAATTTAAAAAATGGCTTTTTTCTTTTATTGTATTATAAAATCTACTTTCAATAATTAAAATATCACATTCAAAATTTTTTTTCTTTATAGAATGTAAAAAATTTATATTTATACCTTCTTTTTTTATTAAATTGAAAGATTTAATAATTGGATAAGTAAATGCATAAGAAGTATGATATTTAACAAAGTTATTAGGTAAAAGTATATTGATTTTCATTTATTTTAAAATATGAGAAATTCTATTTTACTTTTTAAATATTTATTTGAAATATAAAAATTAAGGAAAATAATTTCTTTAATAATGATAAAAAAAAATATTCAAACATTCTTTAATTTATTATCGAAAAAAAATCCAAAGCCTAAATCAGATCTAAAATATACAAATAATTTTACTTTATTAATTGCTGTAGTTTTATCAGCACAATCTACTGATATTGGGGTTAATAAAGCTACAAAAAAATTATTTTTGATAGCAAATACTCCAGAAAAAATTTTAAAATTAGGATTGAAAAAATTAAAATTTTTAATTAAAACAATTGGACTTTATAATAATAAAGCAAAAAATATTATGAGTTTAAGCAAAATTTTAGTAGAAGAATTTAATGGAAATGTTCCTAATAATAGAGAAGATTTAGTTTCTTTGCCAGGAGTTGGTAGAAAAACAGCAAATGTTGTATTAAATATTGCATTTAATAAATCTACTATAGCAGTTGATACTCATATTTTTAGAGTTTCAAATAGAACAAAAATAGCAGTAGGAAAAAAACCAATTGATGTGGAATTAAATCTTGAAAAAATTGTTCCAGAAAAATATAAAAAAATTGCGCATCATTTATTAATACTTCATGGAAGATATGTTTGCAAAGCAAGGAATCCTGAATGTTTGGATTGCGTTGTGAAACAATTATGTATGTTTAAAAGTAAAAATATTTAATAAATAAAATGAAACAGTTTGATCTTTTAGGAATAGGAAATTCGGTAGTTGATGTTTTATATGAAGTTGATGAGGAATTTATAAAAGTTAATAAATTAGAAAAAGGAGTTATGACTCTTATAGATGAAAAGAAAGCAGAAAATTTTTATTCCTCTTTAAAAAAAGGGTTAGAAGTGGCAGGAGGTTCAGTAGCAAATTCTACAGTTGGTTTTGCGTCATTATCTGGTAATCCTGCTTTCATTGGAAAAACAAAAGATGATGATCTTGGAAAATCTTTTTTTAAAAGTCTTAAAGATGTAGGAGTTTTTTATGAAACAAAGCCTATTTTAGATGGCCCAGGAACAGCAAGATGTTTTATTTTTGTAACCCCGGATGCACAAAGAACTATGAATACTTACATAGGCGCGTGTTCATTATTAAACCCTAAAGATATCGATGAAAAATTAGTTAAAAATTCCAAAATTGTTTATTTAGAGGGATATTGTTGGGAAGAACAATTAGCTAAAGAAAGTTTAGTAAAAGCTGCAGAAATTGCACATAAAGCAGGTAATAAAGTTTCATTAACTTTGTCAGATCCTTTTTGCGTTGAAAGACATAGAAATGAGTTTATGGAACTAGTAAAAAAACATGTAGATATTTTATTTGCTAATGAAATTGAAGCTATTGAACTTTGTCAAACAGAAAATGCAGAAGAAAGCGGAAAAGAAATATCTTCGTTAATTGATATTGTAGCTATTACTAAAGGTGAAAAAGGAGCTATGATTTACAATAATAAGAATATAGAACAAATCGAACCTGTTTTGTTTGGGAATGTTAAAGATACTACAGGTGCAGGAGATTTATTTGCAGCAGGATTTTTATATGGTTTATCAAAAAAATTTTCCATTTTAAAAAGTGGTAAGATTGCTTCAATAACTGCAGGAGAAATAATTAATCATTTTGGAGCAAGGCCGGAAAAAAGTCTTAAAGATTTAATTAATAAAGAATTAAAAGATTAAATAATGATCTTATCTAAACAATTAAAAAATTTTTCTATTTACACTAATAAAAAATTATTAGTAATAATGCTTTTAGGATATGCTTCAGGGCTTCCTCTTTTACTTACATTATCAACACTTTCAGTTTGGTTATTTGAAGTTGGTGTAACCAAAACAACAATAGGTTTTTTTGCTCTT
>PBCY01000009.1 GCA_002717245.1 Pelagibacteraceae bacterium
ACTGCAAATGGCACATTAGCAATTAACATTAAGCAAGTTATTGCAATACATATATGCCCTATTGTATAAATTATTGTTCTTAAAAAAGATCCTTGAATATTAAGTTTTTGTAATAAATCGATTAGTTTGTTTATCATTTTTTAAAATAAGTAATTACTTAATAAGTTAGCTTATCCTAACTTTTTTTCAAGTACTAATAAAAAAAAAAAAATGCTAAATTTATAAATACTATGTTTAAAAAAAATCCAAAAAAAGATGCTAAATCTTATATTCACACAAGAAAAGCTCACGAAAATGAATTAGCTGAAGATTATGTAGAACTAATTGAAGATTTAATTAGTAAAGAAGGAGAAGCAAGAATTGTGGATATTGCGGATCATTTAGGAATTTCTAAAGCTACCGTAAATCAAACAATAAATAGATTAGTAAAAAAAGGTTTTTTAAAATCAAAACCATATAGATCAATTTATTTAACAGAAAAAGGTAAAAGTACAGCTGTTAATGCTCGTCAAAGACATACTATTGTCTATGATTTTTTAATTGCTTTAGGCTTAGATAAAGAAACAGCAGAACTTGATAGCGAAGGAATAGAGCATCATGTTGGTGATAAAACTCTAAATAAACTCAAAAATTTGACAAAAAAGCTTAAAAGAAGATAAAAATATGACTAAAAAAAAAGATCCTACCCCTGGAGATCCTAATAAAAATTATATTGATGAATTAAATAAAAAAATTGGAATATATTTTGAAAATGAACAATATGAAGAAGCTTTAAAAGAAGTTGAGTCATTTCAAGATAAAGAAAACCCAATTTATTTATATTATTTAGCTTTAATTAAAGATAAATTAAATAATAAAAAAGAAGCTTTAGAAATTTTAAAAAAACTTACTAATAATCAACCAAGTTTTCTTGAAGCGTTTCATTTATTAGCAAATATTAATGAAGATTTAAAACAATATAATGATTCAAAAAATATTCTAGAATATTTATCCAACCAAAACCCCAATGATCAAAAAACTAAATATAATTTGGGCCGCCATTACGAATATTATTTTAATGATATGGAACTTGCTCTTAAATTATATAAAGAAGCATTAAATATAGATAATCAAAATTACCAAATATGGAATGCTGTTAGTAACATATTAATTAAACTGAAAAAAAATGATCAAGCACATGATGTACTTAAAAAAATAATAGAAATATTTCCTAATGAAATTTTCAATTTAAAACAATTAGCAGAAGTTCAACTTGAATTAGGTTTAATTGATTTATCCGAAAATACAATTCTCAAACTAATAAAATTAAAAAAAAACCAAAATATTTTAAATTTACTTGCTCTTTGCTATTTTAAACAAAACAGATTTAATGAATGCGAAAAGATTTTAAATAAAGTTATAAATTATAAACTTCATAATAATGAAGAAGATATAGCTTATAAAAGAATTTTATTATTAAAAGTGTATCAATCTGATTTTGATCATATTTCATTATCAAAAATTATTAAAAAATATAATTATTTAGGAAATAAAGAAAAAATAAAAAAATTTAAACTTGGTTCTAAAAAAAATAAAAAAATTAAAATAGGTTTTGTGTCTTGTGATTTCAGAAAACAAGCAATTAATAATGTTATACATGCCCTATTTGATTTTAAAGATAAAAAAAATTTCGAATTTTATTGTTATTCATCAAATCCTGATGAAGATGAAATAACGGAGTGGTATAAAAAAGTATCTGATTCTTGGAAAAATATTTCAACTTTAAATGATAAAGAAGCTTCTAAATTAATTATTTCGGATAATATTGATATATTAATTTTTTTAGGAGGATATTTTGGAGAAAATCGATACCTTCTTTCAACATACAGATCCGCCCCAAAACAAATTAGTTTTCACCCTATTAGTTCTTCTTATAATAAAACAATGGATTACTGGCTAAGTGATAATATTTTACATCCATTAAATTTTAAAGAAAAAGTTTCTGAAAAAATCATTAGAATAAAAAGTCTTTTTAATTTTGCAAAACCTGAAAATTTACCAAAAATAAATGAGCCTCCTATGAAAAATAACGGCTATATTTCTTTTGGTAGTTTTAACAATCCAGGAAAGGTTTCAGAAAAATGTATAAGTCTTTGGTCAAAAGTATTAAAACATTTTAGTAAATCAAAAATTTATCTTAGATATTACGATTATTATAATAATAAAAAAAACCAAGATACTATTTATAAAATGTTTGAAAAAAATAATATATCAAAAGAAAAAATAATTTTTTTAGACGAAAAAGTTGATATTTACCTTAAATATTATAATAAAATTGATATAGGCTTAGACACATTCCCTTATTCAGGAGCAACTACCACTTATAGCGCAATTTGTATGGGTATTCCTGTTTTATCATTAGTTGGAAAAAATTATATAACAAGACAATCAGCATCAATTTTATCTAATGTTGGTCTTTCAAATTGGATTGTAAAAAAAGAAGATGAATATATTACAAAATTAAAAAAATTATCAGAATACAAACATATATATAAAATAAGATCAACTTTAAGAAAAAATTTAATTAAATCTTCAATATGTAATGGTAAAGAATTTTCTAAAAATTTTGAAGAAGTTATGAAAAAGATTCACTAAAATTTAACAAATAAAAAGTCATGCTTTATGTATAATTAACTTTATATAATTAACTATGAACAATGATATAAAAAATTTTAATTTAAAAGATGGAACTTTTATAAGATATAAGAAAACAGGAAAAGGTTCCCCCTTATTACTTTTACACACAATAAGAAATAGGCTTGAATATTCTGATAGTATTGTCAAATTACTGAAAAAAAAATTTACTATTTATAGTATAGATCTACCTGGATTTGGAGAATCTCCAATAAATACTAAAACAAATTATGATCAAACTTTTTTTAATGATTGTATTGTTGATTTTATAGAAAAAAAAAAATTATCTAGATTAACTATAGCAGGGGAGTCAATTGGAGGAGTATTGCCATTTTCGATTTCTCAAAAAATATCAAAAAGAATAAAGAAAATTTTTTCATTTAATCCATATGATTATGACAAAAAATTTGGAGATGGTATTGGAAGAGGAAATTTTTTTGCAAGATTTATAATGTTTCACGTAAGTCTACCAATTTTAGGAAATTTGTTTGCTAGGTTAGAGAACAAAATAGTACTAAAAAATATTTTGAATGGAGGTTTTGTTGATAAAAATAAATTACCTGAAAATTATTTAAATTTACTTTGTAAATCATATAAACATCCTGGTTATTATTATCATTTTAGAAATGTTCTTTCAAATTACCGAAGCTGGTCGAATACAAAAGATATATATTCTCATATCAGTATTCCTGTAGAATTAATTTATGGAGATAACGATTGGTCAAATAATGAGGAACGTAATGAAACAAAAAAATTGCTGAATCTTCAAAATTTTATAACAATTAAAGATTGTGGGCATTTTTCTTTTTTAGAAAAACCACATCAAGTCGCAAAAATTATTTTAAAATAAATTTTTACTAAAAAAACTGGAGCGGGAAACGAGATTCGAACTCGCGACCCCCACGTTGGCAACGTGATGCTCTACCACTGAGCTATTCCCGCAAATTAAATGTAATAATATTTTATATGACAATTTATTCAAGAAAATTATTGATTTAAAAGTTGTAAAAAATTTCTAATATAATGTCGTGGATAAAAATTTGCTAAATATTATAGTTTGTCCGAAAACTAAAGGCCCTCTTATTTACGATAAAAAAAATAAAGAATTAATTAGTAAAAAAGCAGGCCTTGCGTATCCTATTAAAGATGGAATTCCAATAATGCTAATTGAAAAGGCTAGAAAATTAAAAAAATAATAATATTTTTTTTATATGAAATTTGATGTTGTAATAATAGGCGCCGGGCCTTCGGGCTTAGCATTAGCTTGCGCGTTAGCTAAAACAAAATTAAAAGTAGCTATAATAGAAAAAAATTCTAAAAATAAATTCTCAAATCCAAAAAATGATGGTCGCGATATAGCTTTAACTCATAAATCTATTAATATCTTAAAAAAAATTGGAGTTTGGAAAAATATAAATACTAAAATAATTTCTAAAGTAAAAGAAGCTAGAATATTAGATGGAGATTCATCTAATTTTCTTCATTTTGATCATAAAAAAACTATTGAAGACTCTTTAGGATATTTAGTGCCTAATCAAATTATTAGAAAAGCAATACATAAAAAAATACAAACATATAAAAAATTAAAATTTTTTACAAAATCCGAGGTTTTTAAAATTTGTTCAAATAATTCTGGATCGAAAATTTATTTAAAAAATAGAAAAATTATTGAATCAAAATTAACAGTTATTGCTGATGGTAGACTTTCTAAAATTAGAGAAAAATTAGGTATTTATACAAATAAAACAAATTTTAATACATCGATGACTGTATTTAGAATGAAGCATAAGTTAAGTAATAATAATATTGCATCTGAATATTTTCAATATAACCAAACATTAGCAATTCTACCCATAAAAAAAAATCTATCTTCAATCGTTATTACATTACAAAATCATGAATCAAAAAAGTTTTTATCTTTAACAAATAAAGAAATTAATTTGAAAATTGAAAATGATTTAAAAGGCAATCTTGGAAAAATGATTTTAACTGGAAAAAAATATAGTTACCCTATGCTTACTATATACGCAAATGAATTTTATAAAGATCGCTCAGTATTAATTGGCGATGCTGCTGTAGGAATGCACCCAATCACAGCACATGGGTTTAATTTAAACCTCAGAGGTGTTGATATACTTCAAAATGAAATTAAAAAAGCTTTAATAAAAAATATAGATATAAGCTGTGAAAATGTACTTAAAACATATGATAAAAAATTTAGAATATTATCTTTGCCTATTTATTTGGCAACAAATGGCATAGTAAGGCTATATACTAATCAAAAACCTATTTTCAAAATAGTAAGAAAGTCTTTATTACGCTTAGCCAATATCGCACGCCCAGCTAAAAATATGATAATTGACAGATTATTGCTTAATAATTCATAAAATTACAAGATTGGTATAATAATTGCTGTAATTATTGATGTATAATTATGTATAAACTAATATATTTCATTGGTATTTTCTTACTTGCTGTATTTTCAGGTAATATAGAGACTTTTGCTGCTGATCATGAAGCAACTTTAGATAGTGGTGATACTGCGTGGATTATTTCAGCTTCAGCGTTAGTACTTTTTATGACTGTCCCTGGTTTAGCATTATTTTACGGTGGTCTAGTTAATTCAAAAAATGTTGTTTCTGCTTTAATGCATTGTTTTGCTATTTGTTGTCTAGCTTCTGTTTTATGGTTGTTTGGAGCTTATAGCTTATCATTTGCAGATGGTGGAGAACTAAATAAATATATTGGTAGTTTAGAAAAATTTTTATTTAATAATGTAGAATGGAATGCTCTAAGTGGAACTATTCCTGAAAATCTTTTTTTTGTTTTTCAAATGACGTTTGCAATTATTACCCCAGCATTAATGGTTGGAGCATATGTTGAAAGAATAAAATTTTCTGCTGTACTTTTAATATCAGCTATTTGGCTATTTGTTGTATATGCTCCAGTAACTCATTGGGTTTGGGGTGGTGGTTGGTTAGCAGATTTAGGAGTTCTAGATTTCGCAGGCGGGCTCGTTGTTCATACGACTGCGGGTGTTTCTGCTTTAGTAATTGCAATAATGCTTGGTAACAGAGATGAGTTCCCAAATAATGTTCAGCCTCCTCACAATCCAGGACTGGTTATGGTTGGAGCTGCAATGCTTTGGGTAGGATGGTTTGGATTTAATGGTGGAAGTGCATTAGCTGCAAATGCAAATGCAGGAATGGCAATACTAGTTACTCATATCGCTGCAGCTACAGCATCATTAACATGGATGGCAATTGAATGGTTTAAAAATGGCAAACCTGGGCTAGTTGGTATTGTTACAGGAACAATAGCTGGATTAGCAACTATCACTCCTGCTTCAGGTTTTGTTGACCCTAAATCAGCGTTTATTATCGGATTACTAGCAGGTTCTATTTGTTATTATTTTTCTGTTTTAATAAAACAAACTTTCAATATTGATGATTCTTTAGATGTATTTGCAGTTCATGGCATTGGTGGAATGCTTGGAACTTTATTAGTTGGATTTTTAGCTAATGAAGCAATCGGCGGTACTGCTGGTAGTTCTCAACAAGCACAAATTCAAATAATAGGTATTATTTCAGTAGCCGCATTTTCATTAATTGCAACTTTTGTAATTGTTAAAATAACTGAATTAACAGTGGGTTTAAGAGTTTCAAGAAAAGATTCTCAAGAAGGTCTTGATATAACAACACATGGTGAAAGAGGTTATCACTTGTAAATCATCTATTAATTTATATTCTTAATAAAGATGAAATTAATAATCGCAATAATTAAAACTTTTAAATTAGAAGAGGTTCAAAATGCCTTAAGTAAAATAGGTATAGAAGGTATGACAGTAACTGAAGTAAGAGGTTTTGGTAGACAAAAGGGCCATAAAGAAGTCTACAGAGGTTCTGAGTATTCTGTTAAATATTTGCCAAAAATAAAGATTGAGTTAGTTATTGACAAGAAAATAGAAGAAAAAGTAATAAAAACTATCAAAAATGCCGCTAATACAGGCGAAATTGGTGACGGAAAAATATTTTCTCTTAATATTGATAAAGCAATAAGAATAAGAACTGGAGAAAAAGGAAATAAAGCAATATAAATTAAGTTAAAAATCATTAAAAAACTGTTGTTTTATAATAAAACTTATATAAATCTATAAGTGTTGGGATAGTAAAGCATTAATACCTTTTTTATGGTTTTAAAGTTTAATAATTCCGCTAACTTACAGAATATTCCTTTTTTTAAAAGGAAACTCCTGGAAACTATTGGTTTAATTCTTTTAATAATTAGTTCAGCTATAGCTGCGTCAATTATAACTTTTGATATTAACGACTCTTCTTTTACATATCTTTCTGACAATACAATTAATAATATTCTTGGAAAATACGGCGCATACACTTCCGATTTATTAATTAAACTATTTGGCGCATCTTCAGTTCTTATTTTTTTAATAAGTTTTGTTTGGGGTCTTAAATTATTTATACATAAAAAAATTACATTTTTTTGGCTAAGATTAATTTTTGTACCTATAACACTAATAACAACTTCTATTACATTAAATATTGAAAATATTTTTAATTTAAATTTTCAAGCTGGAGGAATAGTTGGAAAATATACTTTTTTATACATTACAAATTTTCTTCAAAATATAAATTTTGAAATGAGCCAAATTTATATCTCTATAATTTCTTTTATTATTGCTTTTAGTTCCTTTAATTTTACTTTAGGTCTTAATAAAACAGATTGGATTAAAATAAGTAATAATTTATTTCTATCAATTAAATATATTTATTTAATTTTTTTAAAATTTTTTAATTTATCTTTTAAAGCTTATCAATACATTGAGCCAATAATTTTAAAAATTATAAAAAAATATACTAATAAAAATATTATTAAGGATTCTAATTCTGATGATCTATTTACAGAAAATAAAAATATATCAAAACCAGGTAAGTTATTAAAAGATTCAATTGAACCAAAATTTAATTTTAATGAAGAAACTGAATATGATTTACCTAAATTAGAATTTCTTGAAGAAAGTATTAAAAGTAAAAATAATAATAATAATAAAGATTTACTTCAACAAAATGCAAAATTATTAGAAAATGTAATTAAAGAATTTAAATTTGATGCAAAAGTAATAGGGATAAATCCTGGCCCTGTAGTAACTTTGTATGAACTTGAACCTGCTCCTGGTGTTCAAACAAGAAAAATCATAAGCCTTTCAAGTGATATTGCAAGATCAATGAGTGCTGAATCTGCAAGAATTTCGAATGTACGTAATAAAAATGCTGTTGGTGTAGAATTGCCAAATGAAGAAAGAGAAGTAGTAAATTTAAAAGAAATTTTTGGACTAAAAGATTTTGATACTTCTAATTCTTTAATACCAATAGTATTAGGTAAAGATATTTCTGGAAAATCTGTTATTCAAGATTTATCGAAAATGCCACATCTTCTAATAGCAGGAACAACAGGATCAGGTAAATCTGTTGGTTTAAACGCTATGATTTTATCTATTTTATATTCTCTTACTCCAGATCAATGTAAATTTATTATGATTGATCCAAAAATGTTAGAATTGTCAGTATATGACGAAATACCCCATCTTTTAACACCAGTCGTAACTGATCCAAAAAAAGCAATATTTAGCTTAAAATGGTTAGTAGATGAAATGGAAAAAAGATATAAGCTTATGTCAAAAATTGGTGTTAGAAATATAGAATCATTTAACGAAAAAATTAATAATAAAAAACTTAATGGAGAAGTAATTGTAGAAAAAACTCAAACCGGGTTTGATAGTCAAACAGGAAAACCTATATTTGAAGATAAAAAAATTAATTTTAATAAACTTCCATACATTGTTGTAATTATAGATGAAATTGCAGATCTAATGGCAGTTTCTGGAAAAGATGTCGAAATATGTATTCAAAGACTTTCACAAATGGCGCGTGCTGCAGGTATACATTTAATAGTAGCTACTCAAAGACCGTCAACTGATGTTATTACAGGCACAATAAAGGCAAATTTTTCTAATAGAATAAGTTATCAAGTAGCAACAAATATAGATAGTAGAACAATTATTGGTGATCAAGGAGCTGAATATTTACTGGGGCAAGGCGACATGCTTTATATGTCTGGAGCAAGCAATATAAAAAGGGTACATGGTCCATTTGTAAGTGATGATGAAGTAGCTAAAGTAGTAAAATTTTTAAAATCTCAGGGAAAACCTACATATATTGATGGTGTTACAGATGACAAAAAGAACCAAGTAAATAATAATGGTAAAAATGATGATAACGATCCATTATATTTAGAAGCTGTACAATTAATAATATCAAAAAAGAAAGCATCAACTAGTCTTATACAACGACACTTTCAAATTGGCTATAATAGAGCTGCAAGAATAATTGAAAAAATGGAAGAAAATAATGTAGTATCAGAAGCTGATAGAATTGGTAGAAGAGAAGTTCTAATTAATAAACAATAAAATGAAAAAAATATTTTTTTATTTTTTTTTAATATTTTTTTTTAATCAAAAAATATCAATAGCCTTAGATGAAAAATTAATTAAACAAATAGAAAATTATTTAAATAAAATCAACAACGTTTCATCTCAATTTATTCAAAGTTCTACTTCAGGTTCAGAAGAAATGGGGAAAATTTTAATTTCAAAGCCTGGAAAGTTAAGAATTGAATATAAAAAAAATAAAAAACTTTTAATTATAGCTGATGGCAAATGGCTTCATTATTTTGATACCGATATAAATGAAATACAATCTATAATAATAGAAAAAAGCCCTGCATGGATTCTATTAAAAAAAAATATAAATTTAAAAAAAGATTTTAATATAAATAAATTAGAAAAAAAAAGGGGAAAAATTACATTAACTATAATAGATAAAAACATCGAAAATATTGATAAAATTGAATTAATTTTTTCCTCAAGTCCTATAAAATTAAAAAAATGGATAATAACTGATATTGATGAAACTGAAACTACAGTTGCTTTATTAAATATAAAGAAAATAAAAAAATTTAAACCAAAGACTTTTGAATTAATAGAAAACTAAATTAATTTATAGGAATTATTTTTTACACTAATAAATCTTTTTATACCAAAATTTTTATTTATTTTTTTTCTTAATCTATATATATGAGTTTCTAAAGTTCTAGTTTTTACTTTACTATTAAATCCCCAAATATTTTCTAACAAATCTGTTTTTTTTATAAATTTTCTTTCTTTAATTAAAAACTCCAATATGTCACACTCTTTTTCAGTTAATCCTAATTCTATTTTTTTTGATTCATTAATTAATTTTCTTTGTAATTTTTTAAAAATTAAACCATTTTTCAAATTATATTTTTTCTTATTTTCAGATTTCTTTCTTTTTGATTTACTTAAAATTGATAATAATTTATTAATCATAAATGGTTTTTTTAAATAAAAAGAAGAAAAGCTATGTTTTTGATCATTAGTTTTTTCTAATATTTGAATTATTTTAATTTTAGGTTTTGTTTTAAAAATATTTGTTATTACATCAAAGGAATTTAACTTAGGGATTAAAGAACTAACTATTATAAAATCAAAATTCTTTTTCGAGATATTTTTTTTTATATTTATAATTGAAGAAGAAAAATTTATATTAAATTTATTTTTCAATTCATGTTGAAAAAAATTTTCCTTTAACAAAAAATTATTTTCAACGATAAGTAAATTCATGATAATTAAATTATTTTATTAATTTTTAATTTAAATCTAAAATATATTATTATAAAAATATCACATTAAAAAAATGCAAATTTCAGTAAAAAAATCAGGAATAATTACTTTTGCAAATCGTAATTATAAATGCTTACTTGGTAAAAATGGAGTAACTTTAGATAAAAACGAAGGAGATTTAAAAACACCTTTAGGAATTTTTTCTCTTAGATACGTGATGTATAGATGTGATAGAGTGAAAAAGCCTAAAACTATCTTACCTACTCATATAATTAAAAAAAACCATATATGTTGTGATGACCCAAATCATAATAAATATAATAAAATATTCGAAACAAAAAATTTTAATCTTGGAGAGAGATTGTGGAGAAAAGACTCATTATACGATATTTTAATTGTAATTGGTTATAATGATACACCAATCGTCAAAGGAAAAGGTAGCGCAATATTTCTACATTTAACAAAAAAAAATATATTAAAAACTAAAGGATGTGTTGCAATAAAACAAAAAAATATGCTCGATTTATTAAAATACTATCCAACAAAAATAAAAATATTTTAATTTTTTAAATATAAATTTAATTAATTTTTAAAAAAAATTACTAAATTAGTAAAAATATCTTCACTTATAACTTGCAAACTTTTTTCTCTCGCATCTTTCTCTGCGATCAGAGTTGCATAAACTGACTCTACAACATCAAAACTAGTTGTTGATTTAATTTCCTCTTTTATAAGAATATTTTCATTTTTTATATCACTTAGAAAATAATTTGCAGTAATTTCTAAATCAGTTCTTGTAGCTGACATATCTTTTCTATAAGCTAAACTCGATTTACTTTCTGACATCTCCACAATGAGTCTATATTTATAAATTACTCTTTCGCGTTCAGGGTTAATTTTATTTAATAATGAATTTCTTAATATTTGGCCAGATCTATCTTTTATATTTTTCACATAAATTTTAGATATTTCTACATTTGTGTTTTGATTTTTCGAATATATAGGCTCATACCCACAATTTGAAATTGCAAAAAAAAATATGATATAAAAAAATAATATTCTTTTCATTTAAATTACTATATTTGCTACTTTATTTTTAACTACTATAATTTTTTTTGGTTTATTTTTACCAATTATTTTAGTTATTTTAGGTAAAGATAAAGCTTTTTTCTCAACTTCTAATGAATTTGTATCAAATGGTAATTCAATTGTATCTTTTAATTTTCCATTTATTTGAATTGCTAATATAACATTTTTAATTTCTAAATATTTTTTATCAACTACTGGCCAACTACTTTTAATTAAAAAATCTTTATTCCCAATTAAACTCCACATTTCTTCAGTAATATGTGGCGTCATTGGACTTAAAATTTTTAAAATAGATTCAATTAAATATTTAAATAATTTATTATCTTTTATTAACTTTTCTTCATTTTCAAATACTAAATTTGTAAATTCTCTTATTCTTGCTATTGCTCTATTAAATCTAAAATTTTCATAATCAATTGTGACATAATAAATAGTTTTATTTATTGCTGAAATAAATTTATTATCTTTGCTAAAATTTCCTTCACCTTTAGTTTTTAATAATAAATCTAAATTATTATTAACAAGATCCCACAATCTGCTTAAATATTTAAAAGCTCCATTTATTCCAGTATCTGTCCATTCTAAATCTTTCTCCGGAGGACTATCAGAAAGCATAAAAAGTCTTGCTGTATCAGCGCCATATTGATTTAAAATTAAATCTGGATCTACAACATTTTTTTTTGATTTACTCATTTTTTCACTTTTTCCAATTACAAACTTTTCCTTATTTTTATTTTTATCAAAATCAATAGGATCAACCCAATTATTTTTTTGATCTTTAAAAGTTTTATGACAAACCATTCCTTGAGTTAACAAACTTTCGAACGGTTCTTTTATATTAATTAATCCACAATCATATAAGGCTCTTGTAAAAAATCTTGAATATAAAAGATGAAGAATAGCATGCTCTATTCCTCCAATATATTGGTTAACTGGTAACCAATATTCAGCTTCTTTTTTATCTATTATTTCCTTTGAATAAGGTGAACAAAATCTAGCAAAATACCAAGATGACTCAAAAAAAGTATCGAAAGTTTCTGTTTCTCTTGTAACATCTTCTCCAGTTTTTAAATATTTAGTATTTTTCCATTCTGGATGATCTTGTAAAGGATTCTGACTTTTAGAAAAATCAACATCTTCTGGTAATAATATTGGTAAATCATCTATTGTTGCTGCAAGTGTAGATCCATCATTTGAATACATTATTGGTATTGGACAACCCCAATACCTTTGTCGAGATATACTCCAATCTTTTAATCTATAAATTGTTTCAATTTTAGCTTGTTTTTTATTAATTAAAAAATCTGATATTTTTTTTTTTGCATCTCCAATATTTAATCCATTCAAAAAATCTGAATTTATAAGTTTGCCATCTCCTGTATATGCTTTATCTAATTCAGAATCATCATTAGATTCAATTACTTGTTTTATATTTAAATTATATTTTTTAGCAAACTCAAAATCTCTTTGATCATGTGCCGGACATCCAAATACAGCTCCCGTTCCGTATTCCATAATTATAAAATTTGCTATATATACAGGTATTTTTTCTTTTGTAATTGGATTAATAGCATTTATAGGTAATTTAAAACCTATTTTCTCTAATTTTTCAAATTCTTCTTCTTGTAAATTCAAATTTTCTTGGCATTTTTTTATAAAAACTTTTATTTCTTTATTTTTTTTTGCATATTCTTTTGCTATTGAATGTTCGGAAGCAATTGCTAAAAAAGAAGCCCCAAATAAAGTGTCTGCTCTGGTAGTAAATACTTCTAATTTTTTTTTATCAGTTAAACTAAAATTAATTTTTAACCCTTTAGACTCTCCTATCCAATTTTTTTGCATTACTTTTACCTTTTCAGGCCAAAATTTTAAATCCATTAAAGATTTTTCTAAATCTTTAGCATATTTTGTTATTTTTAAAAACCACTGAGACATCAACTTTTTTTCTACGTCTACTCCTGATCTCCACCCTTTTCCATCAATAACTTGTTCATTTGCCAAAACACAATTTTCAACTGGATCCCAGTTAACATATGTTGATTTTTTATAAACTAATCCTTTTTTATAAAATTCTAAAAAAATTTTTTGTTCTTGATGATAATAATCTTCATTAGAAGTAGCTAGTTCTCTATCCCAATCATATGAAAACCCCATTCTTTTTAATTGTGCTTTCATTGTCTTTATATTTTTTTTTGTCCATTCTTTAGGGTGAACATTATTTTCTTTAGCTGCATTCTCAGCAGGTAGACCAAATGAATCCCAACCCATAGGATGCAAAACATTAAAACCATTACTATGTTTAAATCTTGCAATAACATCACCCAAAGTATAGTTTCTTACATGCCCCATATGCAGTTTTCCTGATGGGTAAGGAAACATTTCTAAAACATAGTATTTTTTCTTATTTTTTTGTGGTTCTGCTTTAAAGAGTTTTTTTAATTCCCATTTATTTTGCCATTTTTTTTCTAATTCATTAAAATTATATTTTTTCATAAGTTTCAGGATTTAGATTTTTTGCATCAATAAATATTTTCTTTTTAATACCATCATTAAAGCCTTGGCTTGTTTGTCTTTTTATCCATTCTCCATTTTTATTAATTTGTTTTTCTGTAACTACTTTTACATTATTCTCAATTAAGTTAGAACCCAAAATATATACAGATATTCTAAATCTAACATTAGGATTTTTTTTAGAGACTATCCAATCACTAAATATTAATCCTTCATTTAAATCACTATTAACATTGCTATAACTGTTTAGTAAATTTTTTGAGGAATTCCACAAATATTCATTTATTTTTAATTTTTCAAATTTACTTTTTTCTTCACCAAATCCAAAAATATTTAATTTACTGCAACTCGAAATAAATACTAAAAATGTTATTAATAATAGAAGTTTTTTCATTATTCTCCCCTCTGAAATGCATATCCTATAATATCAGTTTGAAATAAAGATTTTATATTTTTTGCATTAATACCACCTAATGCATAAATTGGTAAATCCGATTTATCAACAAGCTTAGAAAATTTTCTAATACCTAAACTTTTTCCATTTGGATGACTTTTAGAAGGAAATACTGGCGATAATAAACCAGCATCAAAATCAAATAGTTGCGCGTTTTCTAATTCTTTAGAATTATGAATTGCAGTTGTTATTATTAAATTTTTTTTTATTTTAATTTTATTAATTAAAGACCAATTAATTATATCTTTTTTTACCATGTATGTAGGAAAATGTACTCCATCAGCGTTTATATCTCTAGCCAATTTTATATCTTCTGAAATTAATAATTTTAATTTTTTTATTTTACAAAATTTTAATAATTGTTTGGCTATTTTTTTTCTACCCTTAATTTTATAAGATCTTAATAAAATAGCAGCCCCATTAGGAATTTTTAATTTTAAAAAAAAATTCTTATTAAACTCTTTTTCATTAAAAACTATTATAATTCTTGGAAGTTTTTTATTTTTAACTTTAACTTTTTTTGAATAATCTAAAAGACTATTAATTTTTATATGTGAATTTAAAGATCTCATTATAATAATTGTAATAAAAAAAATGCAAAATCAAAAAATTTTAGAAAATATTAATTTAATTAAAAAAAAGATTACTGATATACATTCTAAATCTTTAAATGCTGAACTTAAAATAAAAAAAAAAAATTGAAATTATAGCTATATCTAAAAGACAACCACTAGAAAGAATTATATCAGCATTAAATATAGGGCACAAAACATTTGGAGAAAATCAAATACAAGAAAGTATTAAAAAATGGCCAGACTTAAAAAAAAAATATAATGATATAAATCTCCACCTTGTTGGGCCCCTTCAAAGTAATAAAGTTAAAGATGCTGTTTATTTATTTGATTTTATACAAACAGTTGACAGAGAAAAAATTGCAAAAGCTTTAAAAAAGGAAGAAGAAAATCAAAATAAAAAAATATCTTATATGATACAAATAAATACTGGAGAAGAATCACAAAAATCAGGAATAATGCCTGATAAAGTAAATAGTTTTTTTAATTTTTGCAAAAAAGATCTCAAACTTAATATCCAAGGTTTAATGTGCATACCACCATATGGAGAAGATCCTTCTATTCATTTTGCATATCTTAGAAAAAAAAATTTAGAATTTAAACTTCCATATTTAAGTATGGGTATGAGCGAAGATTATGAAAAAGCTATTACTTTTGGAGCAACACATATTAGAGTAGGAACAGCTATTTTTGGTGAAAGACCTTAAATAATTATTTAATTAAATCTTTTAAATTAAATGCATACTGCCAACCAAAAGTTATCATTTTATCTGATTTCATTTGAAGCCCATCATAGTATTGATAAATAGGCGCGCTATACTCTATAGCTAAACGTTGACCTTTTAATTCACCTTTTGGTATAATAAAATTAAGTCCTCCTGAAAAATTTATTTTTCTATGACCCTGATCTTTAGAAAATGCAGGACTCATTAACATATTTGTATGATGTGCATGAGCACCGGAAATTTTTCTTACCCATTTTCCATTAAATCGTCCAGAAAATGATAACCAATCATTTAAAACAAAAGCACTATATAGTGTTGCATTATATTCATCTCCAAGATGGTAATCATTTTTGTTATGATAAACTCTCCAAGTGCCAGAAGTTTGCCAACCTACTGAAGCTTTGTTAATTTTTTTATTGTAACCAATTTTTAAAATTGGATCATATGTTCCTGATCCAAGCTGCATTCCATATCCTAAAGTTGAATGCATATGCATTCCACTCATCATTACCATTACATCTTTTACATTCGTTTCTCCGGTAGGTAAATTAATACCAAAATTCATAAGCCATTTAGAATCTATATTTTCTTTTAAAAGTAATAAACCAGTTAATTTAATATCTCCTAACCCTCTTGAAGAAACAGTGAATCTGTTCATATCTCCTGCTCTTTGACGAACTTGCATTTTTTTATTCAAAAAAGGAACCATCAGCATAGTTGTAAAACGATTATTTACCCCATACATAGCTCCAAACATATGCATATTAGAATGCATTTTTACAGGAGCATTCATAAATTTATAAGATCCTGATGAAGATACAGCGTTAGCCCTAGATATATCATGAGTTGCATCTTGTAAATCTGACATTTCCATTCTCATTAAGCGNTAAGAAAACATTAATTCTCCCTTTTTATGGATGTGATCCCCCATTAAACCAATGGGGGCATGACCGTCTGGCCTTCCTACTAAACCTATGCTATTAGCTGTTCCAATCAACGGAATTAATNAAAAAAGTATTAATACGTATTTAATCATTGTTTTTTATTTTTAGTACTTTAACAAAAAATTTAAAAAATTAGAAAAAAAAAGTTGACTTGTAAATGAGAATGATTATTATTATCATTAATTGAGAATGATTATCATTTTCACGTGTAGGGCGCTGGAGCATGTCGCCTGAATCCACATGCCCAAGCTTTTTTTTTAATTTTTATATTTTAAAAATTTGTATGTTTAAAAAATTATTAATTTCTACGTGTTCTTTTACGATCCTTCTATCAGCTACTTTGAAATCTGAATCAGTTTACGCTCCTGCAGTTACTGTAACTGGAGGACAAGAAGAGGTTGATTCTTTAAGTGGATCNGGAACATTTATAGATTATGAAACTATAGAAGCAAATAATTATGATAATATTGATCAAATTTTAAAAACTATTCCTGGTGTTTATAGTAGAGAAGAAAATGGCTACGGAATATTCCCAAATATTAGTTTAAGAGGAACAGACCCAGGAAGAAGTCAAAAACTAACAATTATGGAAGATGGTGTTTTAGCACAACCAGCTCCATATACAGATTTTTCAGCATATTATAATCCAACTTCAGGAAATAAAAGTGGTATAGAAGTTTTAATGGGTTCTAGTCAAATTCTATACGGGCCAAGAACTACAGGGGGGGTCCTTAATTATTTAACTACTCCAATACCACAAAAAAGAAGATTTCATTTAAAAACAACTTATGGAAATTACTTAGGAGTAATTGGTACTGGTAAAAGTTCAGGTCCAAGTAATATGCAATGGGGTGATGTAAGAACTCATGCTTACTATGGAGATACTTTTAATACCAACATTGGTGATCTTGGAGTTNTAGTTGAACTTTATGGAAGAGGTGATGGTGGATTTAGAAATTGGAAAGAAATATCTCAAGGGGCATCAGGTTTTCATAAATATGAACCAATGCTAAAATTAAGTTACGCTCCAAATTTTGATCCTACAGGGTTTGATTTAACTCATAGTTTTGAATTAAAAGCAAACCATACAAGAATGATTGGTGATCTTGGTTATGCAGGAGTTTCAAGACATGATATAAAATCAAATACATGGAAAGCATATGGATATACACAAAAAGATAGAATTTGGACAGAAAGAATTGCTGGTCACTTTAAATATAATGTAGAAATACCAAAATTTTTTGACACAAAAGTAACAACTACAGCTTATGCTTCTAAATTTCATAGAGACTGGGCTAAAGCTGCAGAATATAGTTCAACTTTAAATGACACAGATGGTGGTACAAAATTTTATACAGCTGACCAAGCAGATGAATTAGATACTATAGATACTGGTGGAGCTGCTGGTATAACAGTAGAAAATAAACATAATAATAGAACTTATAGGGTAAGAGGCGTAGAAATAAGAGCTAACTCAGTTTTTACTACACCAGTTGGGGATAAAAGTTTAGATCATAGTTTAACATATGGTACTCGTTGGCATTATGATGCATATTATGACCAATCTTTCTACGATTATTATAATTTATTCAATAGTGTAATGACTTTAACATCATCTACGGAAAAAGAGGCTGCTAGTTATAAAGAGTATAAAACATGGGGTAGATCTTTATATATACAAGATGCAATTTCATATAACAATTTAACTGTTACTCCTGGTTTTAGATATGAAAAAGTTGATGCAAAAAGAACAATAGGTAGTTTGCTTTCTCAAGATGTTGAAGGATATTCCGGAGGAGTTGGTTTTAATTATGTACAAAATGGTAATCTAAGTTTCTTTGGAGGAGTTCATCAAGGATCATCTTTTCCTAAAGGTGCAGATATATTTACTTCAGCAAGTGGTAGTAGAGAAAATATGGATCCAGAAACAAGTTTTGCAAAAGAAATTGGTTTTCGTTATAAAGATGTAGAAAAAGGTCTTAATACAAAAGCCGCATTTTTTCATACTGATTTTGAAGACTTAATAGTAAGTAGTAATACCGGGGCAGGAACAGCAGTAACTCAAAATGCAGGTGAAGTTGAAATATACGGAATAGAATTTTCAGGTAAATATGATCTCGGATATAATATGGGATGGTCTTTAAACAATCCGTGGACAATAGCATATACATATACTGAAGCTGAATTTCAAAATGATGCAAAAAAAAGTGATGGAGATACAATTTATGGAAATGCAGCAAAAGGTAATGATTTGCCATTTATTAATAACCATCAATTAACAATTGGGACAGATTTTATTAAAGGACCTTTTAGTGTTGGAACTATTGGTAATTGGAAAAGTTCTACATGGTCATCTGGTGAAAACGTAAATACTAAAGCAAATGATACTAGAATTGGTAAAATTCCAGCAAGATGGGTTTGGGATGTAAAATCTAGTTATAAAGTTGGCGGTATTAAATACTCCGCTGGTGTTCATAATGTATTCAATAATAAGTATATTACTACTTTCCTTCCACTAGGACCTAGACCTGGTGCTCCATTAAGTGCTTATTTTGGAATAACATACGATTATTAAAATCCCTTTTTTTTTAATAAAAGTCTAATGTTTTGGAATTTTCTAAAATATTTAATAGCAATTGAAGCTTTAATTGTTTTTATACTTTTANTTAATTTAATACTTCAATAAATTTTCTCTTGTTGAATTAAATAAATGATTTATTTTAAGTCAGTATAATGAAAAAAATTTTTTTTTTTTTACTAATTTTTCTTTTTATTAAACCATTATTTGCACACCATAAAATTTACGGAGCAAGAGTTCATAAAGGAGATAAAGAAATTTCATGGAGAGGACACTTTGATTACGATAATCGAAGTAATAAAAATAAAGGTCATATTCACGTAGCTGAAGGAGAATACGCTTGGACTGATAGATGGCAATCTGAAGTAGAATTCTTTATGCGTGACAAATATGAAAATAATTTTCGTTGGTATAAAACAGAATTTCAAAATGTATATGAATTAATTGAAACTGAAAAAGGAGCTGCAGCCTTATATTTTTCATTTAATTGGCATAGAGAAAAAGGCCAAGCTAATGAAATTGAATATAAACTACTTCTTGAAAGAAATTTTTTAGGTGCAAAAAATGTATTAAATTTTGTATTTGAAAACGAATTTGGAAGTAAAGCAGAAGGAAGTACTTCTTTTAAAATATCATATCTTTCAATGTTTAAAAAACCAATTTATAAAGGAATACAAATAGGTTTTGGTGGTGTACACAATCTAGGCCAATTAGATAATTTTGATTCACCAGGAAGACAAAAACATCAAGTTGGAATTGGATTTAAAAAATCATTTCCTATAACTGAAGAAATGGAATATGATTTCTTTATTGGACCACTTATTGGTTTAACTAATGCATCTGCAGACAATACTATACTTTGGAATATGACATTAGAATTCTAAATTAATTATGAAAATAAAAGCATACGAATTAAAAGGTTTAGTAGAAAAAAAAGCTTATTCCTCATATCTAGTTTATGGCCAAAATAAAGGTTTAGTCAGTGAAAAAAGCCGAATAATAATTGATTCTTTTACAGATAATGAAACAGAAATTATAAAATTTGAAAACGATGAACTAGTTTCTGAACCAGAAAAATTGAGTAATGAATTTAATACATTTTCTCTAACATCAAAAAAAAAGATTCTCCATGTTATTAATGCTAAAGACAATCTAGTAGATATAATAAATACCACACTAATTACTAAAGATTCTAATAACTTAATTGTATTTGAAACAAACGAATTAACACCTCGATCTAAATTAAGAAAATATTTCGAAAAAGAAAAACACCTAGGAGTGCTAGCTTGCTATTTTGATACTGAAAAAGATGTTCAAGATTTGATTAATATAACTTTTAAAAATGAAAATATAACAATTGATAAAGATATGGTTTTTTTGATTGCAAAACATTTAGGAAATGAAAGACATATTATTAAAAATGAATTAGAAAAAATTATTTTATATTTAAAAGATAAAAAAAAATTTAAATCTCAAGATATTTTAAAATGTTTAAGCCAAAACCATGATTTCGGATTTGATGATTTAAATTATAGTTTATGTGATGGTAATTTAATAAAATTAGATAAAATTATTAACCAATTATATTTAGAAGGCATTAATCCAATTGCTTTATTAAGATCAGCTGCCAAACATTTTCAAAAAATTTTATTGGTAAATCAAAAAATTGAAACAGGTACAAATATAAATGAATCTTTACGTTATTTAAAACCTCCAATTTTTTTTTTATATTTAAATCAATTCAAACAGCAAGTATCAAACTGGAAAACAAACCTTTGTTACAAAGCAATAGAAAGAATTATGGAAACAGAGGAATTATGTAAAATAAATTCTAGGATTTCTAAAATTTTATGCTGGAGAACTTTAAGAAATATTGCATCATTAAAATATAAACAATCACCCTCCAGTTAATTTTTTTAAAATATTTTCTCTTTGGTCAATATTTCTATATTCTATTTTAATATTTCCTTTATTATTTTTATCATTGATTGTTAATTTTACTCCTAGTTTAAGGCTTAGTTCTTTTTCTAATATTGCTGTATCAGCATCTTTTTCTTTAATATTTTTTTTAATATCTGGATCATCAATTTTTTTATCAAGATCTTCTTTATTAAATAAACTTTCTACATATCTAACAGATAAATCTTCTTTTATAATTTTTTTTGCAAGATCTACAGCGCCTGCATAATTAACTAAACATCTAGCATGTCCTAACGTTAGTTTTCCATCTAAGATAAATTTTTTTACTTCTTTAGGTAATGAAATTAATCTTAATAAATTAGCAACATGACTTCTACTTTTAGAAACAATTTTTGATAGTTCTTCTTGTGTGTAATTAAATTCATTCATTAATCTATGATAGCCTTCAGCTTCTTCAATAACTGTCAGATCTTCTCTTTGCAAATTCTCAATTAATCCTGATTCAAATGCTTTTCTATCATCAAAATCAGAAATAATAACTGGAATTTTATCTATTCCTACTAATTTACATGCTCTCAATCGTCTTTCTCCTGCGACTAATTCAAAATTATTTTTAATTTTTCTTACTATAACTGGTTGAATTAACCCATTTTTTTCAATAGATTCGGATAATTCTTTTAATTTATCTAAATCAAATTTTTTTCTAGCTTGAAATTTACTTAAAGTTATTTTGTTTACTGAAATTAAATTATTTTCATTTGATTCTTGTTTTAAATCAAAATCTTCAACATCATTATTTAAAAGTGCCGAAAGGCCTTTGCCTAATCTTTTTTTTTTTTTAACCATTAATAATTATTGATTAACAACCTTTTTCTTTTCCTGTTTCAAAAATTCTTTAGCTAATCCTAAATAAGCTTTTGAACCTTTACATTTTGAATCATAAATCAAAACTGGTTTACCAAAACTAGGAGCTTCTGATACTCTAACATTTCTTGGAATAACAGTTTTATAAACTTTTTTTCCGAAAAAACCTTTAATATCAGACTTCACTTGTTCTGTTAAAGAATTTCTTTTATCAACCATTGTTAAAACAAGGCCTTGAATAGATAATTGTGGATTATATGTTTTTTTTACTCTATTTATTGTGTGCACTAAATGACTTAAACCTTCTAATGAATAAAATTCGCATTGCATAGGAACAATAATAGAATTAGCAGCAGTAAAAGCATTAACCGTTAATATTCCTAAAGCTGGAGGACAATCAATTAAAATAAAATCAAATTTTTCTTTTATTTTTTCTATAGCATTTTTTAATCTAATTTCTCTTTCTTCTTGTCTTGCGAGTTCTATTTCAGCACCTGATAAATCTAATGTTGATGGAACTAATTTAAGTTTAGGAATATCTGTTTTATAAATTGCGTCTAGTATTTTTGAAGAATCATGCAAAACATCATATATATCATTTCTGTCTTTACTTTGATCAAAACCAACTCCTGTAGAAGCATTTCCTTGGGGATCTAAATCAATTAATAATACTTTTTTCTTTATTGAAACCAAAGCAGTAGCTAAATTAACAGCGGTTGTAGTTTTTCCTACTCCTCCTTTTTGATTAGCAACTGCAATTATTTTTGCTTCTTTATTTGACATTAATATTAATTATAAAGTAATTAAAAAAATAAAAATTATTTTTTTTTTATATTTTTTATTAACAAAATTTTTCCATATTTATCTGTGATACTTTTTTCTATTTTGTAATAAAATTCGAATTTTTTTTCTGCATCTTTTATTTCATTTAAAAAAGTTTTTCCTTTTAAAAAAATACAGTACATACCATTTTTATAAAATTTTAAACTATATATTAATAATTTATCTAATGAAGTTACTGCACGAGCAGAAATGTAATCATAATTTTTATTTATTTTTAAATCTTCAATTCTTGAATTATATATTTCTATATTCTTTATTTTAATAATTTTTTTTACTTCATTTAAAAAAACGCATTTTTTCTTATTTGATTCAACAAGTGTAAAAAAATTATTAGAACATATAGCACAAACTATTGCTGGAAAACCACCTCCGCTACCAATATCTAAAACTCTTTTTTTATCTCCAATTAATTTTAAAATCTGGTAGGAATCTAAAAAATGTCTTTCCCATATATTTTTAAATGAATTTTTGCTTATAAGATTAAATTTTTTTTGCCAAATATTTATTAAATTAAAATATATTTTTAATTTATCTAATTTTTGATCATTAATATTAATCTTTAATATAAATTCATTAAAAGTTAAATTACCCACTTATTTTTTTTAAAGAACTATTTTTATTTTTATTTATAAACCTAAGAATATTTACAACTGCAGAAGGTGTTACTCCTGATATTCTAGTTATTTCTCCCAAATTTCTTGGTTTAATATAACTAAGTTTTTCCAAAACTTCTTTAGTTAAATTAGGCACTTCACTATAATTTAAATTTTTAGGAATTTTCAATTCTTCGTCCTTTTTTAAATCATTTATATCCTGCATTTGCCTTTCAACATATCCTTTATAGACTGATTTAGTTTCTAATTCTTCAAATATATCATTAGGAATTTTTTTTATAGCAGGCCAAATATTTTCTAATTTTTTTCTATTTATATCTTTAAACACTAAAAGATCAAATATGTTTCTTTTTTTACCATCTAAATTGATTTTTATACCGAATTTAAGCAATTTATTAGGTGAATATGTTATTTTTTTGTATTTTTTGTCAATTTTTTTTAATAATTGTTGTTTTTTCTCAAATTTTTGTTTTCTTACACTGTTAACACAACCGATTAAAATACCTTTAGGAGTTAATCTTAAGTCTGCGTTATCAGAACGTAATAAAAGTCTATATTCTGCTCTACTAGTAAACATTCTATACGGTTCAGTAACACCTTTATTAACTAAATCATCTATTAAAACACCTATATAAGCATCAGATCTAGATAAAATAAACTCTTTCTTTTTTAAAACTTTCAATGCTGCATTGATTCCAGCAATAATCCCCTGAGCAGCTGCTTCTTCATATCCTGTAGTTCCATTTATTTGTCCAGCTAAATATAAGTTATTGATTTTATTAGTTTCTAAAGTATTAGACAATTGTAATGGATCTACATAATCATACTCTATAGCATATCCATATTGTAAAATTTTTGCCTTTTCTAAGCCAGCAATTGACTTAATAAATTTTTTTTGTATATCCTCAGGTAAAGAAGTTGATATACCATTAGGGTAAATAACATTTGATTTCAAACCTTCTGGTTCTAAAAAAATATGATGCATGTTTTTATCTCTAAATTTAACAATTTTATCTTCAATAGAAGGGCAATATCTAGGTCCTTTACTTTCTATTTGCCCAGAGTAAATAGCTGATTTTACTAAATTTTTTTCAATAATATTGTGTGTTTTAGTATTTGTGTAAGTTATATAACATGATATTTGTTTAACTTTAATTACTTCATTCATAAAAGAAAATGGGATTATTTTTTTATCACTATCTTGTTTTTGAACCTTTTTATAATTTATAGAATCACTTGAAATTCTTGGTGGAGTTCCTGTTTTCATTCTTCCTAAATTAAAACCATATTTTTTAAATGTTTTAGAAAGACCAAAAGTAGCTTTCTCACCAACTCTGCCACCTGAAATTTTTTTTTTTCCTATATGAATTAAACCATTTAAAAATGTACCTGTTGTCAAAACAATTGTTTCACATGGAACAATTTCTCCATTTGACAAAATTACTCCTTTAATACATTTATTTGTTATTTTTAAATCTATTACTTCCTTTTCTGTAATTATTAAATTTTTTTCTTTTTTTAATAATTTATTGATCGCTTTTTTATATAATTTTCTATCAGCTTGAGCTCTTAAACCTCTTACAGCAGGCCCTTTAGAAGCATTAAGCATCCTAAATTGAATACCCGAATCATCAATAGCTTTAGCAATAATTCCATCCAATGCATCGATTTCTCTTACTAGATGACCTTTTCCTAACCCTCCAATTGAAGGATTACATGACATTTCGCCAATTTTGTCTTTATTATTGGTAATTAAAAGTGTTTTNCAGCCTAATCTTGCTGCAGCTGCNGCTGCTTCACAACCNGCATGGCCTCCNCCAACAACTACAACNTTAATTGTTTCATGTGAAACTTTANTTTTTTTTAATCTTTTAGCCTTTTTAGTATTGAACAACCTACAGCAGCCCCCCTATATGCNTCTGTATAACATACTTCAATTTTATTTATATTTAAAATTTCTCCATGTATATATCCTTTACTTTCAGGAGAAACCCAATAGAAATTTCTATTGTTTGATCTTATTGTACCTAAAAAATTTTTTTCTCCATCAGCATAAGTAAAATTGCCCTTAAATATTCTTTCATTTTGTTCAGTTATAGTTATTTTTTTTTCCCACGTCCTATAACCTTTTTCTTCAGAATAACTTTTATTGATACCTTTCCATGTTCCAATAATATTAGGAATATATTCTGAAAAAGCGTTTTTAGTTATAAAAAATATAAAAATAAAAAAAAGTAAAATATGTATAAATTTATTCATTAATTATTTTCCTATACAAAAGTCTTTAAAAACAATATCTAATAACTTTTCAATATCATATTTTCCGACAATAATTCCCAAAGAATTTAATGATAACCTTAGATCTTCNGCATTTAATTCTGGATCTTTATTATTAGTTATTTTTTTTAAATTATTAAGACATTTTTTTAAAGCCATTCTATGCCTAGTTCTGGTTAAAACTGGATCTCCAAAAAAAACATCTTTATATTTATTTTTAATATAATTTTCTAAATAATTTAATAAACCGTTAATTCCATTTCCTTTTTTTGCAGAAATAGAATAAATTTTTTTAAAATTTTTTTTATTTAAATAACTGATTTTACTATCTAATTTTGCCTTACTTATCAAATCTTTTTTATTTAAAATTATTATAGTTTTATTNCAAACTAAATTTAAAATTTTTTTATCAAATGATTTAGTCGAATCAAAAACTAAAAAATTAACATTTGAATCTTTAATTTTTTTTTTAGATTTTAATACACCTTGTCTTTCAACACTATTCTTAACGTTATTCTTTAATCCAGCAGTATCGCTAAATATTACTGGTATATTNGATAAATTAATTTTAGTTTCTATTATGTCTCTAGTTGTCCCAGAAGTCTTTGAAACTATCGCCACATCTTTTTTTACTATCTGATTTAATAAAGAAGATTTACCAACATTTGGATTTCCAATTATTGCTACTTCTATACCATTTCTAATTATATCTCCNCTTTTGTTNTCCTGCAAAAAAGTACTTATTTCTTCANTTAAATCAGATANTTGAGAAATAACTTTTTTTTCTATACTTACTGGAACTTCATCTTCAGGGAAATCTATTTGTCCTTCATAATGNGATAATAATTTTAAAAGTTTTTTATTCCAATTTTGAATNACAGAACTTAAATTTCCACTTAGTTGNTTAATAGCTAAATTTTTTTGAAATTTTGTTTCAGCATTAATTAAATCCATAACTCCTTCGGCTTCTAAAAAATCTATCTTATTATTTTTAAAAGCTCTCATTGTAAATTCGCCTGGTTTAGCTTCCCTAACTCCTTTAAATAATAATAAATTTTCTATTAAATGATTAAGAACTGAATTACCNCCATGTATGTTAATTTCTAAAATATTTTCACCAGTATATGTATTAGGAGCAGAAAACCATACTAAAACTGCCTTATCAATAAGGCTCGAATTGTTAATATCATATAAATTCATTAATTTACAATATCTTGGTTTAGGTAATTTTNTTTTTGTTAAAGATTCAAATATTTTTTTTGTTCTATTTCCAGAAACTCTTACAGTTTTTATTGCTGATATTCCAATGCTACTTGCGGAAGCAAAAATTGTGTCTATATTTATTTTATAATTTATTCTTTTATCCATTTCCTTTTGTTTTACTATCATATTTGGATTTATCAAGTTGAACAAATTAGAAAAAGAAACCAGTCCATATCTATTAGAACATAGACATAATCCTGTGGATTGGCATGCGTGGAATGAAAATACATTAAAAAAAGCAAAGAAGGAAAATAAACCTATTTTGTTATCAATTGGTTATTCCGCCTGCCATTGGTGTCATGTCATGGCAAACGAATCTTTTGAAAATAATGACACTGCAAAATTAATGAATAAATATTTTATTAATATAAAAGTTGATAGAGAAGAAAGACCTGACTTAGACATTATTTATCAAAATGCACTTCAAGTTTTTGGGGAACAAGGCGGTTGGCCTTTAACTATGTTTTTAACACCTAATTTGGAACCATTTTGGGGTGGTACATACTTCCCTCCAGAAGATAAATTTGGTAGACCGGCTTTTAAAAAAGTTTTAGAAACTATTAATGATGTTTACAAAAATAATAAAGAAAAAATAAAAAAAAGTGTAGATCTNATAAAAGATGGATTAGTAAAAAGTACATCTAATATNTTTGGAAATGAAATTAGTAAACAATTATCAAATCAAGTCTCTATATCCTTAATTAGTTTAATAGATAAAATAAATGGAGGAATTAAAGGTGCTCCTAAATTTCCTAACGTTCCAATCTTTGAAAATATTTTAAGATACTGCTTAAATTCNAAAGATAATTTAATTAAAACTTCTGGTATTTACGAAACATTAGAAAAAATATCTTTAGGTGGAATTTATGATCACGTAGGAGGGGGATTTTCAAGATATTCAACTGATGAATACTGGCACGTACCACATTTTGAAAAAATGTTATATGACAATGCCCAATTAATTGAGCTTTACATTTATGGGTACCAGATTTTCAAAGAACCGATTTTCAAAAAAACAATTTTTGAAACAATAAGATGGGTTCTAGCAGAAATGAAAACAAATAACNATGGATTAGCAAGTGCCATTGATGCTGATAGCGATGGAGTAGAAGGAAAATATTATGTTTGGGAAAAAAAAGAAATAGATAAAATTTTAGGTGAATCTTCAAAAGAATTTTGTAAATTATTTAACGTCNAANATGAAGGAAATTGGGAAAATACTAATATTTTATATTTAAAAAAAAAAAGAAATATTGAAGAAATAAAAAAAGATAAAAAATTATTAAATATTCTATTTAATGTACGAAAAAAAAGAATTTTACCAAATTTAGATAACAAAATCCTAACTGACTGTAATTGTTTAATGATAAATGCTTTAGCTAACGCTGGATGGATTTTTAATCAAAATGAATGGATAACTCAAGCAGAAAATACCTATGCATTTTTATATGAAAACCTAATAATAAAAAATAATTTATTCCATTCATGGAAAGATTATAAAGTAAAAACATTTGCAACATTAGATGATTACGCTAACTTCATGCATTGCTCAATTACTTTATACGAGAAAACAAACAAAGAAAAATANTTAAAAAATGCAACTAAATTTTCTGAAGATATTTTAAAAAAATTTAAAGATGAGAACGGTGGATTTTATATAAACTCTAAAGATACTACAGATGTTTTCACAAAAATTAAATCTATTTATGATAGCGCTGTACCATCTGGAATTAGTCAGGTAATTAAATCTTTTGCAAAATTATTTTATATAACTGGAAAAATGCATTTTTACGACGAAGCACAACTAGCCATAAAATCAATATCCGGAAATATAGAAAAAAATTTTTTTAGCTGTTCTTCTTTAATAAATTCAAATGAATTGTTACAAAATGGAATTCATATTATTTATGTAAAAGCAAATAATGATTTATCATTATTGAATAAATTAAAAGAAATTTGTATACCAAATTTAATTTATTTAGAAATAGAAAATTTAAATAAATTAGAAAAAAATCACCCTGCATATGGAAAAAAATGTAAAAAAAATAAGAACACTATTTTTATTTGTAAAAATCAAAATTGTTCTTTACCAATAACAACAATTGAAGAACTTGAAAAAAATATAATTTTATAAAATGGATAAATTTTCTAGAGATACTTTACAAAAAACTATGCAATTTTTATCATTAAAAGGATATAAAGTTATAACTGAATTTGCTTTACCAAATAAAAAAAGAGTGGATATAATTGCTTTAAATTTAAAAAAAGAAATACTTATTATAGAAGTCAAATCAAATACAAGAGATATTAAGCTTGATAAAAAATGGAAAAATTATNTAAAATATTGTAATTATTTTTATTTTGCATGCAGTGAAAAATTAAAAAATCATAATTTTTCAAAAAACATAGGGATTATAGAAAATAATACAAAAAATGTTAAAATTATTAAAAAATCTAAATATAAAAAATTATCAAAAAATTTAACTAACACTTTAATATTAAAAATTGCCCTTGCTGCAGCTTCTAAATTTCATAGGTTAATTGACCCAGAATTTCAAAAACAAAAAAATAATTCCCTTCATATTTATAAAAAAAGCAATAGAAAAAATTAAAGGTTTTTAATATAATAATAAAACCTTTAGATTTGTATGCTTAGTTTTATTAGAGGGGGATCTTATGAAGGGAACTGTTAAATGGTATAATGCCCGTAAAGGATACGGCTTTATAACACCGGATGACAAAAGTGATGATGTNTTTGTTCACGCNACATCTCTTAAAGAGTGTGGTTTGAAAAAATTATTTACTGGGTCTGAAGTTTCATTTGAAATCAGTGAAGATGATAAAGGTAAAAGAGTAAAATCTATTAAAGTTACAAAAGAAGTAAAAGAAGAAATCCCTCAAAAAAAAGACGATAAAAAAGTAGAAAAAAAAGACGATAAAAAAGTAGAAAAAAAAGACGATAAAAAAGTAGAAAAAAAAGACGATAAAAAAGTAGAAAAAAAAGCAGCTGAAAAACCTAAAAAAAAAGCAAATCCAAAAAAAAAAGAAAGTAGTAAAAAATAAAAAAATTTAAATTATTATTTTTTTTTATCCTTATTAATGGTTTTAATCATTTAAAATCAGAAGAGCCAAACATACAATTTGATTGCAAAACGGACAATATATCCAAAAAATATACATTTCTATATATACCTTCAAGAGACAGNGTAATATGGGTACAAAAAGGAAGAGAAATGAAAATTAATAAAAATGATGTAAATTCAATATCTTTTGTGGGTTATGGTGTTTATGGACTTGGTTATGATTCATGGTTTGAATCAAAAATTTTTTTTGATATTAACTTAAAAAACGGTAATTTTAATCTTACTCCAGATAATGAGGAACATAAAAAATATCCGCAAACAGGTAAATGTATTAATACTGATTTAAAAAAAGATTAACTTATTTTTTTTTATTTCTTCTTTTATTTCTTCTCCACGTACTTCCTCTTTTTCTTCTACCTCTGTGTTTTTTTGGATATCCCATAATTTATTTTAATCAGTTCGCTGATTATAATGATATGGGTTTAAAAATTAAAGAAAAACTTTTTAAATTAAATCTTGTTTATTTTCGGTTTTAAGTATTCTTTTTTTTAATTTTAAAAAAGCTCTAGATTCTAATTGTCTAACTCTTTCTTTACTTATACCTAATTCTTTACCTATAGTTTCTAAAGTTTTTGGTGAAGTATTTAAATGTCTTTTTAAAATAATATGTTTCTCTTTATCATTTAACGCTCTTAATGAAGTTTTTAATACTTTTTTTCTATTTCCATTTATGTCATCATTTAATACTATTTCATCAGGATTCATAGAATCATCATTTAAAAAATCCATCGGCGTTCTATTATCATCATCATTATTATTTAAAGAATGGTCTAACATTAGATCTTTTTTTATTACTCTTTCAGAAATTTTTTCAACTTCTTCAACTTTAATTCTTAAATCTTTAGCGATTTTATGGGTAATTGGTTCCATACTATTATTTTCTAAAGATGAATTTTGAATTTTATTTTTTAATCTACTTAATTGAAAAAAAAGTAATTTTTGAGTAGCTGTTGATCCTATTCTTACAATAGACCAATTTCTTAAAACAAATTCCTGCATTGATGATTTTATCCACCACCTAGCATATGTAGAAAATCTAACATCAATTTTAGTATCGAATTTATAAGCAGCTTTTAATATACCTACATTTCCTTCTTGTAACAAATCACCAAACGATAATCCAAATTTTCTAAATTTTATTGCTGTACTTATAACAAGTTTTTCATAAGCATTAATTAATGCGTGTAATGCTTTAACATCTTTTCTTTTACTCCATTTTTTTGTAATTGCTTTTTCATCTTCAAGAGACAACAAAGGTTGTTTCATTGCTCTAGAAACAAATTTAATATTAGCTTTTTGAGTTAAAATATCATCAATATGTGACATACTGAATCAAATATCATATTTAGTAATCTAATAAATTGATTAATATCGATATAAGTAATTTACTAAATCGATTATTACTTATATTTTTTTTTCCAATATGAAGCTAATATCGGCCCTGAAATATTATGCCATATACTAAAAAAAGCACCCGCAATAGCAGCAAGAGATCCAAAATATTTAACAGCTAAAGCTGTNGCAAGCCCTGAATTTTGCATACCGATTTCAATAGCTATTGTTTTTGAAATTTTATGAGAAAATTTTATTTTCTGACATAAATAAAAACCTATTAAAAATCCTAAAAGATTATGAATAACTACGACAAAAAAAATTTGATATCCATTTTTAAAAATTTCTTCTGCATTAGAACCAATTATTATAGTAATAATTAAAACAATTGAAGCTACTGCTAATAAAGGTAATCCTGGTTTTATTTTTTCAATTTTTATTAATTTATAATTATTAAAAAATACTCCTAAAAAAACAGGAATCACAACAATTTTAAAAATACTTAACATCATTTGATAAACAGGTATTTCAATATTAGAACCTGTATAAACCCAAAATAAAATTGGCATTAAAAAAACTGCTAAAACTGTTGAACAAATTGTTATTGAAATTGATAATGCCACATCTCCTTTTGCTAAATAACATATAACATTAGATGCCGTGCCACCTGGTGCGCAACCAACTAGAATTATACCTAAACCAATAATCTGTTCTATATTTAAAAATTTAACTAAAATAAAGCCCAAAAATGGCATTATTAAAAATTGGAAAAAAACAGCTATAAAAATTATTTTATAATTTTTAAAAATTCTTATAAAATCTTCTATTTTTAGAGTTAACCCCATTGAAAACATTATTAAACTTAATAAAGGAATAATTAAAAAATCTAAATTATTCCAATATTGAGGTTCTAAAAATGCCCAAAAAGAAAACAATATTACCCAAACAGGAAATAGCTTTGTTGACTTATCAACAAAATTTTTCATATAAATTATAAAATTTTACATACTTCAGAAAATTTAAATCTGGGTAATCTTTTGAGTAATTTTTTTTCATCACCGTATCCCAAATTACATAAAAAATTTGATTTAAATCTTCCATTAGAGAAAAATTCTTTATCTACTCCTGCATTATCAAACCCTGACATAGGTCCAACATCCAATCCTAAAGCTCTAGCCGCTATCATAAAATACCCTCCTTGCAAAGTTGAATTTCTGAAAGCTGTTATTTCTGCTTTAGTTGGTGGTGTAGATAAAACTTTTTTCATTCCAGGATTGTGCGGAAATAATTTAGGTATATGTTCATAAAATTTACTATCATACGCAATTATTGCNACTACNGGAGCTGTCATAGTTTTTTCTACATTTCCTTCACTTAAAAAAGGCATTATTCTTTCTTTAGATTTTTTTGATTTTAAAAAAATTATTCTCATTGGTTCTGAATTTGCGCTGGTAGGACAATTTTTAATTAAATTATATAAATCTTTTAAAGTTTTTTTATCTATATCTTTATTTTTCCAGTTATAGTGACTTCTAGCCTTTATAAATAATTTATCTAAAAAATTTTGAGTCATAAAGATATATTAAAAAATTTAAATAAAAAAATAGTATAAATCCAATATGAAATTGCGGTTAAGATACTTGCTAATATCATAGATAAAACAAAATTTATTTCAAAATTAATTAAAATTGGAAAGAAAATAAAAAAAGTTAATGAAGGTAAAATCATTAATAAAGTATTGTTTGTTAAATCTTTAACTTTCTGCAAATCATGTGTATCCCAATACAACCAAATTAAAGTTAAAACTGTAATTGTAGGAAGTGAAACTAATAATCCGGCTAATAAAGATTTTTCTTTAGCAATTTCAGAAGCAACAACAACTATTAATGCTGTTATTAAAATTTTTAAAATATAAAAAAACATAACTTATACTCTTTATACAACAAATTATTTTTTTTTGTTATAATTTCCATAAAATTTATAAAATAATTTATAATATATTTNTAAATTAAATTTATGAGAGAAATTGCCCTAGATATAGAAACAACTGGATTAGAATTTAAAGAAGGGCACAAAATAATTGAAATAGCCTGCATCGAATTATCTAATCACATACCAACTGGCAAAATATTTCAAACATATGTTAATCCTTTAAGAGAAAATAGTTTAAGTGCAAAAGAGAAACATGGAATATCTGATGACTTTTTAAAAGATAAAAAAATTTTTAAAGAAATTGTCCCTAATTTTTTAAATTTTATAAAAGAATCTCCTTTAATAGCACACAATGGTTCTTTTTTTGATATTCCTTTTTTAAATTATGAATTAAAAGTTAACGATTTTAATACTTTAAAAAATCCTATTATAGACACTTTAACTATTGCTAGAAAAAAATTTCCTGGATCTCCTGCAAATTTAGATGCTTTATGTAGAAGATTTGATATAGATTTGTCAATTCGAAAAAAACACAGTGCTTTAATTGATACTAAATTATTAGCAAAAGTATATTTAGAACTGAAAGGCGGCCAACAACCAAATTTAATATTGGAAACAAAAGAAGAAAATAACAGAGAAAATAAATTTCAAAATTTTGAAAAAGAATCTTTAAAAGATAGAAAATTTTTATTAACAAGCGAAGAAGAAAAATTACATAAAGAATTTATAAAAAAAATAAAAAATCCTTTATGGAATCAATATAAATAAAAATAAGATATTTCTGTGGATAACNTTAAAAACAAGTTAATTTTACACTAAATTAATGTTTATAAACTTGTGGATAAAATTTTATTCAAAATTATTTGCAATTTTTTTTTTGTTTCAATCTTTGAATGATTATTATTTATTACAAAATGTGCAAATCTTTTTTTNGTGTTTGAAATTTGATTTTTTAAAATCTTATTAAATAATTTATAAGACATATTTTTTCTATTTTTTATTCTATTAAATTGATTTTTTTTATTTACCGACATTAAAATTATNTAATCATAATTTTTAATGCTTTTTTTTTCAAAAATTAAAGGTATTTCCATAACTAATATTTTTTTATTTTTATTTTTTTCTAAAAATTTTTTTTTCTCTAATTTTACTAAAGGATGNATAATTTTTTCTAAATTCGATAATTTTTTTGAATTATTAAAAACTATAGAAGCTAATAAACTTTTNTTTAATTTTTTACTGATGAATGCTTCAGGAAATAATTTAAATATTTTTTCTTTAACAAGTATACCTTTTAATATATTTTTTACCTCAAAATCAGCTGAAAAAGTTTTAATTCTTTTCGATTTAAAAAAATTTAAAGCAAATGTTTTTCCACTGCCAATAGTGCCTGTAATACCAATCTTTATCATTTAATCTCTTTTTCTAAAATTTTTTTTAATTCTTTTGTTATTTTAGGAGTTTTTTTAAACCAATAGTTAAAAGAACGTTGTGCTTGATATATTAACATATCTAGACCNTTTGTATTTTTGAGACCATTTTTTTTTGAATCTTTTATTAATTTCGTTTCCAAAGGGTTATAAATTAAATCAAATACAGAACTATTTTTTTTTAAATTATTAACATTTATATTTAATTTAGGAAACCCTTTCATTCCTAAAGGAGTTGTGTTTACTAATAAATTAGTTTTATTTAAAAAACTATTTATAAATGAAAAATTTTTATAAAAAATCCCATTCTTTTTTAATTTTGAAAAATCTTTTTTTATTTTTTTTAAATTATTATTTGATCTATTAAATAAAAATATTTTTTTATATTTCATTTCTATTAAAACAAATAATACAGCTCTCGCCGCACCCCCAGCCCCAATAATTATTGCCGTATCTTTTTTTTTATTTTTTACAATATTAATTAAAGATTTTTTAAATCCATAGACATCNGTATTTTTTCCTTCTATTTTTTTTTTTGAAAAAATTAATACATTAACTGCGCCAGTTAGTTTTACAATTTTATCTTTTTTATTTAAAAATTTTATTGCTTCTTCTTTAAGAGGTATTGTTAAATTTAAACCTTTATAATTTTTTTTAGATAAATAATTTATTTTTTNTTTAAAATTAGATAATGGTGTATCAATTAATTTATAATTGCCATTAATATTTAACTTTTTTAACCAATAATTATGCATTTTGGGAGAAAGACTATGTTTTATTGGATGTCCTAAAATTGCTAATTTTTTTTTCAAATTAAAATTCTCTTTCTTTGTAAAAAATTTAATAATGGAATTAAAGGTAATCCTAAAATTGTAAAATAATCNCCTTTTATTTTTTCAAATAATTTTACTCCTGAGTTTTCAATTTGATAAATACCAGATGATCTTATTTTTTTTAATTTTAATTTTTTAATATATTTTTTTATTTCCTTATTAGATAATTTTCTTATTTTTAATATAGCTTGATCGTTATAATTCCATATTTTTTTTCCTTTTTTAAAAATATACATACTTGAATAAATTTTATGTTCTTTACCATTTAATTTTTTTAACAAANTTTCTGCTTTTTCTTTTGTTTTTGGTTTTGATAAAAAATTTTTTTTATATATTAAACAAGTATCTACACCTAAAACAAAATATGAAGTATATTTTAAAGAAGTTAAAATAGCTTTTTTTTTAGCCAAAATTCGACAAATTTTTTCCGGTATTTTAATATTTTTTAATTTTTCTTTTTCTTTTTCTTCATTTATTAAAGGTTTTTTAATTAAAACTTTAATTCCTGCATTAATTAATATTTTTTTTCTTGTTGGGCTGGTTGATGCTAATAATAATTTATTCATTTTTTTTGTTCATATCNTTGTTAATAAATTGTGAATATTAATATGTTATTAATAAAAAATAATAATAGTTTTTTTTTTTTGGGAAAAATTGTTTTTTATCAACATTAATATAACATGTGAATACTTTTATCCACATAGTTAAAAATTGTAAATAACTGTGTTTATCCACAATGTTAATATTTTTTTTTATTTTATTTTTTTAAAAATTAAATATAAATTATAATTTTTTATAACTTATAAACAAAAAGCTAACAATTTTATTTTTTTCTTTATATATTCTTAATAATTTTTTATCATCGATATAAACTCGACAACAACAACAACAACCTTAAATATATAATAGTAGTGTTAGTAGTTAAAAAATGAATTTATTAAATATATTAAATAATAAAGAAACAAAAAAACTTCCAATATGGATAATGAGACAAGCAGGAAGATATTTACCAGAATTTAGAAAATTAAAAAAAGAATCTAAAGGATTTATGAATATGGTATATAACCCAAAAATAGCTTCAAATATAACGTTACAACCAATAAAAAGATTTGGATTTGATGCAGCAATAATTTTTTCAGATATACTTATTATACCAGACGCATTAGGACAAAAACTATCTTATCAAGAAGGTAAAGGACCAAAATTAGAAAAAATGAGTATGGATGAAATGTTAAAAAAGCTATCAATAAAAAAAAATAATAAAAAATTAAAATTAGTTTATGAAGCTATTAAAAGAACAAAAAAAAAATTAAATAAAAATACAAATTTAATAGGATTTGTTGGAGCTCCATTAACTGTTAGTTTATTTATGTTTGATAATGAAAGAAAAAAAGAATATATAAAAATAATTCGTTCTTATAATAAAAATAAAATAAAAATAAAAAAAATATTTAATTTATTAGAAAAAGCTACAGCAGAACATGCAATAGGACAAATAAACGCAGGAGCAGAAATTATACAAATATTTGATACCTGGGCTGGAATATTAAATAATAATAATTTAAATGAATATTCAATAAAACCAATTATTAGAATTTGTAATATAATAAAAAGAAAAAAACCAAAAATAAAAATTATAGTTTTTCCGCGAAACGTAGGAAAAAATTATATAAAATATATAAACAAAAATATAGATTGCATAAGCGTTGGAGAAGATATTAAATTAAAAGAAATAAAGAAAATCCAAGAAAAAAAAATTATACAAGGAAACCTATCACCAAAAACATTATTTAATGGTGGAAACAAATTAGAAAAAAAAACAAAAGAAATATTACGTAAATTTTCAAAAAAACCATTTATTTTTAATTTGTCACACGGAATAATGCCAGGAACACCAATAAAAAATGTAGAAAAACTTATAAAAATTGTGAGGAATTTCAAAAATGAAATATGAAGGTGAAAAAGACTATAAACACGGATCAAAAGAAAATATTGGTATTTTAATTACAAACTTAGGAACGCCCGACAAGCCAAAAAAGGAAGAATTAAGAATTTATCTTAAAGAGTTTCTTTCAGATCCTAGAGTAATAGAGGTTCCTAAATTAATTTGGCAAATAATTTTAAGAGGAATTATATTAAAAGTAAGACCTCAAAAAGTAGCAAAATTATATAAATCAATTTGGAAAAAAGAAGGCGGCCCTTTGTTAGTAATGTTAGAAAAACAAAAAAAAGGTATTAATAAAATTATTAAAAAAAAATATAAAAATTTTAAAATTGAAATAGCTATGAGATATGGAAATCCTAGTATAAAAAAAGGATTAGAAAAACTAAGAGATCAGGGTTGTAGAAAAATATTAATCTTCCCTCTTTATCCTCAATATTGTGCGGCCACAACAGGAAGTACATTTGATAAAGTTACGGATATTTTAAGAAAATGGAGATGGATTCCTGAAATAAGATTTATTAATAATTATTATGAAAATGTTTTATATATAAATTGTTTAATAAATAGTATAAAAAAAAGTTGGAAAAAATTTGGAAAATCACAAAAATTAATTTTTAGTTATCACGGAATACCAAAAAAATATTTATTAAAAGGAGATCCGTATCATTGCTTTTGCCAAAAAACAACCAGACTAGTAATTGAAAAATTAAAACTCAAAGAAAAAGATTATATAACCACATTTCAATCTAGGTTCGGTCCTGATGAGTGGTTACAGCCTTATACTGATAAAACATTAGAAAAGTTACCTTCGGAAGGTGTAAAAAAAATTCATATTTTATCTCCAGGTTTTAGTTCTGATTGTTTAGAAACTTTAGAAGAACTTGATGTTGAAAATAAAAATAATTTTTTATCAGCGGGCGGTGAAGAATATAATTATATTAAATGTTTAAATGATAATCCAGATCATTTAGAAATGCTTTCAGATGTTATCATAAACAATACTAAAGGTTGGTAAAAAAAAATTAATGCAAAATTTTATACTTTTTTTAAATAATAATTATCTCTTAATAAAAGCATTCCATGTAATATCAATGGTTGCTTGGATGGCAGCTTTATTATATTTGCCCAGACTATTTGTTTATCATACTACAGTGAAGAAAAATTCAGAAGCATCTGAAATGTTAAAAATTATGGAATATAGATTACAAAAATATATTATGACCCCGGCTATGATACTTACGATTTTTTTTGGAATTCTTTTAATAAAAATAGATGGAATAATAAATTGGAGTGAAAAATGGATTTATTTTAAATTATTTGGTGTTTTTTTATTATTAGTAGTACATCATTTATTAGCTATATATAGAAAAAAATTTTTTCTTGATAAAAATACTAATTCAAAAAAATTTTATAAAATAATTAATGAGGTGCCCACAATATTATTAATAGTAATAATTTTATTAGTTTATTTGAAACCTTTTTAAGTATTGACATTATAAATATTAATTACTATATATTGGTTTCTACCAATTAATCTTTTTAAAAATCAGAAAAAATTGAATCTTATTCACAAATATAAATACATTGGCATCTGAAAAAGTAAATTTACATGATTTAAAAAAAATGCCACCCCAGGAGCTTTTAGCTTATGCTGAAAAAGTTGGGGTAGATAATCCAAGTGCATTAAAAAAACAAAATATGCTTTTTGCTATATTAAAAGTTTTAGCAGAAAAAAATATTATTATTGAAGGTGGAGGGGTATTAGAAACCTTGCAAGATGGCTTCGGTTTTTTAAGATCACCCGAATCTAATTATTTACCTGGGCCAGATGATATTTATGTTAGCCCAAGCCAAGTACGTAAATTTAATTTAAGAACGGGAGATAATGTAGAAGGTGAAATAAGATCACCCAAAGATTCTGAAAGATATTTTGCTCTTTTAAAAGTTAATACAACTAATGATGTAGATCCAGAAAAAAAAAGACATATAATTAATTTTGATAATTTAACTCCTTTATATCCAGAAGAAAAACTAACTTTAGAAATTGAGGACACAAAACCTAAGGATTTAACTCCTAGAGTTATAGATGTTATAGCTCCTATAGGCAAAGGCCAAAGAGCAATGATAGTTTCACCACCAAAAGCTGGAAAGACAGTAATGCTTCAAAATATAGCTAATTCTATTACACAAAATCATCCTGAAGCAATAGTAATAGTTTTATTAATAGACGAAAGACCTGAAGAAGTTACTGATATGCAGAGAAATGTTAAAGGTGAAGTGGTAAGTTCTACTTTTGACGAACCTGCGTCTCGACATGTTCAAGTTGCTGATATGGTTATAGCAAAAGCAAAAAGACTTGTAGAAAATAATAAAGACGTTGTGATTCTTTTAGATTCTATTACTAGAATGGCTAGAGCTTATAATACAGTTATTCCTAGTTCTGGTAAGGTTTTAACTGGAGGAGTTGATTCTAATGCTTTACAAAGACCTAAAAGATTCTTTGGTGCTGCAAGAAATATTGAAAAAGGAGGTTCCTTAACTATTATTGCAACTGCTTTAGTGGATACAGGATCAAGAATGGATGAAGTTATTTTTGAAGAATTTAAAGGTACCGGTAATTCTGAAATTTTGCTTGATAGAAAATTATTTGAAAAAAGAACATTTCCAGCAATGGATATTGCTAAATCTGGAACAAGAAAAGAAGAATTATTAGTTGATGGCCCAACATTACAAAAAATGCATATCTTAAGAAGAATTCTTTTGCCAATGGGAACAGGAGATGCAATGGATTTTTTAATAGAAAAATTAAAAGCAACTAAAAATAATTCTGAATTTTTTCAATCAATGGGAACTAATGGTAACGGATCAAATAATAAATGATTATTAAAAATTTAAGTAAAGATAAAAAAATCATAAAAAAAATTGAATCTGATATAAATGTAATAAGTTGTTCTGGTGGAGATGACAATTTAGGTCATCCAGCAGTATATTATAATTTCGGTGATAAAAAACAAATTACATGTCAATATTGCGGCACAATTTACTTGAAATCTAAGTAGAAAAAAAAAAAACTTTTGTTAAATTAGCAGTTATAATTATTTCAAATTTAAAAAATTAAAATTGAAACTAAAACACCATAATAGATATCCATATTCATCTATAGTAAGTAGAAAAAAATTTTCTTGGCCAAAAAAAAAAAAATTGGCTTTTTATATTGCCATGAATATAGAAAGATTTTCTTTTGGTGAAGGAAAAATCCATACACCTTCTTATACTACCCCTCAGCCAGATGTAAGAAATTATGGATGGACTGCGTATGGATTAAGGGTAGGAATATGGAGATTTTTTGATCTTATAGATAAACTTAAGTTGCCAGCTTGTCATTTAGTAAATTCTTCTGTTTATGATCATGGTTTAGAAATTATTAAAAAAATTAGAAAAAGAAAAGATGAAATCATTGGTCATGGTAGAACAAATGCTGAGAGTCAAGGAGAACTATCATTAGAAAAAGAACGTAAATTAATTTTAGAAGCAACAGAAACAATAAAAAAAAATGAAGGTAAACAACCAAAAGGTTGGATGGGCCCATGGATTTCTGAAAGTCATCATACACCAGATCTTCTACAAGAAAATGGTTATAAATATTTAATGGATTGGCCCATGGATGATCAACCTATTTGGATGAAAACTAAAAAAGGAAAAATCTTATCTATTCCATATCCAGTTGAAATAAATGATGCCCCAGCTATGTTATATCGTCATCATACTCCTGATCAATTTGCAAAAATGTTTATGGATCAATTAGATATTTTATTAGAAGAATCCGAAAAGTATCCGGTAGTATGTGGTCTTTCTTTACATACTTTTATTGTAGGACAACCTTTTAGATTTAAATATTTAAAAAAAATGCTTGAATATGTAAAAAATCATAAAAAAAAGAAAAATATATGGTTTACAAGACCAGGCGAAATATCAGATTATGTTTATAAAAAGAAAATCAATAAAACAAGTTGAAGAAGGTAAAGATTTAGCTCCTAAATTTGACAAATTAGGGTTAATACCAGTAATTACTACCGACTATAAAAACGGCAATGTATTAATGCATGGTTATATGAATAGAGAGGCTTTAAAAAAAACATTACAAACTAAAGAGGTTCATTATTGGAGTAGATCTAGAAAAGTAATTTGGCATAAAGGATCTAATAGTGGATTTATACAAAAAGTAAAAGAAATTAGAATTGATGATGATCAAGATGCTATATGGGTTAAAGTTTCTACAAAAGCAAGTTGTCATGTAGGATATAAATCTTGTTTTTATAGATCTGTATCTATGAAAAAAAATAAAATAAAAATAATCTTTAAAGAAAAAAAGAAAATTTTTAATCCAAAAAAAGTATATAAAGGATTACCTAATCCAACAAAAATTTAGTGTATAGACTTATTTTCTTCTGAAAAAAGAGATTTTTGTAATAATTTAATTAAAAGACTTACCATTGAAGTTGTATCTTTGCTTTCAATAATACTTTGATTTTCAATATTAGAAAATGAAAACTCTCTAGCTATTATTTGTACAATTTCATTTATTGATATTTGATTTAATTGTTTTTCAAAAAATTTACTATTAATAGTTTTTACATTATGTTTAATATTTTGAAGTAATCTTTCTTTATCATTTTTTTCTAATAATTTATTATTATCATTTTTAAATGTTTCCCAATCAGGAATTATTCTTCTGTATCCAGATTTAAGCGATAATTCTTTTTTAATTTTAAATCTTTTTAATCCATTTAAAATTAAAAGTATTTTATTATCAGTAGTTCTTTCATAAAAAACAATTTTACCAGCACATCCTATAGGAAATAATTCTTTATAAATTCTGTTATTTGAATTTGCAATTTGTATCATTCCAATTATTTTATTAGTTTTTAGAGCATCATTTGTCATATTTAAATATCTTTCTTCAAATATATATAAAGGCAAATTTACATTTGGTAAAAACAGAATGTTCTCTAAAGGGAAAATAGGAATTATTTCTGGAAGTTTAGTTGTCATCCATAAGTAACTATCTTTTTTTTTTAATTAATCAATATAGAAAAAGGCCCTTAAAAAAATTAAGGGCATTTTCTTTAAACTTCAGCACAAGCATAACTGTTGATTTCAAGACCAACTGCTACTTCTGCTACTTTTGGTGTATACCAAGTCATATTAAATTCCTCCACTGATACTTAAAAAATTAGTCGATAAATATGGCATAAAATGGGCAAAATTTATTAAAAAATCGATTACTCTTTTTGAGACAATCAATTACTAAATATGGTTAATTCTTGTATTATTCTCAATATTTTTTGAATTAATAATGTTGGAATCAATTATTTAATAAATAAATGAGTGAAAAATATCACACAGTTGTAATAGGTGGAGGATGTTTAGGTGTTGCCACTGCAATATCTTTATCAAAAAAACTTAATAATAATTCAAATAATTCAAGTGTATGTATTTTAGAAAAAAGCGTCTTAGCAGGAGGAATAAGTTCAAGACACAGTGGTATAATTCGTTCAGCTAATGCCTCCATACAAGCAGCAAGTTTTGCTGAACAAGCAAATGAAATGTGGAGAAATATAAAGGATCATTGGGGCATTGATTTATTTCCTGAAACTCCAGGGGCAATTTGGATTGCTAGAAATGATAAAAAAGAAGCCGCAAAGACGTGGAGAGATTTAGAAAAGAACTTAAAAAAAAATCATATTGATTTTTACCAAATAAAATCGAAAGAAATTAAGTCGCTTACTAATGATTTTATAAGAATTAATGAAGAGCAAGAAATATATTTTCATGAACCAAATGCTATGTTGTTTGATCCAATAAAAGTTAGAAATGCTATGTATAATGCTGTAGAAATTAATAATATTAAATTAAAAGAAAATACAAGAGTAACAGGGTTTGAATTACAGACTTCGGATAAAATAAAAAGGATTAAAACTAACCATGGTACAATTTTTGCAGAAAATATTGTTAATGCTGCAGGTGGTTGGTCTCCACAAATTTTTGATAGCATAAATGTTAAAATACCTGTTAGTTTACAACCAGTTTATGTTTCAAATTGGTTAGTAAGTAAAAGAAAGTTGCCTAAGGATTTTCCTATAATTGCTGATTATATAAATTTATCATATTTTAGAAGTTGGAAAGATGGTGAATTACATATACATCAACCTAGAGACAGATCCCCTGCTTCTATAGCTAGAAGTTTTGCAGAAGAACCAACATCTATGAAAGGTGCCGATGTTTTTTTTGATTCTTCAAATTATACTGCATCATATGCAGAGACTAATAAATATGCTGAGATGATTAGAGATAGATTCCCTTATGCTAATCCGTATGTATTTAATGGCGGATATTTAACTTTTTTTGATATTACTCCTGATTTGAAGTTTATTTTAGGAAAGGATAAAGATGTCAGTAATCTTTATCATTGTTTAGGAGCAGGACAAGCTTTTAAATATGCCCCAATCTTTGGCGATATATTATCTAATTTAATTTTAAAAAGAAAAATTAAAATTAATAATTTTGATTTACAAGAATTTTCTATAAAAAGATTTTATAAACCTGAAATGAAAAAATTTTGGAATCTTGTTCATGGTTCACAAAATACTTTAAGAGTAAGAGAACAAGCAACAGTTTAATTCTTTTTTTTATTATCTAAATCTTCGTATTCAGCATCAATTATTTTTTCTTTTCTTTCTTTTTTTTTATTCTTAATTAACTGATACAAAAAAAACATCATTAATATAAATGTTATAAATAATATTGATTTCATATTTTAATTAATAATTCTCCATTTAGTTCCAGCGGGCGAGTCTTCAAGTATAATACCATCGGCTATAAGCTTATCTCTAATTTTATCAGCTTCAGCAAATTTTTTTTCTTTTCTTGCTTTATTTCTGTCATTAATTAATTTTTCTATTTTTTTTTCATCAAGATTTTTAATTTTTTTCTTTTGATTAATCCATTCTGTTTTCGTTAATTGTAAAATACCTAAATAATTTGCTGCTGATTTTAATTGGTCTTTAGAATTTTCTTTTGCTAATTTGAATAATTCTTTAATTGCTTCTGGTGTATTTAAATCATTTAAAAGCGCATCAAAAAATTTTTTTGGAGGTGTAATATTTTTGAAATTTTTTTCATCTCCAATAATATTATAAAGATTTTCTAAATTTTTATTTGCTTGGATTAATAAATTTTCATTCCAGTTTAAAGGTTGCTTATAATGAGCTGATAACATTGCAAATCTAATTACCTCACCTGTATGTTTTTTTAAAATATCATTAATTAGAACAATATTACCTATAGATTTAGACATTTTTTCTTTATCCATAGAAATAAACCCATTGTGTATCCAATATTTACTAAGAGGTTTACCATCATGAGCGCATTTGCTTTGAGCAATTTCATTTTCGTGATGTGGAAAAATTAAATCATTTCCACCTAAATGTATGTCAATAGTTTCACCTAAATAAGTTTCTATCATACTAGAACACTCAATGTGCCAACCAGGTCTTCCTATTCCCCATGGGCTATCCCATCCAGGCTGATCTTTTGTAGAAGGTTTCCATAAAATAAAATCCATAGGATCTTTTTTATATGGTGCTACTTCAACTCTAGCTCCTTCTATCATTTCATCTTTTTTTCTTTTTGATAGTTCTCCATAGTTTTTAAATGAAGGTACATGAAATAAAATATGATTTTCTGCTTCGTAAGCATTTTTTTTTTCTAAAAGAGTAGAAATCATTTTTATTATCGAATGTATATTCTGAGTAACAGTTGGTTCTATATCTGGAGGTAATACATTTAAAGCACGCATATTTTCTTGATAAATTTTTGTATATTTTAATGCGATTACTTCTATCGGAACTTTATCTTCTTTTGCTTTTTTATTAATTTTATCATCAATATCTGTAATATTTCTTACATAAACAACTTTTTTATAGTTATTTCTTAAAATTCTAACCAATATATCCCCTATTATTGCGGGTCTTGCATTTCCGATATGTGGGTGGTTATAAACTGTTGGTCCACAACCATATACTTTTACTGTTTCACCTAAAGGAACAAAAGGTTCTAATTTTTTTGATAAAGTATTAAATATTTTTAAATTCATTTATTTTTTTTATTTTATAATAAATTATGAAAAAGATTCTTACTATTTTATTTTTATTTTTTTTAATTAGCTGTGAAACAGTACCAGTAAGTGATCGTAAACAATTAATACTTTTACCAGATAGCTATATAAATAAACAAAGTGCAAAAGCTTATCAGCAATTTTTAAGTAAGGCTAATGTTATTTCTAAGAGTAATTCTCAAAATCAAGAATTACAAACTATAGCTAAAAATATAGAAGATGCGATTCATCAATATTTTATTTTAGAAAATAAAGAAGATCCAACTAAAAAAATTAATTGGGAAGTAAATTTAGTAAAAGAAGATCAAGTAAATGCTTGGGCAATGCCAGGAGGTAAAATAACATTTTATACTAAGATTTTAGAAATAGCACAAAATGAAGATGGAATTGCAGCAATAATGGCTCATGAAATGGCCCATGTTATCGGCCGTCATGGAAATGAGAGAATGAGCCAGGCTTTATTATTAGATGTTGCAACTTCTGTAGCACAAACTGCTACCGGAACAACTCTTCAAGGAAGTACAAAAACAGCTTATAATTTACTTAGAACATATGGAATTTTTTTACCATTTGGTAGGAAACAGGAAGCAGAATCAGATTATTTAGGATTAATTTTTATGACTATAGCTGGTTATGATCCTAATGAGACAATTAAATTGTGGGAAAGAATGGCAGCACATGCAAAAGAAAAAGGAGGATCACCTCCTGAATTTATGAGCACTCACCCATCTAGTGAAAACAGAATTGAAAATTTTAAGAAATGGATTCCTGAAGTTAAAGAAAAATATTCACCATATCAACATAATTATTTTTTTTTAAAAAATTAAAAAAATGATTTTTTTTCTTGATCCTGAGCTCTTTCATTAATTCTATCATGAACACTCATGTTTTTTTTTCTACTTCTTTTTCTCATGATATGAATATAAATAATTAAATTAATAACAATTAAACCACCTGCTAAATAATATTTAGTATTTTGATCTAAATCAGTTGGATATAAAAATTGAATTATATATTGTTCTATAAAACTGGATCTATAACTTGATCCTCCACCAAGTTCAGTCAACCAATTTTCAAGAGGTGTTAAAGGACAAACAGAACCGCTTAACTCAACCCAAAAACCCCAAAAAACAGCAGGTATATGTAAATAAGGACAGTTTCGCCACAGATAATAAATTAAACCACCAAAAACTACAAAAAAAACAAATGCAAAGTGAATGCAAACAACTATGTCTGCTAAAATTGAATACATACTATTTTATAACAGAGAAAAAAATAATTTTCTATTATATTATCTTAATCATCAATAGTTAATGCCCCAGATGGACACAGACCTGTAACACGTTTAATTTCATCTTCAGTAGCAGCATTTTTATCAATAACAAATTTTTTGTCTACTACTTTGAAAACATTAGGAAGATTTTTTACACATTCTCCTGCATGTATACATGTCTTTTCATTCCATTTTACATTCATTCTAAATCTCCTGAAGTTTATTATTTATATTTTTTAGGTTAAGTTATATGCTACTATTGTCAAAAAAAAAAAAAAAATTCGTGAGAATGGTTATCAAAAAAAAATTAACTCCTGAGCAATATCATATCTGCAGAGAAAAAGGAACTGAACAAGCATTTACTGGAAAGTATTGGGATTTTAAAAAAAAAGGATTTTACAATTGCATTTATTGTGAAACAGAATTATTTTCATCTGATTCAAAATTTGATTCAGGAACTGGATGGCCAAGTTTTTTTAAACCAATAGATAAAAAAAATATTAAAGAAATAAAAGATTCGTCTTTAGGGATGGAAAGGATAGAGGTTGTTTGCTCAAAATGTGATTCACATTTAGGGCATGTTTTTTCGGACGGACCAAAACCTACAGGTTTACGTTATTGTATTAATTCAGCTTCTCTTAACTTTAAAAAAAAAAATGAAAAATAATGGATTAGTGATTTTATCTGGTGGACAAGACTCCACAACTACTGCTTTATTTGCAAGATTAGAATGTAAGGAATTGCATGGAGTTACATTTAATTATGGTCAGAAACATAAAATTGAAATAAATTCAGCTATTAAAATTGCTAAATTATTAAATTTTAAATCACATGAAGTTATAAATATTAAAAATACTTTAAAAAGTACTTCTCCTATAATTAACAAAAAAAAAAAAATAACAAAATATAATTCTAAAACTGAAATGACTAAAGGAATTGAACCAACTTTTATTCCATCTAGAAATATATTATTTTTAACTATTGCTAGTAACAGGGCTATATTACGTAATTGTAAAACNATATATACAGGAGTTTGNGAAGAAGATTACGGAGGGTATCCTGATTGTAGAAAAATTTTTATTGATAGTATTGAAAAATCTTTAAATTTAGGAATTTTTGGAAAAAAAAAAGTTATTAAGATTAAAACTCCATTAATGAAATTAACAAAAAAGGAAAGTGTTAAAATAGCTATAAAAAAATGTAAAAATATGAAAGAATTTAATAAAATTTTTAGTGAAACACATACATGTTATGATGGAAAAAAAGGAGGATGCNGAAAATGTCATGCATGTATTTTAAGAGACATAGGTTTTAAACAAGCTAAAATAATTGATCCTATTCTAGTTTTTAGAAAAAATGTATAATGTAAAAGAAATATATTACACTTTACAAGGAGAGGGTGCTTTTTCAGGAAGGCCAAGTGTATTTTGTCGTTTTTCTGGTTGTAATTTATGGTCAGGAAAAGAAAAAGATAGAAAATTAGCAAAATGTAATTTTTGTGACACAGATTTTGTTGGAGTAAATGGTATAAATGGCGGCAAATTTATTAGCGAACTAGAGTTAGGAAAAAAAATAATTTCATTATGGAAATCAAAAAATATTAATAATAAACCATATGTTGTTTTCACTGGTGGTGAACCATTATTACAATTAGATAAAAAATTAATAAATTTTCTAAAAAATTATAATTTTGAAATAGGTATAGAAACAAACGGAACACTTAAATTACCATGTGAAATAGATTGGGTTTGTGTTAGCCCCAAGCATAAAGATAATTTTATTTTAAAAAAAGGAGATGAATTAAAATTGGTTTTNCCTCAAAAAAAAATAAATCCAAAAAATTTAGAAAATTTAAAATTTAAATATTTTTTTTTACAACCAATGGACGGACCAAATCTTAAAGAAAATATAAAAAAAACTTATGAATATTGTAATAAAAATAAAAAGTGGAATGTTAGTTTACAACTTCATAAAATGATTGGTATACGATGACTGATATATTTGAAATAACAAAGCAATTTACATTTGAAGCTGCACATTTTTTTCCTAATATGCCGAAAGGTCATATTTATAGAAAAATACATGGNCATTCATTTGTAGTTGAAGTTACTTTTTATGGAAAAAAAAATAAAAATAATCAATGGGTAACAGATTTTGATAAAGTATCCGAATCTTTGAAAGAAATAAAAAAAAAATTAGATCACAAATGTATTAATGATATTAAAGAAATTGGATTACCCACTTTAGAAAATATTTCTTCTTGGATTGGTAAGCAATTAAAAAAGAAATATTCTAATGTTTATTCAATAAAATTAAGTAGGCCATCATGTGGTGAGTTTTGTCTTTATAAAATTAAATAATTATTACTCAAGAATATTTCTCATTTTCTTTCTTTTTTTAAACATTTCTTTTTTTGTTAAATATTCGTCTTTATTTTGATCTATTTCTAAAAAAAATTTTTGACTTCTTAAGTTAAACTCATCTTGAGTTATAATTTTATCATTGTTTAAATCTAATCTATTAAATCTTTTTTGTCTTATTTTTTGAAATTCTTCATAACTTACTTTTCCATCATCATTTGTATCTAATTTTTTAAAGCCTTTTCTTTCTTCGGTATTTGGCGGTAGTTCATCTGCTTTAATAAATGAAATTTCTAAAAATAGAAAAGTAAAAATAAAAAAAAAATAATATAATAGAATGGTTTTATTCATAAATTTAAAAAATGTATAACGTTTCTGTAATTATTCCAACTTATAACAGAAAAGCCTTTTTAACAAATGCAATTGATAGTGTTTTGAGTCAAACTTATCAAAATTTAGAATTAATCATTATTGACGATGGTTCAAGTGATAAAAGTTTAGATTTTATAAAAAAAAAATATCCTAAAATAAGATTTTTTAAACAACGTAATAAAGGTGTTAGTTCAGCTAGAAATAAAGGTATAAAATTATCATCTTATGAATGGGTAGCTTTTTTAGATTCAGATGATAGGTGGCATCCTAAAAAATTAGAAAAACAAATTAATTATTTAATAAAATATTCTAAATATGAAATTTGCCATACAGATGAAGTATGGATTAAAAATGGTTCGAAAATTAATCAACATAAAAAACATCAAAAATTTGGGGGTTTTATATTCGATAAATGTTTAGATATATGTAAAATTTCGCCATCAAGCGTAATTNTTAATAAAAAAATTTTCAAAAAAATAGGCCTATTTGATGAAAGTTTACCTGTATGTGANGATTATGATCTTTGGCTTAGAATATTAGTTAAATTTCCAATTTTGTATTTAAATGAGAAATTAACTATAAAATATGGTGGACATTTAAATCAATTATCAAAAAAATATTGGGGAATGGACAGATTTAGAATTAANACTTTAGAAAATTTAATTAAAAATAATTCTTTAGATAATAAAAAAAAAAGTATAGTTAAAAAAAAATTAAAAGAAAAAATTGATATATATTTAAATGGTTTGAAAAAAAGGAATAAAAAAAAAGAAATTATTTTTTATGAAAACAAAAAAAAAAAATATAAATAAAAAGGAAATAAATATAGTTGTTGCTATGAAAAGAGAAGCAATGCCTTTAATTAAATACTGGAATTTAAAGGAAAATTCAAAAAAATTTTATATAAACAAAAAAAAAGGGATTAATTTAATAATTTCTGGAATAGGAAAAAAAAAAGCTGAAAATGCTACAATTTATTTAGCAAGAAAAACAAATATTAATTCTTTTTTTTTAAATATTGGAATTGCTGGACACAAAAATTACAAACTTGGTGAAATTATATTAATTTCAAAAATTACTGATAATAAAAATAAGTATTCATGGTATCCTTCATTACTTTGGAAAACTAAAATAANAAAAGGGTCACTATTAACTGTTAGATTTCCGAAAATTAGATACACAACAAATAATCTTTATGATATGGAAGCTGCTGGTTTTTTTAGAGGTGCTAGAAATTTTGTAGGTCCAGAAAAAGTACAATGCTTAAAAGTTATATCGGATAATAAAGATAGTTCAATTTTAAATATTTCTTCAAAAAAAATAGAAAATTGGATAAATTCTAAAATAATTATTATTAATAAATTAGTAAACGAATTTTTAAAAGTTTAATGATAGAAACAATATATATTGAAAACCAAGTAAAAAATCATTTTAGAACAAAGAAAATCTTATCAAAGCTTAATAAAAATGTTGATGTTATTTATTGTGATCATTATGGAGAAATTTTTAATATTAAATCTCAAAATTTCAGAGTTCAAAAAAATAAACCTGCTTTAATTTTAGCTAAAAAAGATGGTAAGAAATTACATGAAATACCAAAAAATTTTGGTATCGGTGGAGATAAAAATTATTATTTTTCACATATGCTTAATTGTATTTATGATTGTGAATATTGTTTTTTACAAGGAAAACATATGTCAGCTCATTACCTTTTATTTATAAATTATGAAGATTTTTTTTTAGAAATTAAAAAAAAATTAAAAATTAACAATTCACAAAAGAATTACTTTTTTTCAGGTTATGATTGTGATTCATTAGCATTAGATGGAATAACAGGATTTGTAGATTATTTTTTACCTATTTTTAAAAAAAATAAAAATGCTGTTTTAGAAATTAGAACAAAAAGTATTCAAATAAATAAGATATTAAAATATAAGTCATTTAATAATTGTGTTATTGCATTTAGTTTTACTCCAGAAAATATTTCAAAATTAGTTGAGCATAAAGTTCCTTCAGTAAAAAAAAGGATTGATGCAATGAAAAAATTAGTTGAAAAAGGGTGGAAAATAGGTTTAAGATTTGATCCTATTGTTCCAGCTTGTAACTTTGGAAAGATTTATGAAGAACTTTTCAAAAAAATAGCTAATAGTATTCCTGAAAAAAATATTCATTCAATTAGNTTTGGAATGATGAGGTTCCCAAAAAAAATGTTTAAAAAAATTATTAAAGAAAATAATGATACAAAAATTAATAATTTATCTTTTGAAAATAGAAATGGAATTTATACATATTCTAAAGTTAATGAAAAAAAATTCGAAAATATAATTATTGGTAAATTAAATAAACATTTAAAAAATGTTCCAGTGTTTAACTGTAAAATTTAAATTAATTTTTTTTATTTTTTGGTTTTTCTTTTTCTAGTTGTTCTTGTTTTTCTTTTTCTACTTGTTTATGAAATAAAGCAGCAAAGTCTATAGGATTTAGCATAACAGGGGGATAACCACCTTCTCTAGTAGTATCAGCTAGTATATTTCTAGCAAATGGAAATAATATTCTAGGAGCTTCAATTAAAAGCAATGGTTTTTCATGTTCAGGTGGAACTTTGTTTAAAGTAAAAATTCCTGCATAACTAATTTCAACAATAAATGCAATTTTTTCCCCTTTTTTCTTTGCTTCTGTTTTAAGATCTAAAGTAACTTCAAATGCGTTATCTGGAAGTTTTTTAACTCTAGTATTAACATTAATATTCATTTGAGGTTTTTCTGCATCTTTATATGCATCAAGAGGATTAGGATTCTCGAATGATAAATCCTTAAGATATTGCGCGTTGATGAAAAGACCTACTGGTGCATTTTCTGGAACATTACCTGGTTTTTTTTCTACTTTTTTTGCCATTTTTTACTGTTTATGCATATTAGCTATAGGGTTTAAAAAATCTACTTTTTTTTTTTATTTTCGTCAATTTCTTCATAAGAACCCTCAAAAGTTTTATTTTCTTTTTCTTGTTCATTTGTATTATAAATTGTTTTTTCTTTATAAATTGTTTTTTTTTTTAAATAAGAACTAATTAATTTGATTAATATATTTCTGGTTTTAGGTATTAATAAAAAACAACCTAAGGTATCTGTAAGAAAACCGGGGGTAAGTAAAAAAGCTCCTGCAATAAGAATTGCTATTCCTTCAAATATAGGCATTAAAGGCATTTTGTTTAATTTAACTTCTTCTATTGCTTTGTTTAGTATAGAAATACCTTGGCTTTTTACTAAAAAAGCTCCGATAATTCCCGTAATTATTATTATAAAAATAGTATTCCATAAACCTATATGTTTACCTACGGTTATAAATAAAATTACTTCTATTATTGGTATTGCTATAAAAAATAAAAAAAACATGTTTGCTTATTAGAAAAAATAATTACATTATTCATTCAGTTTACTTTAAAACTTATTTAAAGTATAAATTTATTTATGAATACATTTTTTACACCAGATTTAATTTTTTTTGTATTAGTTGCAGCATTCTTAATTATTAGATTAAGAAGTGTTTTAGGTAGAAGAACTGGCAATGAAAAAAGGCCTAAAGATATTTTTATGTATCAAGATACAGTTTTAGGTTCAGGTAAAAAAAAAACTATATCTGAAAAAGAAGATATAAAAGAAAAATCATTTGATGAATCTTTAAGTAAAAATAAAGTAAATTTAAAAAAAGGCACAGCTTTAGAAAAAATTTATTATTTTGATCAAACTTTTTCTACAAAAAAATTTTTAGCTGGTGCCAAAAATGCTTACCAACAAATTATAAATTCTTATGCAAATGGAGAAATAAATAAAATTAAGTATTTATTAGACTCAAAAGTTTTTTCTACTTTTTCTAATGAAATTAAATCTAGAGTAAAAAAAAAATATACTTTAGAACATACTTTAATTTCAATTAAAAGTGCAGCAGTAGAAAAAATTTACGTTAAATCCAGTATAGCTGATATTGTAGTTAAATTTGTATCAGAACAGGTAAATTTGTTAAAAAATAAAGATGGTAAAGTTTTAAAGGGGAACGATGAGTATATAGAAAATCATACTAATTATTGGACGTTTTCTAAAGATTTAAAATCTAATGATCCAAATTGGAAGCTTATCGTAACAAAAGCTGAATAATAATAAAAAAAAAAATTTATCAAAAGAAGATGAAGTCTTGTGGAATCTTTTTACAGAAAATTTAAATAAATCATCAAAAAAAAAAGAAAAAAATATTTCTAATAAAATTTTTAATCAAATAAATGATAATCTTAAAGATTTAAAGTTTGGTGAAGGAACTGCTATAAGTAAAAAAAATATTAGAAATTTTTCAAAAGGTAATGTTTTTATAGAAAATAAATTAGATCTTCATGGTTATAATCAAATTGAGGCAAAAAGTTTGTTAAAAGAATTTATAAGTTCATCAATACAAAAGAATTATAGATTAATTTTGGTAATCACTGGTAAAGGTAAAGATGAGCAAGGTGTTATAAAAAGTAATATTTTAACGTGGTTAAATTCTAAAGATTTAAGAAATAAAATTTTAGCTGTAAATCATGCTTCAAAAAAGCATGGTGGNCAGGGTGCTATTTATATTTTTTTAAAAAAATTTGATTAATTTTTAAAGAATAAATTTGCTTAAATCTACATTTTTAGCAAGTTTTCCAACTTCATCTTTTACTTGTTTAGAAGTAATTTTTATTTTTTTTCCTTTATTTTCTGAAGCATTGAAACTAATGTTTTCAACTAATTTTTCAAGCACTGTATGAAGTCTTCTAGCCCCTATATTTTCAACATTTGAATTTATTTCAGTTGATAATTTAGCAATTTCTTCTATAGAATCTTTTCCAAAATCTAAATCAACTTTTTCTGTTTTTAATAAAGCTTTATATTGTTTTATTAAACTATTTTCCGGTTCATTTAAAATTTTTATAAAATCATCTTTAGTTAAAGCATTTAATTCAACTCTTATAGGCAGTCTTCCTTGTAGTTCTGGAAGTAAATCAGAGGGTTTTGATAAATGAAATGCTCCAGAAGCTATGAATAAAATATGATCTGTTTTTATTGGGCCATATTTTGTTGATACAGTTGTTCCTTCAATTATTGGAAGCAGATCTCTTTGTACCCCTTCTCTACTAACATCTCCTCCTACTCTTTCAGAACGTGCACAGATTTTATCCATTTCATCTAAAAAAACTATTCCATTTTCCTCAACATCTTTAATAGCATTAGAAATTATTTTTTCTTGATCTATTAATTTGTCAGATTCTTCTTCCATTAGAGGTTTATATACTTTTTCTATAGTCATTTTTTTCTTTTTTGTTTTTTTACCCATGCCTTTTCCAAGTAATTCATTTAAATTTATCATACCAACTTGGCTACCTGGCATTCCAGGAATATCTAAAGTTGGAAGACCACCTCCACTTGGACTATCAATTAGATCTATTTCTATAATTTTTTTATCTAGCTTTCCCATTTTGAGTTGAGCTTTAAATTTAGATCTAGTTTCTAAACTTGCATTTTTTCCTACTAATGCATCTAAAACTCTATCTTCNGCATTATCTTGNGCTTGTTTTTTTACTTTATTTCTTAATTTTTCTTTAGTCATTGTTATAGAGATTTGTATTAAATCTCTAACTATTTGTTCAACATCTCTTCCTACATAACCTACTTCAGTAAATTTTGTTGCTTCTACTTTAAGAAAAGGAGCCTCGGCTAATTTAGCAAGCCTTCTTGATATTTCTGTTTTTCCAACTCCAGTTGGGCCTATCATTAAAATATTTTTTGGTAAAATTTCTTCTTTTAATTCATCAGGGACTCTTTGTCTTCTCCATCTATTTCTTAAGGCAAGCGCAACAGCTTTTTTTGCTTCGTTCTGGCCGATAATATATCTATCTAATTCTTTAACTATTTCTTTGGGCGTATAGCTTTCTTTTTCTTTTATTGTTTTGTTAACAAAATTTTTATTTACTGTATCGTCCATAATTTATAATTTTTCTATTGTGAAATTAGAATTTGTATAAATACATATATCAGAGGCAATAGNCATAGCTTTTTTTGCAACTTCTTCGGCACTAAGTTTGTCTTGTTCCATAAGTGCTCTAGCAGCAGCTAAAGCATAAACTCCTCCACTACCAATTCCTATCAAACCATCTTCTGGTTCAACAACATCTCCGGTTCCAGAAACAATTAATGATACAGATTTATCAGCAACCGCCATCATTGCTTCTAATCTTCTCAAATATCTATCTGTTCGCCAATCCTTTGCTAATTCTACACAAGCTCTAGTTAATTGATTTTGGTGTTTTTCTAATTTACCTTCTAATCTTTCAAAAAGTGTAAATGCATCTGCAGTTGCACCAGCAAAACCTGCAATTACCTTATTATTAGCCAATCTTCTTACTTTTACAGCATTAGATTTCATAACAGTATTNCCAAGACTTACTTGACCATCTCCTGCTATAACAACATTATTTTTTCTTCTTACAGCTAAAATTGTTGTACCATGCATATTATTATTTGAATTTTGTTTTATCATTACAATTTATAATATTTGTTACTATTGGATAAATAATGTATTTTTCTCGTAATGTAAGACTATTTTTAAAAAAAAAATGAGAAAATCAAAAATAAATAGAAAAACTAGNGAAACTAATATTTCAGTTAAAATTAACCTAGATGGTAAGGGTAAATTTAATATTTCAACTGGTATTGGTTTTTTAGATCATATGTTAGAACAATTATCAAAACATAGTCTTATTGATATAAATTTAAAAGCAAAAGGAGATTTAAAAGTTGATGATCATCATACTACTGAAGACACAGGGATAGCTTTAGGAGAAGCTATATCTAAAGCATTAGGAGATAAAAAATCTATAAAAAGATTTGGTAATATTTTTATTCCTATGGACGAAACTTTAACAAGAGTTAGTATTGATTTGTCAAATAGGCCTTATTTGATTTGGAAAGTTAAATTTACTAATAAACAAATAGGAAAAATGGATAGCGAATTATTTAAAGAATGGTTTCAAGCTTTTTCTCAAGCAGCAGGTTTAACTTTGCATATTGAAAATTTATACGGTGATAATAACCATCATATAATTGAAACTTGTTATAAAGGGCTTGCNCGTTCTTTAAGAGAAGCTATTTCTATCGATCCTAGAGAAAAAGGAAAGATTCCTTCAACAAAAGGTAAATTATAAAAAAAAGTGAAAATTGCTTTAATAGATTATGGGTCTGGAAATTTACAATCAGCTTATAAAGCTTTAGAGTTATCATCAAAATTTAATAAAAAAAATAAAGTTTTTATAGCTACAAAATCTAAAGATTTGTTACAAGCAGATAAGATAGTTTTACCTGGAGTAGGCACTTTTTCTGATTGTATGAAAGGTATTAAATCAATATCTGGAATGATTGATACTTTAAACAAAGAAGTTCTTATAAGAAAAAAACCATTTTTAGGAATTTGTGTAGGTATGCAATTGTTAGCTACAGAAGGAAAAGAAAAAGGAAATCATAAAGGCTTAAATTGGATAAAAGGAAAAGTTATAAAAATAAAAAAAAAAAATAAAATAAAAATTCCTCATATGGGTTGGAATACAGTGAAAACAATTATCAACCATCCTGTAATAAAAAGAAAAAAATTTGATTCATATTTTGTGCACAGCTACAATTTTATTTGTAAAAATAAAAAAAATATTTTAGCAGTTTGTGATTATAAACAAAATATTACTGCTATAGTTGGTAGTGAAAATATAATTGGAACACAATTTCATCCTGAAAAAAGTCAAAAGATAGGATTAGAGATTTTAAAAAATTTTATTAATTGGAATTATTAAAATGATTTTATTTCCAGCAATAGATATTAAAGATGGTAGTTGCGTTAGATTAGTAAAAGGTAAAATGAATCAAGCTACAATATTTAATAAAGACCCTTTAAATCAAGCTAAAATTTTTGAATCAAAAGGTTGTGATTGGATACATGTAGTTGATTTGGATGGAGCAGTAAAAGGAGAAAGTATAAATAAAGAAATTATAAAAAAAATAATTTCGTCTGTAGATGTTAAAATTCAATTAGGTGGAGGAATTAGGAATTTAGAAACAATTGATAAATGGTTTGAAATAGGAGTAGAAAGATTAGTTGTAGGTTCTTTAATAGCTAATAATTCTGATTTAGTTAAAGAAGCTATAAACAAATATCCTAAAAAAATTATTTTAGGAGTTGATTTAATAAAAAATAATTTAGCAATTGAAGGTTGGGTAAAAAAAACAAATTTAACTGCAAAAGATATATCTAAGGAATTTTATAATTGTAATTATGCCTCAATTGTATGTACAAATATAAGTAAAGATGGGGCAATGGATGGAATAGATATAGATTTTATTTTAAATAATATAAATATTTTCAAAAAACCAATCATAGCATCTGGCGGCGTGACTAGTTTAAACGATTTACAAATTTTAAAAGATAATGAAAAAAAAGGAATAGAAGGAGTAATTTGTGGTAGAGCTATTTATGAAGAAAAAATTGATATTTTAAAAGCTAATGAATTATTAAAAAAATAATATGTTAAAAATAAGAATTATACCCTGTTTAGATGTAAAAGATGGAAAAGTAGTTAAAGGAACTAATTTTATAAATTTAAAATATGCAGGAGATCCAGTAAAACAAGCTCAAATATATGATAAACAAGGAGCGGATGAATTATGTTTTTTGGATATTACAGCTAGTAGTGAAAAAAGAAATATTATTTTTGATGTAGTAAAAAAAACTGCTCAAAAATGTTTTATGCCTTTAACAGTTGGTGGAGGAGTTAGATCAATTAAGGATATTCGTAAATTACTTTTATGTGGTGCAGATAAGGTATCTATAAATACTGCAGCTATAAAAAATCCAAAACTTGTTCAAGAATCTTCTGCTAAATTTGGAAACCAATGTATTGTTGTGGCAATAGATGCAAAAAAAATAAAAAAAAATAAATGGGAAATTTATACTCATGGAGGAAGAAAAAGAACTGGAATTGATGCAATAACTTGGGCTAAAAAAATGGAAAAATTAGGAGCTGGAGAAATACTTTTAACATCTATGGATAAAGATGGAACAAAATCAGGATTTGATCTGGAATTAACAAAAAAAATATCTAATAATGTAAATATTCCTGTTATTGCATCAGGCGGAGTTGGAAATATTAAACATCTCGTTGATGGGATAAAAATTGGAAAAGCTTCAGCAGTTTTAGCTGCTTCAATTTTCCATTATGGCAAATATACTGTAAGGCAAGTAAAAAATAAAATGAAACAAAAAGGCATATTAGTAAGGATATAAAATGAATAGTAAAAATAACGGCGATATTATAGATATTTTATTTTCGGTAGTTGAAGAAAGAAAGAAATCAAAAAGAAAAGGATCTTATACTTCTTTTTTATTTAATAAAGGAATGAATAAAATAGCTCAAAAAGTTTCTGAAGAAACTGCTGAAACAATAATTGAAGCAATACAAGGTAAAAAAAAATTAGCGGTTCAGGAAAGTTGTGATTTATTATACCACTTAGTTGTTATGTGGTCTAAATTGGGAATAAAACCGCAAGATATTTGGAATGAGTTAGATAAAAGAATGAAAAAACCAGAAACTAAAAGAAAAAAAACATGAGCTACGATGAAAATAATATTTTTGCAAAAATTTTAAGAGAAGAAATACCTTGTAAGAAGGTTTATGAAAATGAATATGCTCTAGCATTTCACGATATAAATCCACAAGCAAAATTACATATTTTAGTTATACCAAAGGGTAAATATATTTCTTTTGCGGATTTTTCTAAGAATGCATCTAAAGATGAAATTGAAGGTTTTTTTAAAGCGGTAGGAAAGATAGCTGAAGAACAACACTTAGTTAAAAATGGTTATAGAATATTAGCTAATCATGGAGTGAATGCTGGACAAGAAGTACCACATTTTCATGTGCATATATTTGGAAATCAAACACTCGGGCCTATGATTTCAAAATCATAAAAAAATAATTTTTAAATAAATTATTATAGAAAGTATTGAATAATTATAATTTATCTTTATTTTCATTTTCATATTATATTTTAAGTTATAATTAAACTTTGCTTATTATGATAAATCTGTTTGTTTTAAAAGAAACGCAAGAAAATGAAAAAAGAGTAGCTCTTGTACCTGATGAAATAAAAAAATATTTAGACTTAGGAATCAAAGTATTTGTTGAAAAAGATGCTGGTATTAAATCAGGTTATTCAAATGAAGATTATAAAAAAGAAAATGCTTTGGTATCTGAAAATGTAAAAAAATCAATTAAAGATAGTGACATTGTTATAAAAATTCAAAAACCTGAAAAAAAAATTCTAAATGAAATGAAAAACGGAACTATTTTAATGGGACTTTTATCACCAAAAAAAGGTTCTCCTGAAAATTCTTTATATAATAAAAAAAAAATATCAGCTTTTGCATTAGAAAATATTCCTAGAATAACAAGGGCTCAAGATAAAGATGTTTTATCATCTCAAAGTAATCTTGCTGGTTATAAGGCTGTATTAGATGCAGCACATGAATATTCGAAAAGTTTTC
>PBCY01000010.1 GCA_002717245.1 Pelagibacteraceae bacterium
TGGATAGAATGTTGGTTTCCTAAACCGAAGGTCGCAGGTTCGAATCCTGCCGAGACCACCATTTTTATAATCTAATCACTTTTACGCTAAATTAGATCTTTTTTAAACTATCAATGATGAATGAATGTGTTTCAGGAATTTTTTTAGTATCTGATCCCCCTCCTGCTCTTGCAAAATCAGGTCTTCCACCCCCTCCTTTTCCACCTAAAATTCTAGAGATTTCATTGGCAATATCCGATGCATTAATCTTTTCTGAAATATCATTGCTTATACCTACAACAATTGAAATATTATTTTCATAAACTCCATACAAAACCACTATTTTACTTTTAGTTTCTAGCTTAATTTTATCTAATACCTGAAGCAAGTCATTTGGAGGTAGATCTATAATGGTTCTAAAATAATATTTGATAGAATTTTCGGTTCCTTCTACAATTATATTTTTTGATGAATCTTCTAATGAAATAATTTTTCTTTTTTCTTTTAAATTATCATCTATTTTTTTGTTTTCTTTTTCTTTTTCTTTAATTTGCAAAAGTTTTTTTTCATTTTTTATATAACTAAACAAATCACTACCACATAACGCTTCTATTCGTCTTATACCTGAAGCCACAGATGACTGTTTAGTTATTTTAATATCTTTAATATCATTTGTTTTATTAACATGCGTTCCACCACATAACTCCATAGAAAAAATTGTTTTATTATTATTTTTACCCATCTCAACAACCCTCACCTCATCTTCATACTTTTCTCCGAACAATGCAGTTGCGCCTTTTTGAATAGCTTTTTTATATGGCATTAGCGAAATATCGACATTGCTATTTTGTTTAATCATTTTATTTGTCAAAATTTCAACTTTTTTTATTTCCTCTTCACTTAGAGATTTTGGATGACTAAAATCAAAACGGAGCCGATCGTAGGTAACTAAAGATCCTTTTTGAGCAACATGTTTTCCTAATGTTTGTCTTAGAGATTCATGAAGCAAATGAGTTGCGGAATGGTAAGATTTTATTTTATCTCTCTTATTTTTATCAACAATCATATTTACTGTATCATTTTCTTTTAATTTCCCACTAATAATTTTGCCATAATGTAAGTGAATTTTTAAAATTTTTTTTGTGTCAAATACTTCAAATTTATTATTTTTAAATTCTATTATTCCTGTATCTCCAATTTGTCCTCCAGATTCGCCATAGAACGATGTTTGATTTGTTACTATAAGTGCTTCATCATTTTTTTTTATTTCATTTACTGATTTATTATTTTTCATAATCTTAATTATTGTTCCTGAAGTTTTTAAATTTTCGTATCCAACAAATTCTGTTGAGCCATTCTTTTCTAAAATCTCATACCATGTTTTATCGGTTTTAATATCGCCAGACCCTTTCCAAGCTGATCTTGCTTTTTTTCTTTGTTCTTCCATTCTTTTTTCAAAGACCTTTAAATCAACTTGAATGTCCATATCCTTAACAATGTCTTGAGTTAAATCCAAAGGAAAACCGTAAGTGTCATATAATGTAAATGCAGTATCACCAGATAACTTTTTATTTTTAGTTTCTTTTATTTCTTCATTTAAAATTTTTAAACCTCTATCAATAGTTTCCTTAAATTTATTTTCTTCATTCTTTAATGTTTCTATTATTAAAGATTTTGCCCTTTTTAACTCAGGAAAAGTTTCACCCATTTCATCTATTATTAAAGGAGCTATTTTATAAAATATTGATTTAGAGCAACCAATCATATGTGCATGTCTCATTCCTCTTCTCATTATTCTTCTTAAAACATACCCCCTACCTTCGTTTAATGGTAGAATACCATCAGAAATTAAGTGACATGCTGCGCGGATATGATCTGCAATTATTCTTAAACTAATATTTTCATTATTAATATTATCTGATCTGGATAAATCTGCAGTTAAATCAATTACTTTCTTAAAAATATCAGTTTGATAGTTATCATGAGTATTTTGTAGTAATGCTGTAATTCTTTCAAGCCCCATTCCTGTATCAACACATTTTTTTGGCAAATTTTTTTTCGTACTCTTGTCTATTTGATTAAATTCCATAAATACTAGATTCCATATCTCCACATATCTATCTCCAGAAATTCCAGAACTTGAAACAGATCCTTTAAATTTTTCACCATAGTCAAAAAAAATTTCTGTACATGGACCACAAGGGCCAGTTTCACCCATAGTCCAAAAATTATCTTTTGATTTAATACTAATAATTTTTTCTTCACTAAATCCTGTTATTTTTTTCCATAATTTTTTTGTTTCATCATCTTCTGAAAAGAAACTTATTATCAATTTTTTCTTATCTACCTTAAATTCATTTGTTAAAAGATCCCATGCGTAAAAAATTGCTTCTTCTTTGAAATAATCTCCAAATGAAAAGTTTCCTAACATTTCAAAAAAAGTATGATGTCTAAATGTATGACCTACATTGTCAAGATCGTTATGTTTTCCACCAGCGCGAATGCACTTTTGTGAAGTAACCGCTCTTTTTATATTATTTTTCTCAACTCCGGTTAAAATATTTTTGAATTGAACCATTCCGGCGTTTGTAAACAATAAGCTTGGATCATTTTCAGGAATTAAAGAACTAGATTTAACAATCGTATGATTATTCTTTTTAAAATATTCTAGAAACTTTTTTCTAATTAATTTGCTTGGATACATAGCTTATAGTTAGATTGTACCAAGCAAATTTAATTAGCAATAAAATTATTTTGTTTGTTGTGGTTCCTCACTAGAGTTTTCAGAAGCATCCTTCTCCACTTTTTTTCCTTCCATCATTTTCTCTTTTACTAAGCCACTAGCTTCCATAATAGATCTGTATATAGCAGATGAAAGATCCTTTCTTTGAGAAAGAAATACTTTTGCGTTTTCCTTACCTTGGCCAATCTTCTCACCTTTATAGGAATACCAGGTTCCAGATTTTTCAATTACACCAGCTTCGGATCCTAAATCTATTAATTCGCCAAGTTTAGATATTCCTTTTCCATACATAATATCAAACTCAACCATTCTAAAAGGTGGTGCTAATTTATTTTTAACAACTTTTACTCTTGTTTGATTACCGATTATTTCATCTTTGTCTTTTATTGCACCTATTCTTCTTATATCTAATCTTACTGAAGAATAAAATTTAAGAGCATTTCCACCCGTAGTTGTTTCAGGATTTCCAAACATTACACCAATCTTCATTCGTATTTGATTAATGAAAATAACTATGCAATTAGATCTAGAAATACATGAGGTTACTTTTCTTAACGCTTGACTCATTAAGCGAGCTTGTAAACCCATATGCGAATCTCCCATATCCCCTTCTATCTCTGCTTTTGGGACAAGCGCTGCAACGCTATCTACAACTAAAATATCAACTGCGTTTGATCTAACTAATGTTTCAGCAATTTCTAGAGCTTGCTCTCCTGAATCTGGTTGTGAAATTAACATACTATCAATATCAACACCGAGCTTTTTTGCATACGCTGGGTCTAGCGCGTGTTCTGCATCAATAAAAGCGCATGTGCCCCCTGTTTTTTGACACTCAGCTATTGCATGGATAGCCAAAGTAGTCTTTCCTGAACTTTCAGGACCATAAATCTCTATAATCCTACCTCTTGGTAACCCGCCAACTCCTAGCGCTATATCTAAGCCAATAGAACCAGTAGAAACTACATCAACGTCAACACTCTCCTTATTATCACCTAATTTCATAATTGAACCTTTACCATAACTTTGTTCAATTTGTGAAATAGCAGTGTTTAATGATTCATCTTTAATCTTTCTTACTTTTTCTTTTTCTTGCATAGTCGAACTCACTGTTTTTAAAATCGGTTTCTTCATTTTAATATCCTCTTAAAAAATATTTAAAAAATGTATAATTATATATGTACTCCTTTTGTTCTTTTATTCAAGTAAAAAAAATAAAAAAATTCAATATAAAGTGTTTATTGTGTATTAAAACGAATCAGGAATAAGTTTAATCGTTATTTAGTTGTTCTTGATTTTCATGCATTTGTTGCGCTTCTATGCTTAGAGTTGCTATTGGTCGTGCTTCTAATCTTTTTAACCCTATAGGTTTACCAGTAACTTCACAATAACCATAAGTATTATCTTCAATACGCTTTAAAGCTTCATCAATTTTACTGATAAGTTTTCTTTCCCTATCTCTAGTACGAAGTTCGATAGATTTTGTACTTTCAGCAGATGCAATATCAGCAAAATCTCCTGAAACCTCTTTATCTTCTTTTAAGTTTAAAATAGTTTCATTTGAACCTTTCAAAAGAGTTTCTTTCCAATTCATAAGTTTTTGTTTAAAATACTCTTTTTGCTTTTGGTTCATAAAAGGCTCTTTTGCCGTTGGCTTATATTTTGAAGAAATTTTCGTTTTTCGAACCATAGTATATATTCATTAATTATTTAGATGAAAAATATATTCATATTAATTAAAAACTCAACAAAAAAATAAAAAAAAATTGTTAAAATTTTATGAATGAACTAATTACACCAGGAGTTTATGTTAACCACCCTAATAAAAAAAATTGGGGAATAGGACAAGTACAATCGAAAATTGGCAATATTATTACAGTTAACTTCGAAAATGCAGGTAAAAAAACAATAAATGGCGAAAAAATAGAGCTAGAAATCATAAAAAATTAATTATAATTGGTTTTTTTTTTTGTAAACTTTATGTAATTATTAGGTGCTATTTTTTATCTATGAATAATGAAATTAAAATATTAAAAAATGGTGATTTAGGAAGAAAGAAGGAAAAAAAGGTTTTTTTTCCAAAAGGTAGAATAGTCGATGAAAATGCGGAAAAAGAAATAATTGCATTGCTAAAAAATAAATCTAAAGCCCGAGACATGCTAATTGAAAATTTACATTATATACAAGATAAGTTTAAGTGTCTTCACGCTAAACATTTAACAGCATTATCTACAATAATGAAAATGCCTTTAGCTGAAGTTTATGAGGTTGCTTCTTTCTATGCACATTTTGATATTATTGATAATGATGAAAAGCCTGCTGACATCACAATTCGTGTTTGCGATACTGTAACATGTGAAATGATGGGGGCAAAAAAACTTCTTAAAAGTTTAAAAAAGAAATATAACAAAAAAAATATTAGGGTTGTAAATGCACCTTGTATGGGTAGATGCGATACTGCTCCAGTTTTAGAAATAGGACATAGACATATTGATAATGCAAATGAACTTAAAGTAGAAAATATAATAAAAAAGAAAAGTTACTCACCAAAAATTAACAAGTATATAAGTCTTGATTCTTATAAAAAAAATGGTGGTTACAAAATCCTAAAAAATTGCTTATCAAATAAAACTAAAATAAATCAAATAATCAAAACGTTGGAAAGTTCCAATCTAAAAGGTTTGGGCGGAGCTGGTTTCCCCACTGGTTTAAAATGGAAATTAACAAAAAAAGAACCCGCTCCAAGATTAATGGCTGTAAATGCCGACGAAGGAGAGCCTGGAACATTTAAAGATAGATTCTGTATGGAAACTGACCCCCATAGATTTCTTGAAGGAACTTTAATTGCAGCATGGGTTGTAGAAGCTAAAGCTTGTTATATCTATTTAAGAGATGAATACCCTTTTATTAATAAAATTTTAAAAGATGAAATATTAAAGATTGAGAAAGAAGGATTAACACGCCATTGTAAATTAATTATTAGAAGAGGAGCAGGTGCTTATATATGTGGAGAGGAATCTGCAATGCTAGAAAGTATTGAAGGAAAGAGAGGATACCCAAGACACAAACCGCCTTTCCCTGTGCAGGAAGGATTGTTTGGGAGACCAACACTATGCAATAATGTTGAGACTCTTTTTTGGATAAGAGATATTTTAGAAAAAGGTGGAAAATGGTTTACTAGTTTTGGAAAAAATGGTGGCGCAGGTTTTAGATTTTATTCTGTTTCAGGTAGAGTTAAAAATCCTGGTGTAAAAAAAGCTCCTGCAGGAATAACAGTTAATGAATTAATAAATGAGTATTGTGGGGGAATGCAAGAAAATCATATCTTTAAAGGTTATTTGCCAGGTGGTGCATCAGGCGGGATATTGTCTGCCTCAGATGGAAATATACCTTTAGATTTTGGCAAAGAATTAGATAAAAAAGGATGTTTTGTTGGATCGGCGGCTATAGTTATTTTTTCCCAAAAAGATAATATGCGCGATATCGCCCTTAATTTATTAGAATTTTTTGAAGACGAAAGCTGTGGTCAATGTACTCCTTGTAGGGTTGGAACAGAAAAAGCTGTTAAATTATTAAAAAATAAAAAATGGGATAAAAAACTTTTAGATGATCTTAATAAAGTTATGACAGATGCTTCTATTTGTGGTTTAGGGCAGGCCGCTGCAAATCCTGTGAATTGTGTATTAAAATTTTTTGAAAATGATATAAATTAATTAGGAAAAATGAAAAATATATCCTTTATATTAAATGGAAAGAAAGTAACTGCTAAAGAAGGTGAAACAATTTGGCAAGTTGCAAAAAGAAATAGTGAAAATATTCCTCATCTTTGTTATGAATCAAAACCAGGCTATAGACCTGATGGTAATTGTAGAGCTTGTATGGTTGAAATTGAAGGTGAAAGAACTTTAGCTGCTTCATGTATTAGAAAACCTGCTGAAGGAATGAAAATTAATACAAATTCTAATAGAGCTAAAACATCTCAAAAACTAGTAATTGAATTACTTGTTTCAGATCAGCCTAAAAGAAGTGTGGCTAGAGATAAAAATTCTAAATTCTGGCAATGGGCAAATAAATTAGGAATTAATAATAGTAGATTTCCAAAAAAAGAATATTTACCAAAACCAGATATAAGTCATAGTGCTATGGAAGTTAATTTAGACGCATGTATTCATTGCAATTTATGTGTAAGAGCTTGTAGAGAAGTTCAAGTTAATGATGTTATAGGAATGGCAAATAGAGGGTCTAATGCAAAAATTGTTTTTGATTTTGATGACCCAATGGGAGATAGCACTTGTGTTGCTTGTGGTGAATGTGTACAAGCTTGCCCTACTGGTGCGTTAATGCCAGCTTCTGTTATGAATGATAAACATATTTCAGATACAAAAGTTGATAAAAAAGTTGAATCTGTTTGTCCTTATTGTGGGGTAGGATGTCAAATTACTTATAATATTAAAAAAGATAAAATAGCTTGGGTAGATGGAAAAGATGGTCCGTCAAATCATAATAGATTATGTGTTAAAGGAAGATTTGGTTATGATTATACTACAAATCCAGAAAGACTTGATGAGCCACTTATAAGAAAACCAAATGTCCCTAAAGATCCAGAAAAAATCTTTAATCCAAAAGATCCATTAAAATATTTTAGAAAAGCTAGTTGGAAAGAAGCTCTTGATTATGCAGCAAAAGGTTTGGAAAAGGTCCGTGATGAAAATGGAAGTAACTTTCTTGCCGGATTTGGTTCTGCAAAAGGATCAAATGAAGAAGCATATTTATTTCAAAAATTAGTAAGAACTGGTTTTGGAACTAATAATGTTGATCATTGTACCAGATTATGCCACGCTTCATCTGTTGCTGCATTATTAGAAACTCTTGGATCAGGCGCAGTAAGTAATCCATTTTATGATTGCGTTAATTCAGATGTGATAATTGTAATTGGTGCTAATCCTACTGAAAATCATCCAGTTGCAGCAACTTTTTTTAAAAATGCTGCCAAAAATGGTTCAAAATTAATTGTTGTAGATCCAAGAAAAAGTTCTTTAAACAAATATGCTTTTCAATCATTAAATTTTAGACCTGGAACTGATGTTGCTCTCTTAAATTCAATCATGAATGTAATTATTAAAGAAAAACTTTACGACGAACAATATATAAAAGGGTATACAGAAGGTTTCAATGATTTAAAAAATAACGTAAATAAATTTACACCAGAAAAGATGGAAAAAATCACAGGTATAAAATCTGAAATAATTAAAGAAGTTGCAAAAACTTATGCTACAGCAAAATCTGCAATTATTTTTTGGGGTATGGGAATTTCTCAACACGTTCATGGAACTGATAATGCTAGAGCATTAATTGCTTTGTCATTAATGTGTGGTCAAATCGGAAGACCAGGTACAGGGCTACATCCTCTTCGTGGGCAAAATAATGTTCAAGGAGCTTCTGATGCAGGATTAATACCAATGGTTTTTCCAGATTATTTTCCTGTCCAAGATGATAAAAATAGAAAAAAATTAGAAAAATTATGGAAATCTAATTTAGATTCAAAGCCTGGCCAAACTGTTGTTGAAATAATGCATGGAATGAATGATGGTACTATTAAAGGTATGTACATAATGGGAGAAAATCCTGCTATGTCCGATCCAGATACAAAACATGCTAGAGAAGGATTTGCAAAATTAGAGCATTTAGTAGTTCAAGATCTATTTTTAACAGAAACAGCAACTTTTGCTGATGTTATTTTACCTAGTTCTGCTGCTCCTGAAAAAGATGGAAGTTTTACTAATACTAATAGACAAGTACAAAAAGGAAGAAAAGCTATTCCTTTACCAGGAAATGCAAAACAAGATTTATGGATAATTAATGAGATTGGAAAAAGATTAGGATTAAAATGGAATTATAATCATCCAAAAGATGTATTCCCAGAAATGGCAGAAACAATGCCATCAATTAAAGGTTTAACATGGGATAGATTAGAAAAAGAAAATTCGGTTGTTTATCCAGTTAATGATATAAATCTTCCAGGAGAAGAAGTAATTTTTTCAAAAGGCTTTGATACAAAAAATAAAAGAGGAAAAATAGTACCTACAGAGTTAACACCGCCAGACGAAGTACCTGATAATGAATTTCCAATGATTTTAATGACTGGTCGTTTGCTTGAACATTGGCATACTGGCTCAATGACAAGAAGATCTAAAGTATTAGATAATATTGAACCAATAGCAACAGCGCATTTTAATCCAAAACAATTAAAAAAAGATGGTATAAACCCTGGAGATAAAGTTAAAATTGCAACAAGAAGAGGAGAAGTAGAAGTAAAAGTAAGATTAGATAGAAACGTTCCAACCAATGTAATATTTTTTCCTTTTGCTTTTAAAGAAGCTCCAGCAAATATGTTAACTAATCCTGAATTAGATCCTATTGGAAAAATTCCAGAGTTTAAATATTGCGCTGCAAAACTAGAAAAAATAAAAAAAGTATCAGATCAACTAAATAAATTTTAATGAAAATTAAAACTCTTAGTTTAAAAGGTCCTTTGATTATTTATCCTAAAGTATTCCATGATAATAGAGGTCATTTATATGAATCTTGGAATCAAGAAACATTTTTTAAAAAAAAAATTAAATCAAAACTTGTTCAAGTAATAAATACTCATTCAAAAAAAAATACTATTAGAGGAATCCATTTTCAGTATCCAAATCTACAAGATAAATTAATTTCTGTTATTAACGGCGAGATACTAGATGTTATTGTAGATATTAGAAAAAATAGCCCGACCTATAAAAAATGGATTGGTATTACTTTAAATGCAAAAAATAAAAAACAAATTTGGATTCCAAAAGGTTTCGGGCATGGATATTTAGTTTTAAGTAAAAATGCAGATGTTATTTATAAATGTACTTGCAAGTATTATCCAAAAAATCAACAAAGTATAATTTGGAACGATCCTTCTATAAATATTAAATGGCCGATAAAAAAACCAATTTTATCAAAAAAGGATTCTTTAGCTCCTAAATTAGATCAAATTAAAAATTTGCCAATATGGAAAAAATAAATAAAGTTTTATTATTAGGTTCAAATGGTCAAATCGGATCAAATATAAAAAAAAAATTATTCAAAATTGGAAAAAAAAATAAATGTTTATCAAAACAAGAGTTAAATTTAGAAAATTTGGTTTCGATAGAAAAGTCATTAAATAAAATAAAGCCTAATATGATAATAAACGCTGCAGCTTTTACTAAAGTTGATGAAGCTGAAATTAAAAAAAAAAAATGTTATAAAATAAATGTTTTATCAACTAAAAAGATTGCAGATTGGTGTTACAAAAATAATTGTTTTTTAGTTCATTATTCAACCGTATACATATTCGATGGTAAAAATAATAAAGATTGGAAAGAAAACAACAAACCAAAACCTATTAATTTTTATGGAAAAAGTAAATTAGAAGCAGAAAAAAAGATTTTTTCATCAAAGTGTAATTATTTAATTTTAAGACTAAATTGGATTTACTCGGATTATGGTAATAATTTTCCTTCAAAAATTATAAAAAAAATTAAAAAAGAAAAAAACTTATCAATTGTTAATGATCAATTTGGGACACCAAATCATGCAGAATTTATAAGCAATATTTCTATTAAAATATTGCAAAAGATTATAAATTCAAAAATAAATCCGAAAATATTAAATATTTCTGCAAGAGGTAAAACTAATTATTATAAATTAACAGAAAAAATTTTAAATAAATTGGGATCTGCATTTCAATCTTGTAATTTAATTCCTATAGACTCTTATACCTACAGAAAATTAGGAAAAAATACTCCAATTGTAAAAAGACCATCTAATTCATTATTAAATTTAAGAAAATTGGAAAACTTTTTAAACGTTAAAATGCCCTATTGGGATCAAATTTTCGAGAAAAAAATTAAAAAATTAATTAAAAATACTTTAAAAAATTATTAATTTCTTTTTTCAGCATTTTCTAATAAATTTTCAATCTTAGAATTGTAATATTTTTTATTTAAATTTATTTTTTTAAATTTTTTTGAAAAATTTATATTGAATAAATCTTGGAACTTAGCTAACAAAGTCATTGTTACAACATTAAATGCATATTTAATACCATTAACATGACATATTTCATCTCCATAAAAAGTAGGTATAGATATTTCTTTAATTCTTTTTTTAATAAGAAAAAGTTGTATAAGTATTTCAGTATCAAAATGAAAATCATTTGTATTATAATAAAACGGTATGCTTCTTAAAGAATCAACTGAATATATTCTATATCCTGAATGAAATTCAGCTAATTTTGTATTTAATAAAAAATTTTGCGTTTTAGTTAAGATAATATTTCCAATAAATTTATAAATTGGCATTCCTCCTTTAAGTGCTAACTTTTTATTAATCATTCTCGAACCAATTACTACATCAAAATTATTATTAAATATAAATTTCAAAAGTTTGGGTAAAACTTCTGGAGCATATTGACCATCTCCATGTAAAAGTACAACATAATCAAAGTTTTTTTTAATTGCATAATGATATCCTATCTTTTGGTTTCCTCCATATCCTTGGTTAATAGGATTATAAAAAACTTTAAACTTAATTTTTTTTTTTAAAAATTTTTTTTGTATTTCTTTACTTATTTGAAATGTTTTATCTTTAGAAGCATCATCTATTATTAAAATTTCTAAATTGTATTTATTTAAAAGATTTTTTTTAGGTATTCTTGAAATAACACTTTGAATTGTTTTTTCAGCGTTATATGCAACTACAAAAATTAATAATTTTTTTTTCAAATTATTATTATAAATTAAAAAATTTTATTTTTCCATGTATCCGGAGTCAACTTATTTACAATTTCTAAATCTAAATGATATTTAAATGGTCTTGATCCTCTTTCTTTAATATAATTAATCATCTCGTTTAAACCGTTCTTCAAAGAACATTGTGTTTTATAATTAAATAATTTTCTAGCTTTATTTGCAGAACAATTAGCTAAAAAAACTTCTTGTGGACGCCCTTTTTTATAAATAGGTTTAATTTTAAAATTTAATAAATTTCCAATAATCTTAGCTAAATCATTTATACTTACGAATTCTTCGTCAGGTCCAATGTTTATTATTTGTTTATTAGCTTTTTTACTAAAAACTAATTTACTTAAAATATCAATATCATCTTGTATAAAAGAAAAACATCTTTTTTGCTTTCCATTACCATAAATAATTGGTTGTCTATTCTGAAGCATTAAATTAATCATAATGCTTGCAACGTTCCTATATGGATCATCGTATTTTTGTCTAGGCCCTATAATATTGTGAGGAACTGCTATAACCCATTCAACATTATGTACGTCACATAAGTTTTTTAAAAAATCTTCACCTGCAACTTTACCAATACCATAGGGATCTTGAGGTTTTGGAGGCATTTTTTCAGTAAAAGGAACTTTATTTGTACCGTATCTAGCCATAGAAGAACAATATAAAATTCTTTTTACTTTATTTGATATAGATGCGGAAATTAAAGAAACTGATGAGCCTACAATATTTTTTGTAACTATATTAGGACTAAATACACTAAATCCCTCATATGCGGTAGCTGCACAATGTATAACAATATCAATATTTTTTGTTAGTTTAACCATAGTTGAATAATCATTGCAATCAACTTGATGGAAATTAGCTTTATTAGGAACATTGTCTAAATATCCCCCTATCAAATTATCACATCCAGATACTTTATGATTTAATGAAATCATTTTATCAGCTAAATGACTACCTAAAAAACCAGCTATGCCTGAAATAAAAATTTTCATATATAATTAATCAAAAGTTAGTAATATGTTTTACATTTTCAAATAATAATTTGTAATTATGAAAAAAAATTTATTAATATTTATTCCTTCATATAATGTTGAAAAATTCATTAAAAAAGTATTATATTCAATCCCTAAAAATTTATTAAAAACAAATAAAGTCGAAATATTAATAATAAACGATTGTTCTACAGACAATACATTAAAAATAATAAAAAATATAAAAAAGTTTTGTTTTAAAAAAACTATTATAACTAATAAATTAAATTGTGGATATGGAGGAGTGCAAAAAATTGGATTTGATTATGCTATAAAAAATAATTTTGATATTGTCGCTATGTTGCATGGTGATGGACAATATAAACCTACCTTGTTATCTAAATTAATAAAACCTATTAATGATAATTTTGAAAATGTTGTATTCGGTTCAAGAATGTTAAAACCTAAAAACGCGCTTAAAGGAAATATGCCATTTTATAAATTTATAGGAAATATAATTATAACAAAAATTCAAAATCTACTTTTAAACTCAAAACTTTCTGAGTTTCATAGTGGTTACAGAATCTATTCTGTAAAAATATTAAAAAAAATTCCATATAAATATAATTCAAACTTTTTTCATTTTGATACAGAAATTATAATTCAACTTTTGCTTGCAAAAATTAAAATAAAAGAAATACCGATACCCACAATTTATGGAGAACAAATATCGCATTTAAAAGGTATTAAATATTCATACAATGTTATAAAAATGACTTTAATTGCAACGCTTTGTAAATTAGGAATAATAAAAATTGATAAATTTAAAATTAAATAAAAAAAAATTTAATCTTCTATTAAATAAAGACCTTTTTTTAAAAATATGTCTTTTAATTTCATCATTCAATATTTGTTTATGGTTTTTTAAAAAATTTATTTCTGGAGATAGAGAACCATTCTGGGATATGATAATTAATTATTGTGCTGGCCAAGCCTATATAAATAATATCAACCCATATGAATATGGCATTGGTATTAATCCATTAAGAGAATGCTTAAGTGATTTTGGTAATATGAATGATGGGTTTGTTTATGTCTCAACAGTTATACTTGTAAAGCTATCAAGTTTATTTTCATTATTCGATATAGAAGTAATTAAAAATTTTTGGTATTTGATTAGTATATTTTCTTTAATAGTTATAATTTTTACATCAAAGAATATTTATAAAGAGAAAATAAATTATTATTGGTATTCATTAATATTATTTTTTTCTTTTGGCGGAATATATTTATTCTCATATTTAACAGGTAATATATCATTATTAGCAGCTACTATTATTTCAATTGGAATTTATTTTTATAAAAAGGGAAAAATAAATACTTTTTGTATATTAGTTTGTTTAGCAGCGACTTTAAGACCTCAATTTTTTTTATTTATATTACTTCCATTTATGCAAGAAAAAAGAGAATACTTTTTTAAAATTATAATATTTTCATTTATGATAATTTCTATATTTCTTTATGACTTTTTTTTGAATAAAGAATTGTTCTATGGTTTTTTGAAAGGTTTNGCTTACGTAAGAAGTGATAGTTGGTTCTTTACTTTTGGAGACGGAATAGGTTTAGATGCAATAATAGATCAATTGCCATATGCAATTATATCTTATTTCGATATATATGTTCAACCAGGCCCTAGCAAATATTCTNANATTATTTGGCTTATATTANCTTCAACTTTTTTAATTGGAACATATGTATTTTTAAGAAAAGAAAATAATTTAAAAAAAATAAATATAAATGAAGAATGTTCTTTAGCGCTTGGAGTAATANTTATTACAGCTTGTTTACCAAGACTGCAAATGTATGATTTAATTCTTGCAATACCAGCAACTTATTGTTTGGGCAATAATCTAATGTTAAAAAAAGAAAAACTAGTATCTCTTTTTGGTTTTATAATATTAATTTTTATGTTTGCAGTTCATGATCTTAATGCTCCTATATTTATTTTTTTTACAATTTTTTTATATTTTTATTTAAAAAATTTTAAAAAAATAAATATTTAAAATTAAGAATTTAAATATTCTGTAGCAAATTTAAGATCTTCTTTAGTATTAATATTAAAAAAAGGGTCTAGATCTTTATTTTGAAAATTAGTGAATTCTAAATTATATCTTTTAGTCCATTCATCAATTTTTCTCACACCTTCTTCAACTAAAGCATTTTCTAAATCATCTATTAAATTTAATGACCAAAAGGCAAAAACTGGATGAGCTCTTCCATTAGATGTTGCGCAAACTATTTGAGTTTCATTATTTATTCTATTAATCATTTTNTCAACAAAATCACTAGGNAAAAAAATTGAATCCACAGGAAAACTTACTAACCATTTACACTTTGGGTATTCTTTTTTTGCAAATTGCATTCCTGATAATATTCCGCTCAATGGTCCTAAAAAACCAGGGATACTATCTGGGATTATTTCTAAATTNGATTTAATTTTTTTTTTTTAAATTTAAATTAGAATTCACCACAACATTTTTTAATTGTTTTTTTACTAAACCATAAGTTATTTCCAAAAGTGTTTTGTTATTAATAAGTGCTAAGGATTTATTTATATTACCCATTCTTTTTGATAATCCTCCTGCTAAAATAATTCCTAAAATTTCATCATTACCTATCATAAATAATCCTTGAAATGCCTGAAAGAGCTCTAAATCTTTTTCCTTTTGTTCTTGCTATAAGAGTAAGATTCGATTTTTTTGCTAATTCAACTCCCCATGATGTAAATCCATTTCTTGAAATTAGAATTGGTATCTTCATTTTTACAGTTTTAATAATCATTTCGCTAGTAAGTCTTCCAGTTGTATAAAAAATTTTATCAGTTGGGCTAATAGAATGTTTGTACATAAAGCCTGCAATTTTATCAACTGCATTATGTCTTCCAACATCTTCCATATAAACTTGTACTTTATCTTTTTTACATAAAACGCACCCATGTATAGCTCTTGCTTTTAAATACAAACTAGGAGTTGTGTTGATTTCTTTAAGTAATTTTATAATCCATGAAGTTTTAATTTTTGCAGTTTTAGATAATTTAATTTCCTTAAACTCTTCCATAATATCTCCAAAAACTGTGCCTTGCGCACATCCAGAAGTAAGAGTTTTTTTTTTTAATTTTTCTTCATAATTAGTTTTAATTTTAGTTCTAACCACTACAGTGCTAATTTCTTCTTCATAATCTACGCTAATAATTTTATCATTTCTCTTAAGCATGTTTTGATTTAATAAATATCCAATAGCAAGAAACTTTGGATAATCACAAATTGTCATCATTGTAACTATTTCTTGATCATTTAAAAATAAAGTAAGAGGTTTCTCTACAACTGAATGTAATTTAATTTTTTTTTTATTTTCATCAATAACTATAATTTCATTAGTTAATTTGGGATTATTTACTAATGGTTTCAGAACCTTCTCTAATTTTCTTTTGTTTTTATTCATTAATAAAACATATTAATAGTAAATAAAATTTAATAAAGATGAGAACCNTTCTCATNAANNNNANTAATAAANTTGCAANNATAANATAAAAAAAATANCATAATNTATGCTCAAAANNGTAACTAAGTATGGNTTTGGTGGNTGNCCGCATGATTGTCCTGATACATGCGCAATGATNTACGAANTNNAAGATAATAAACTTATTAGCGTTANNGGAAATAAAGANCATCCTATGACTAGAGGNGGNCTTTGTGTAAAAGTAAAAGATTANGAAAAAAAACACTANAATCCNGATAGNCTTTTACATCCTTTNAAAAGAGTTGGGCCAAAAGGTGAAAATAAATTTGAAAAAATTTCATGGGATGAAGCAATTAAAACAATTACAGATAAATGGAAAGAAATTATTAAAGAATACGGTCCTCAAGCAATAATTCCCTATAGTTATTTAGGAAACCAAGGATTAGTTCATGGTTTAAATGGCGCAGATGCTTTTTTCAATAAAATGGGAGCAACTGTTTGTGAAAGAACTTTTTGTGGAGAAGGATCTTGTACTGCTTACTTATCGACAGTAGGTCCAACAGCAGGAACTGATGTTGAAAGTTATATACATTCAAAATACATTGTTATTTGGGCTTGTAATAGTATAAGTACAAATCTTCATCATTGGGCAATTGTTCAAGATGCTAAGAAAAAAGGAGCTAAAGTTGTAGTTATTGATTCTTATAAATCAAGAACTGCTAAAGCTGCTGACTGGCATATATCTCCTAAACCTGGGACAGATGGCGCGCTTGCTATGGCTTTAATTAATTCAATAATTGACCAAGATTTAGTTGATGGCGAGTATGTTAAAAATTATACAAATGGTTTTGATGAACTAAAAGAACATGCTAAATCTAAAACTCCTGAATGGGCATCAAAAATAACTGGTGTAAAAGAAGAAGATATAAAAAAATTAGCATTTGAATTAGCAACTGTACAACCGGCTGCAATAAGAATGGGAGTTGCATTAGAAAGACATTATGGCGGTGGGCAAACAATACGAGCTGTAACTTGTATACCGGCGTTAACTGGTGCATGGCGTCATGTTGGCGGAGGTATAACTCAATTTCCAGTTTGGGAACATCCTTATAAATTCGATGTTATTTGTAGACCAGATTTTATTCCAAAAAATACAAGAGTTATTAATGCACTAAAAATTGGTAGAGCGCTTTTAGGTGAAGAACATTCTGAAATCCCAATTAAGTCAATGATGTGTTGGAACGCTAATCCAGTTACACAAGCTACAGAAACAGATAAAATTGTAGAAGGTTTAAAAAGAGAAGATTTATTTTTAGTATCAGCAGAACATTTTATATCAGACACAGCGTCATATGCTGATATAGTTCTTCCAGCTACCATGGGTGCTGAGCACGAAGATATGATTTTATCATGGGGACATCTTTATTTAACATATAACGAAAAATGTATTGATGGACCAGGTGAAACTTTATCAAACAACAAAATTTTTCAAAAATTAGCTGAAAGTATGGGCTATAAAGATAAACAATTTAAATGGTCAGATTCTGAATGTTTAGAAAATTATGTTGATTGGGACTCCCCAGCATGTAAAGGAATAAATTTAGATTATTTAAAAAAGAATGGATATGCGCGACTAACTGTTGGAACTAAAGATGATCGTTGCCCGCATAAAGAAGGTAATTTTCCAACTGCAGATGGTAAATGTAATTTTATTATAAAAGATGCTAAAAATTTTGTAGCTGGTCCTTTTCGTCAAATGTATGAAGGATATCAACCAGG
>PBCY01000011.1 GCA_002717245.1 Pelagibacteraceae bacterium
TCAGTTTTTAGATTTAATTCAAGAGGGAAATATTGGGTTAATGAAAGCAGTTGATAAATTTGAATATAGAAGAGGTTATAAATTTTCAACCTATGCAACTTGGTGGATTAGACAAGCCATTACAAGATCAATTGCTGATCAAGCTAGAACAATAAGAATCCCCGTGCATATGATTGAGACAATAAATAAAATTGTAAGAACTCAAAGATTAATTTTAAGCGAATTTGGTAGAGAGGCAACTCCCGAAGAACTATCAAAAAAACTTAGAATGCCATTAGACAAAGTTAGAAAAGTATTAAAAATATCAAAAGAACCTGTGTCATTAGAGAAACCAGTTGGAGATGAAGAAGACAGTAGCCTTGGAGATTTTATAGAAGATACAAAAGCTCTGGCTCCTTTAGAACAAGCAATTAAATCAAATTTAAGTGAAGCTACAACAAAAATTTTATCTACATTGACGCCAAGAGAAGAGAGAGTTTTAAGAATGAGATTTGGCGTTGGAATGAATACAGATCATACTTTAGAGGAAGTAGGTTTACAATTTTCTGTTACCAGAGAGAGAATTAGGCAAATAGAGGCAAAAGCCTTAAGAAAACTTAAACACCCTAGTAGATCAAAACAATTAAAAAGTTTTATTGATAAGAGTTAATAACACTGTTAAATAAAGAATAAAAGATATTAGGGCCTGTAGTTCAGTTGGTTAGAACACGCCGCTCATAACGGTGATGTCGCAGGTTCGAATCCTGCCGGGCCCACCAAAATTAAGATTTTTCTTTTAATAAAGAAATAAGCTTATCTACACTTCCACCATTTTGATCTATTACTGAAACAAATTCAGATCTTTGTGTTACAGCAAGACTTATTCCTTCAATTATGATATCAAGTATTACAAACTTATCTTTTTTTTTTCCTATTCTCCAATCAACTTTTATTAAAGGAGCATCTTGTCTTTCTAAAATTGTATGAACTAAAAATATTTTTGGATTTTTTTCATTCTCAAAATCTACCAATTTTAATTGTTCTCCAGCGTAATCACTAAATCTTGAAGAGTAAGTTTTAACAACGTAATTTCTAAAAGCTTTTATAAATTCTTTTTTTTGGTCCAACGAAGCTTGTTTCCAGTATTTTCCTAGAACGAATCTTGATATTGAAGGCACATCAAAATTTTTATCAAATAATTCTCCAAATTGGGATTTTTTTTTTTCAATATCTACAGATTCATTAGTTAATGTATCAATAGCGTTTTTAGTAATTTCCATTACATATGCTCCAGGGTCACTAGTTGCATAAGAATTATTAAATGTTAAATTTTTCGGTGAAAATAAAAATAAAAAAACTAAAAAAACTAGAACTAAAAACTTTTTAGGAAACATTTTTTATTTATTTAAATAACGTTGATAAGTAATTGCTTTATCGGTTTCGATTTCATCCGTTCTTTTTTGGATATACATTGATCTTATTGATGAATAAAAATCTAAAGACGATGATTCTATTTCTTGAAGAACTCCTAAAGTTTCTTGCCTATCATCTACTGTTGTTCCAGCAGATTTAACAATATTACCCCAAAGAGGTACACCAATAAAAATTAGTGGATCTGTAAAAATATCACCAATGAAACCAACTACATCTCTTGTTGTTTGTGGCCCTTTAAAAGGGAGTTGAACATAATTACTTTCTTTCCATCCCCACACACCTAATGTGTCTCCAAATGTTTCAGGTCTTTTTTCCAAACCCATTTTTGAGGCTACATCAACAAATCCTCCTAGACCAACTGTAGAATTTATAACTAATCTAGAAACTGTAGTAAAAAAACCACCAATTTTACCTTGAAGCAAATTATTTATTGCATATTGAGGAGTAGTAAAAAAATTATCAATTGCATTACCAAGTCCTCTTCTAAATGGATCAGGCACGACATTTACATACCCTCTTGTTACTGGTCTTACTAAAGCTTTATCAAGCCCTAAATTAAAATCCCAAACTTCTCTATTAAATCCTTCTATTGGGTCAAAATTACTATAGTCTTGCACTTCATAAGTTTCACCTAGGTCAAAGTCTGATTCAACAACAATTGGATCTTCAACCACAATATTATTTTCATGGTGATCAGCATATCCAATATTATTAAATATTAAAATGAATGCTATAATCAAAAAAAACTTATATAAATGCATAAATATACCCAAAAAAAATTATGTATTAATATACTCTATTTTTATGAAATATATATTAAAAAAAACAATTTATTCACAGGTTTATATCATTAATGAAAAAAGATCTTAAGATATCTTTCGAATTTTTTCCCCCTAAAAACTTAAAAATGCATCGAAGTTTATGGAATACTTTAAATAAATTAAAAATATTTTATCCAGATTTTGTTTCAATTACTTATGGTGCAGGTGGTTCAACAAGGAAAAGAACACATGAAACAATTAAAAAGTTTACATATAGACCTTCGATAAAACCTATACCTCATTTAACTTGTATTGGAGATACAAGAAATTCTATTAAAAAGTTAGCTATAAATTATTGGGAAATGGGGATTAAATCAATTGTTGTGATAAGAGGAGACCCAGAAAATATAAAATTAAGTAAAAAAAGAAAATTTGTTACTTTTCCTAATGGTTATAATTATTCAAGTGAATTAATTAAAGATTTAAAAAAAATTAGGGATTTTGAAATTATAGTTGCTGCTTTTCCTGAAAAACATCCTGAATCAATTAATGTTGATGAAGATATAGATAATTTAAAAAGAAAAATTGATTTAGGGGCTTCAAAGGCTATAACGCAATTTTTTTTTGATAATAAAAAATTTTATGAATTTATTAATTTAATTGAAAAAAAGAATATTAAAATACCTATTATTCCAGGAATATTACCAATAATAAATTTTGATAAATTAAATAAATTAGCAGAAAGCTGTAATGCTTACATACCAAAAAAAATAACTAATTTGTATACAGGAAAAAAAGAATTTGAATTTGATTTATCTGTTGATGTTGCAACAAGACAATGTATTGATTTGATTAATAATGGTTTTAAAAATTTACATTTTTATACATTAAACAGAGCAGAATTAACTGGAAAAATTTGCTCTAATTTAACAAAAAAAGGATTAGCTAATAAACCTTATGATGCTTTTTGGAGTTAATTTTGAATAAATTTTTTTATTTAGAAAAACTTAACGATAAACAAAAAGAAGCAGTTGAAGCGTTGGATGGACCAGTTTTAGTTTTGGCAGGAGCTGGAACCGGAAAAACTAGAGTTTTGACAACAAGATTAGCTCATTTGCTAAATAAAAAACTTTCTATGCCTTGGGAAATTCTAGCTGTAACATTTACAAATAAGGCTGCAAATGAAATGAAAGAAAGAGTTCAAAACCTTTTAAAAATAGATATAGATAGAATGTGGATTGGAACATTTCATTCAACTGGTTTAAAAATTTTAAGAAGACATTCTGAGTTATGTTCTTTAAAAAGTGATTTTACAGTAATTGATACAGATGATCAGCAAAGATTAATTAAACAAATTTTGGAATCAAACAAAATAGATATTAAAAAATATACTCCTTCAAATGTTCTATGGATGGTACAGTGGTTTAAAGATAAGGCAATTTTACCTGAAGAATCTTCAAAATATAAATTCAAATTTGGAAGAAGTATTAATATCAGTAAATTATATATAGAGTATCAAGAAAGGCTTAAAACTTTAAATGCAGCAGATTTTGGAGATTTATTATTATTACCAGTAAGAATTTTTCGTGAAAATTTAGATATTTTAAAAAAATATCAAAACCAATTTAAATATATTTTAGTTGATGAATATCAAGATACAGACACATGTCAGGACACATTTTTAAAATTATTATCACAAAAATATAAAAATATTTGTTGTGTAGGAGATGATGATCAAGCTATTTATAGTTGGCGTGGAGCAGATGTAAAAAATATATTAAGTTTTCCAGAAGCATATAAAGAAGTAAAAATAATAAGATTAGAACAAAATTACAGATCAACAGATCATATATTAGCTGCTGCAAGTAAATTAATTGAAAAAAATAAAGATAGATTAGGTAAGACATTATGGACAAATTCATCAAATGGAGAAAAGATTAAACTTTATTTTTTTGAGGATGGAAAAGATGAAGCAAAAAATGTTTCTTTAGAAATAGAAACCTTAAAATTAAAAAAATTAAAATTAGATGAGATAGCGATTTTAGTTAGAGCTAGTTTTCAAACAAGATTATTCGAAGATAGGTTACTTAAAATAGGAATTCCTTATAGAGTTATTGGAGGATTTAGATTTTATGAGAGATTAGAAATTAGAGATGCTATAGCGTATTTTAGAATAGTATTTAAAAACAGCGATGATTTAGCTTTAGAAAGAGTATTTAATACGCCAAAAAGAGGTTTAGGTAATACAACATTACAAAAATTATTTAAATATGCTCGTGAATCGAAAATGAACTTATTAGATGCTTCTAAAAAAATTATAGAAACTGATGAACTAACTTTAAATGCAAGAAATTCAATTAAAACTTTTATAGATGATATAAATAAATGGAAAAGTAAAATTAATAAAATTAATCATATAGAATTAGCTAAAATTATATTAGAAGAGTCGGGTTATACAAGAATGTGGATAAATGATAAATCTATAGAGGCTCCAGGAAGGTTAGAAAATTTAAAGGAATTAATAAGTGCACTTAAAGATTTTTCAAATATGAATGAATTTTTAGAACACATCTCATTGGTGATGGAAAATGAAAGAAATTATAAATTAGACATGGTAAATATAATGACAATGCACGCTGCTAAAGGTTTAGAATTTGAAAATGTATTTCTTGCTGGATGGGATGAAGGATTATTTCCTCATCAAAAATCTTTAGAAGAAAAAGGAACTCAAGCTTTAGAAGAAGAAAGAAGATTAGCTTATGTTGCTATAACTAGAGGAAAGAAAAATGTTTTTATATCATTTGCAAAAAGAAGATTTATACACGGAACATGGAATTTTAGTCAACCTTCAAGATTTTTGTCAGAATTACCAAAAGAAAATATTGATACTAATGAATCTTTTTTCCAAGATGACGATGATTTAGTAGTAAATGAAGAAGAATATGGAAGTAGAGTAAAAAATCCAAACCGATTGTTATTTCAAAATAAAAAGGATCTAGTAGAAAATATAAATTCTTATGAATCTGAATATAAGTTTAAAATTGGGGATACAATATTTCATGAAAAATATGGATACGGTAAAATTAAATATATAATTGATGGAAAATATGAAATTATTTTTGATAAATTAAATGAAACTAAAATTGTTTTAGAAAATTTTATTAAACATGCATAAAGAATTATTTATTTAAATTAACTTTGTCTAATAATAAAAAAATAGAATTATTAAAATCTTTACTGAGAGAAAAAAACTCTAATTATTATTTACTTCCAAGAACAGATAAATTTATTAATGAGTTTATTTCAGAAGAAGATGAAAGAGTAAAATGGTTAACTGGATTTTCGGGTTCTTTTGCATTTGTTATCATTTCTTTAGATTTAAATATAATTTTTACTGACGGAAGGTATATCGATCAAATTAAAAAAGAAGTAAATTGTAAAACTTTTAAGATTATTAATATTAATAAACAGGATCCAATTTCTTGGTTAAAAAGCAATGTTAAAACTAAAGAAAAAATTGTTTTGGATAGTTGGTTATTTACATCAAAAAATTATAATTTATTAAAAAAAGAAATGGATAGAGTAGGTTGTGAAATTTTTTTAAGTAATGAAATATTTATAGATAATATTTGGAAAAAAAAAATCAAAAACAAAAGTGAAAGAATTTTTGTAAGAAAAAAAAAGTATTCGGGAGATACTTTCGAAAAAAAAATAGGAATTATAAAAAAAATATTTAAAAAAAAAAAAATTAATAACTTTTTTTTTTCTTCCCCTGAATCTATTTCTTGGTTATTAAATATTAGAAGTAATAAAATTAAATATACCCCATTAGCTCTATGTTTCTTATTAATAAATATTGATGATAAAAATTATTTTTTTGGAAAAAAAAATAGTGAGTTAATAAAATACTTTGGTAGAAAAATAAATATTTTTGATATTAATTCTTTAAAAAAGATATTTATAAATTTTTCAATTTTAAATAACCAAATTTATATAGATCCAAATAACACACCATATTTTATAGAAAATTTTTTAAAATCGATAGGCGTTGATGTTAAATATGAAAAAGATCCTTGTATCAATTTAAAATTAATTAAAAATTCTGTAGAAATCAAAGGTTCGAAGAGTTCTCATTTAAGAGACGGTGTTTCAATTTGTAAATTTTTATATTGGCTTGATAACTTAATTAAAAAAAAAAAAAAGTTACAGAGATATTAGCAGCGAAAAAATTATATGATCTAANAAAAAAAAATAAATTATTTTTTGGTCTTAGTTTTGAAACAATATCTGGCTATGGTGAAAATGGATCTATAATTCATTATAGAGTTTCTAAAAAAACAAATAAGACATTTAAAAATAATAATTTATATTTATTTGATTCNGGAGCTCAGTATTTTGATGGTACAACTGATGTTACTAGAACTATAAATATAGGAGATAGTGTCAATAAAGAACATAAGGAAATGTTTACAAGAGTTCTTAAAGGAAATATTTCATTAACAAATTTTATATTTAGTAAAAAAACTACTGGAAATATACTAGATGAGATAGCAAGAGAATATTTGAAGCAAATAAATTGTGATTATCCGCATGGTACAGGGCATGGGGTAGGTAGTTTTTTATCTGTTCATGAAGGGCCAATTTCTATTTCTAAAAATTCTAAAACTGTATTTAATGAAGGAATGTTAATAACTAATGAGCCAGGTTATTATAAAACAAATAATTATGGTATTCGAATTGAGAATATTTTATTAGTTGTTAAAAAAAAAAATTTGCTAACTTTTGAAGTTCTTACGCTTGTACCAATTGATACAAAACTTATTGATACTAAATTATTGAATTTACAAGATAAAAAGTGGTTAAATAATTATCATAATAAAGTATTTAATAAAATTTATAAGTTTCTAAATGAAAATGAAGTTAAATGGTTAAAAGAAAAAACCAAGCCTATTTAAACTAAAAATTTAATCCATTCTTTTTCATTTAATATTTTAACATTTAATTCTCTAGCTTTTTTTTCTTTGGATCCAGAGTCTTTCCCTGCAATAAGGTAATCAGTATTATTGGAAACTGAGTTTGTGACTTTTGCACCCATTTCCTCAGCTTTAGATTTAGCTTCATTTCTACTCATTTTTTCTAATGTACCTGTAAAAACTATTATTTTTTCTGATAGTTTAGAATTTGTTTTAATTGACTTATATTCATTAATTTTATTAAGCGCATTTTTTAACTTATTAACTATTTCTATTTTTTCTTTATCAAAAAAAATTTTTATGTCATCTACAACATCAGGCCCAATGCCATCTATATTTATATACTGATCATGTGTTTTTGAATTATTATTACTAAGTTCTTTAATTGATTCAAACCAACTATCAAAATTCTTAAAATGTTTAGATAATAAATTAGAAGTTCTTTGCCCAATNTGAGGTATGCCTAAAGAATATATAAATTTTTCTAGGGGAATAGTTTTTTTTTCATTAATTGAATTTATTAAATTTAAATATGATTTTTCTCCAAATCCATCTTTATTAATAATATCATTCTTATATTTATTTAAATAAAAAATTTCATANGGGTATTTTATAAAACCTTCTTTCCAGAATTTTTTTAAATTTTTTCCGCCTAATCCTTCTATATTAAAAGCATCTCTAGAAACAAAATATTCTAATGAACCTAGTTGCTGATCTTCACATTTTTTTAGACCACCAGTACATTTAATAGCTACTTCATTTTTTTTTCTTAATGTTTTTGAATTACAACATGGGCACAATGAAGGAATTAAAAATTTTTGTGAATTTTTAATTCTTTTATTTTTTTCAACTGATATTACTTGCGGTATAACATCTCCAGCGCGNTGAAGCTTTATTGTATCACCAACTCTTATATCTTTTCTATCAATTTCATCTTGGTTATGTAATGATACTCTTGAAACTTTTACTCCGCCGACAAATACNGGATCTAATTCAGCAACTGGTGTTAGAATTCCAGTTCTTCCAACTTGTATAGTTATTTTGTTTATTTTAGTTTCGGCTTTCTCAGCAGGAAACTTTCTTGCTACTGCCCATCTAGGAGCTCTTCCTACAAGCCCAAGTCTTTTCTGAATATTAATGTCATTAATTTTGTATACAATTCCATCTATATCATATTTTAGATTACTTCTATTTTTTTCTATTTTGTTATAGAAATTTTCAACATCATTAAAGTTATTACATATTTGCAAATAATTATTAGTAGGAAATCCAAAATCTTTTATTTTATTTAAAAAGTCACTTTGACTTTTAAAACTAATATTTTCAGAAATTTCACCGTATGTATAGGCAAAAAATTTAAGTTTTCTTTCTTTAACTATATCTTTATTAAGTTGTCTTAATGAACCAGAAGCCGCATTTCTTGGGTTTGCAAATAAACTTTCTCCATTTTTTTCTCTTTTTTTATTTAAATTTAAAAAGTCCTCTTTGTTCATGTATATTTCACCTCTTATTTCAAAAAGATTAATTTTTTTTAAATCAGGTATATTTTTTGGAATATCTTTAATAGTTTTTAAACTAGAAGTAACATCCTCACCTATTTGCCCATCCCCTCTTGTCGCACCTGAAATAAATTCACCATTTTTATATTTTAAAGAAATTGATAACCCGTCTATCTTTGGCTCTGCAGTTAGTTCTATGAATTGATTTTTTATATTTAAATATCTTAAAGTTTTTTCAATATATTTTTTTATTTCATCTAAATTTAATGCATTTTCAAGTGATAGCATTGGATAAGTATGTTCTATTTTGGAAAAATTTTTATTTGGTTTATATCCGACTTTTTGGATAGGGGATTCTTTATTTTTTAGAAATGGAAAGTTTATTTCAAGATTTTTTAACTCTCTCCAAATTTTGTCATATTTTTCATCACTTATTTTAGGATTATTTTCGTCATAATATAACTTATTATGTGTATCTATTTCTTTTTTAAGCTTTAAATATTTCTCTCTAGTTTCCTTAACATTTTTTTCTTTTTTATCCCTGTTTTTCATCTTTTTTATATCCATATTTTTTATATAAATCGTAACTTAATTTGTACCAATTACTTTCTTTAAAATTATGCCCTAATACGGCTGTTGTTTTTTTTGCTTCACCAATTATACCAAGAGATAAATAAGATTCTGTTAGCCTATACAAAGCTTCAGGGATTTGGGCTGTAGTATTATATTTATCAACAACTACTTTAAATCTTTCTATAGCAGCTAAATGTCTATCTTTTTCTTGATAAAATCTTCCAACATTCATTTCTTTTGCAGCTAATTGATCATAAGCTATTAAAATTTTATTTTTAGCATCTTTTGTATAAATACTATTAGGGAATCTTTTTATCAATTCTTCGAAAATTTTTTTTGCATTTTCTGAAGGTTCTTGATCCAAATTAACTGAATCAATTCTTTCAAAATAACACATGCCTTTTAAATACAAAGCATATGGCATATTTTTATCAGCAGGATGAAGATTTATAAATCTATCAATAGCAAAAACACTATCATTAAAATCTTTATTTAAATAATATGCATAGGCCGCCATAANCATGCTTTTTTTTGCAACTTTTGAATAAGGATGTTGTTTGTCAATTTCTTCAAACATTTCTGCAGCTAAAATGTAGTTTTTTTGCATTAAATATTTGTTTGCGTCTTGTAATAAAAGTTCCGGAGGTTTTTCAACGTAAGTTTGCATGGGTTTTTCACTCATTCTTTCTTTAATTTTTTTACCCACGCAGCCATTTATAAAAAAAATAAAGATTATTAATATTAAAAGATTTTTTTTTATCAATTTTTCAAAAAACATATTTAATTATTTAATTATTTATTAAAAAATAGCAGATATTAAATAAAAAAAAATATCCAAAATAAACAAATAAATATTTTATTTATCTTAAGAAGCTATTTTATCAGGAATTTGGAGAGCTATTATATTATTTTCTTCTTTATTAGTTTTACTCATATTAACTAACGTGTAAGAAGTTTTGTCAGAAAATATTTTTCTTAATAATTGATTGTTAATTTCATGTCCAGATTTTTCTCCTATAAAATGTCCTAAAATAGAATAACCAGATAAGTGAAGGTCCCCAATAGCATCTAGAACTTTATGTCTGACAAATTCGTTTTTATATCTTAAACCTTTTTTATTTAATATTTTTTTTCCATTTAAAACAACACAGTTATCTAAAGATGCCCCTTTAGCTAAACCAGCTTTTTTTAACTTTTCATATTCATTTATGAAACCAAAGGTTCTTGCGGCAGCGATTTCGTTTTTATAACTATTTTTATTAATATTTAATGAATATTTCTCTTTTTTTATTATTGGATGATTATAATTTATTTTATAGGTTATATTAAAATTATTATTCGAAGGATATAAAGAAGCTTTTGCTTTATCATTTTTAAAAGTTATTTTTTTTAATATTTTAATAAATTGTTTATTTTCATTTTGAGAAACAACTCCGATATCTAGTAATTTTTTTAAATAAATTTTTGAACTTCCATCTAAAATAGGTGCTTCAGGACCAGATATTTCAATTTCTAAATTATCTATTTGTAAAGCTGCAATAGCAGACATTAAATGTTCAATTGTAGATACCTTTAAATTAAATTTATTAGATATAGTTGTCGATAATGTTGTTTTTGTTACATTTTTCCAGTTAGCTTTAATTGTATTATTTTTATTTTTATCTTTTCTAATAAATATTATACCTTTATTACATTCAGCAGGTATAAGTTTGATTTTTGACTTAATTCCTGAATGNAATGCAATTCCTTCAAATAGGACTTCCTTTTTAATTGTTTTTTGTTTAATTAATGAAGACATAACTAAATGTAAGTTAATTATTTATTAAGGCTTAAGCAATTAACTGTTTGTTACAGTTTGTAACTCTTATTTAGTTTGATTGGTTTCTTAAGAATGATGGTATTTCAAGATCTTCTTTTTCTTCATTATNATTANCAGAAGGTTGTTTTTCTTCTATTTTGTCATCTAATCCAGGCATTTCTGANTGAATTTCTANGGTTTTATTATCTTCTTCTTTCATTTCTATTTCTTTTTTCATTTCTACTTCTTTAGGTTCAACTTTTACTTCTTTTATATTTTCTATTTCAATTTTTTCTTCTTNTATTTCTTTTTTATCTTCTTTTATTNCAGATTCTTCTATTTTAGCTTCTTGATCTTCGTTAATTATTGTTTCTTCATTAATAATTACTTTTTCTTCTAATTTTTTATTTTCAGTTTCAGCATCTAAATTATTTTCTTTTTCTAAAAAGGTATCAGAAGTTTCCTCATTAACTTCTTTTTCTCTTTTGTTAAGATTAAATATTTTAAGGGGAGATAATTTTTTTATAAAATCCATAACACTATTACTTTGTTTGATTGGCTCAGTTTTTTCTTCATTAAAATTATTTTTATTTTCACTAATTTGGCTTTTTGTATCTTTTTTAATATCAATAATTGGGTTTGTAAAATCTTCTAAATCAGTCTGTTCGGCAAATTTTGATTTTGCCTCTTCTTTTATATTATCAAGTAAATCGTTATTTTTTTCTTTTACTTGATTTTTAGATGTTTTTACATTTGGCATTTCAACAATATTTCCGATACCTGTTGCTATAATTGTAACTCTCATCATTCCATCAAGATCTTTATCAATCGTAGTACCAAACATACTTCTAGTAGTGTTAGGATCTATTTCTTGATTTATTCTTTCAGCAGCTTCAGTTACTTCACTCATACTCATATCTGAACCTCCGCTAATATTATATAATAGACCTTTTGCTCCTTCTAAAGATACTCTTTCTAATAGAGGATTAGAAATTGCTGCTTCAGCAGCTTCAATAGCGCGTCTTTCGCCTGCAGCTTCTCCATTTCCAAAAACCGCTCTACCCATTTCTGACATTATTGTTCTTATATCAGCAAAATCTAAATTTATAAGTCCAGGCTGAATAATTAAATCAGTTACAGCTCTTACACCTGCGTGCAGTACTTGATCTGCCATACAAAAAGCTTCCGCGAATGAAGTTTTATCATCACAAACAATATATAAATTTTGATTTGGTATAACTATTATTGTATCTACATAATTTCTTAATTCTTCAATACCTTTTTCAGCGTTATCCATTCTAATTTTACCTTCAAAACCAAAAGGTTTAGTTACCACAGCAACAGTTAAAATTCCTTTTTCTTTACAAGCTTTTGCAATAGTAGAAATAGCGCCAGTTCCAGTCCCTCCACCCATTCCTGCGGCAATGAAAGCCATNTGAGCACCATCTATATATTCACAAATTTCATTATAAGATTCTTCAGCTGCTGACTTACCTATTGATGGGTCAGAACCAGCCCCTAATCCTTGAGTAGTTTGTATGCCAAGTTGAATTTTTTCTGAAGCTTTACAAAAATCTAGAGATTGGGAATCTGTGTTACATGCAACAAATTCAACGCCTTTTAAACCGCTAGCTATCATTGTATTTAAAGCATTACATCCTCCGCCTCCAACACCTAAAACAATAATTCTAGGTTTTAGTTTTGATTTTGATTGCTCTGGTACTCCTAAATTAACTGACATGTTTTTTACCCTTTATTTAAAAAAACCTTGACTTGTTACTAAATAATGTATATTTAACATAAAAACCCACTATATATAGTATAATATATTGATTCGTAGTAAAAATGCAATCTTTTTTTAAAAGAAACTTTCTTTTATCCATGAGCCAAATTTTTTCCATAAAAAGGTATTTTCTAACGAAGGATTTGTTTGTAAATAACCTTCATTTTTAAGAATCTTATATTTTATTAAACCACAACAAACAGAAAAACCCGGGCCTGAAAAATTTTCAGCAATACCTTTGATTTTTATTGGTTTTCCTATTCTTACTTTTAGTCCAAAAAATTCAGAAGTTAAATTACTAAAACCTTTTAGTTCAGAAGATTTGCCTGTTAAAACAATGTTACTGGTTATGTTTTTTTCTATAATCGATTTGTTTGTTTTTGTCCTAATATTTTCAAGAATTTCTTGAATTCTAGATAAGACAATATTGTTTAATTCTTTTCTTTGTATTTTATGTGTTTCAGTATTTTCATTACCACCAGTTAAAGGAACATCAATTAAATCATTTTCTTCGTTAGAATTAACATTTCCACCATGTAATATTTTTAATCTTTCAGCAGCAGAAAAAGAGGTGGATAAACCTCTAGCTATATCTGATGATATATGATGTCCTCCAATATTTATTGTACTGACATATATAAGTTTATTTTTATAAAAAGTTGCAATAGAAGTACAACCTGCACCGATATCTATAACAGTTGTTCCAATATAAAAATCATCATTATTTAGGCATCCTAGACCAGAAGCGTAAGGAGTAACAACAATATCAACCACTCTTACTTTTGCCATTGATAAACATTTTATGAAATTATTAATAGAGTTTTTGTCTGCAGTAATTAAATTAAATCCTGCAATTAGTCTATTTCCTTTCATTCCTATAGGTTTTTCAATACCTATATTTCCATCTATACTGTAAGCGGTTCTTATTTTGTGTAAAAGCTGTCTATTATTTCCATAATTTAAGTTATCAATTTTATTATAAATCTTTTTTATATCTTCATTAGTTACCTCATTGTTATCTAAAGAAATATTTAAATTTATAGTTTGAGATTGAATTGTATTAGATGAAAAGTTTACAACAAATTCTTCAACCGTACTTCCATGTCTTGTTTCAGCAGTTTGAATAGCCGATCTTATTGAGTTGCAAGCTAATTCCATATCAATAATGTTACCTGAAGATATACCTTTTGATTGATTATAACCAAGCCCTAGTATTTCCGGTTCTTTATCTTTTGTAATATTAGTTATAAAACAAGATATTTTATCTGTTCCTATGTCAAGTATGCCAATTTTCATTTTTTCTTTTTCATTGCTATTTTTTTTGAATTAATTTTTATAAAAATTTTTTTTTTGTGAAATCTTAAATCGACTATTTCTAAATTTTTTAATTCTTTAAAATTACCAATTTTATTAATTGCTATTTCTTTATTTTCATACGGTAATTTAAATAGAATTTTATTTATAATTAAATTCCATCTATTATTTTCTGTAATAATTATTTTTGATATTTCTTTTTCTAATTCTTTATTTTTAGAAAGAAAATTTTTAATTTCTTCTATATTTTGTGTAATTAGTTTTCCTTCGAGAATAATTAAATTATAATTTTTTGGGTCTTTAATTTCATAAATTATTTTTCCTTTATCACTGATCAGAAAATTTTTTTTATTTTCATTTAAAATAGCAAATTCATTATGTTCCTTAATATTTATTACTATTTCATTAGGGAAAATTTTTCTTATAAAAATTTCAGATATCCAATTTATTTCTTTTAATAATTTTTTAGTTTTAGTTAGGTCATAACTAATTAAATTATCACTTTCATATAAATTTGAATTAATAATATTTTTTATTAAATTTAAATCAGAGTTTTGTCTTCCTTCTAAAGAAATTTTTTTAATTTCAAAGAAATCGTTAAAATTTTCCGAAAATTTATTAAAAAATAATCCAATTTTATCATTTTTTATATTACGGATATTTAAATTATCATTCATATAAAAGCAAAAGTATAAAATCAGAGAAATTCCTGTTAATAGAGAAATTTTTAAAAAAAACTTATTTTTTATAAATTCAAACATTTTACTTGATTTCCCATACTATACCATGATATCCCATATAATACCAAATACTTTTTTATTATTTTTATTGGGAAATTATTTTGTTTTTATCGCAATACACATACAAAGTTGANAATAAAGGAAGAATTTCTGTTCCAGCAGATTTTAGAATAAGTATAAATACCAAGTTTTTTAATGGAATTATTGCCTTTAGATCATATAAATTTAACGCTATAGAAGCTTTAGATTTTGAAAATATGAAGAAAATAGCAGATAGCTTAGATAATTTAGATTTTTTCTCTGAAAGCAAAAACGATATAACAACCTCTATTCTGTCAGATTCATATAAGTTACCATTTGATAGTGAAGGAAGAATTTGTCTGCCAAATGAATTAATTAAGTTTGCAAATATAGGTAATCAGGCAACTTTTGTGGGAAGAGGATCTAGTTTTCAAATATGGAATCCAATTAAATTTAAAGATTATTTAAAAAAAGCTAGGAACAGTATTAAAAAAAAGAAATTATCTTTAATTATAAAAAATAAAAATAATGATAATAAAAAGTAATTGTAATTTAATGCACAAGCCCGTTTTATTAAAAGAAACTATAAATTTATTATCTAATAAAAAAAACTCAATTTATATCGATGGAACTTTTGGTGATGGAGGGCATAGTAGAGAATTATTAGAAAGAAATAAACATTGTAAAGTTTATGCGATTGATAGAGATCCAAATGTAAAAGAAAATGTAAAATTATTTAAAAAAAAATATAGTAATAGATTTAAATTTATATCTGGAAGAATAAGTGAATTAGAAGAAATTGCTTTAAGTGAGAATCTAAAAGATAATGTTAATGGTATATTGTTTGATCTTGGTGTTTCAACTAAACAATTAAAAGACAATAAAAGAGGTTTTTCTTTTCAAAATGATGGTCCTTTAGATATGAGAATGGACCAAAATGGAGAAACAGCAGANGATTTCTTAAATAATGAGAGTGAAAAGAAAATATCAGATATACTTTTTAATTATGGTGAAGAAAAATTGTCTAGGAAGATTGCTAAAGCAATCATAAATTATAAAAAAGGAAAAAAAATTAGAACTACTTTAGAATTAGTTAAAATAGTTAAGTTAGTAAAAAAAACATCAAAAAAACAAAATATAAATCCAGCAACTAAAACTTTTCAAGCAATACGAATTTATATTAATAATGAATTAGAAGAATTAAAGGCAGGACTAGCCTCTTCTCTTAAAATTTTGAAAAATAAGGGAAGGTTAGCAATTATATCTTTTCATTCATTAGAAGATAGAATAGTAAAAAATTTTTTTAATACACATTCAGGAAAAATTTATAATAATTCTAGATATTTGCCACAACTAGAACCAAATAATAATATAAAGAATGATTTAAAGGTAATTACAAAAAAAGTAATTAAACCTATGAAAGAAGAAATTGAATTAAATTATTATTCTAGATCAGCTAAATTAAGGGTTGCAGAAAAAATATGATATTAAAACATAAAAAAACTCAAATACTTTTTTCTTTAATATGTTTTTTTTGCTTAGTATTTATTATTTTGTTTGCTTTGAGAAATAATGTAAAAAATTTTAATAAATCAATATCTCAAATTAGTAAAGAGATTAATAAAGAAAAGAATTTAATTAAAGTTTTAGAGTCTGATTTTACAAATTTATCTAAATTAAATCGTATAAATAAAATTGCTAAAGAAAAGTTAGGTTTAGAAAGAACTAATAGTTATCAAGTAAAAAAATTATCAGATTTTAAAATAAATTAAAAATTAATGTTAGAAAAAAAAAANTTAGAATTACTTGGTGATTTAAAGCAAAGGATTATTAATGCAAAATCAAGATTTTCAGTTGTAATATTTTTTTTATTTATATCTTACTTCCTGATAACTATAAAAATTTTTACTTTATCTATAAATAAAACAAAAGAAAAATCAGACGCTTTTTATAAACAAAATAAAATCATTCAAGGCTTTAGAGCAGATATAGTTGATAGAAACGGTGTTTTATTAGCAACTACAATTATAAAAGATGATTTAGTAATCAATCCTAGGAAAATAAGAGAAGATAGAAAAGATAAACTTGCGAAAGAAATTTATAAAATTTTACCTGAATTAAATTATGAATCTTTAATTAGCAAAATAAAATCAAAAAAAAGTTTTGTTTATTTAAAAAGATCTATTTCACCAAAAAAATATAATGAAATTATGAAAATTGGAGAACCTAATATTTTTTCAATAAAAAGATATGTTAGATATTATCCGCATCAAGAACACGGTTCTCATATTATAGGAGCAGTAAATATTGATAATGAAGGTATTAAAGGAATTGAAAGAACATTTGATAAAAATTTAAAAAATTTAGATTTTGCAAAAAATGATAAAGTACAATTATCTATTGATATAAATTTACAAAAAATTTTAGATGACCATTTAAGTCAAACAATAGAAAAGCATAGCGCTGAAGGAGGTGTTGGTATTATTCTTGATGTAAAATCTTCAGAAATATTAGCAATGAATTCTTTACCACAATTTAATCCGAACAAAATAGAAAAAATGAATAAAATCTCAGAGTTTAATAAAGCAACATTAGGTATTTTTGAATTAGGATCGTTATTAAAACCTTTAACTGCTGCAATGGCGTTAGATAAAAATATTCTTAATGAAAATACAATATATGATGCAAGAAAACCTTTAATCGAAGGAAGGTTCACAATTCATGATTATAAACCAAAAAAAAGGAAATTAAAATTTTCTGAGTGCATTCTATTTTCATCTAACATATGTTTTGCACAAGTAGGTAATGACGTTGGAGAAAAAAATATGAAAGAATATTATGAAAAAATGAAATTAACAACAAAACCCAAAATTGAAATTCCAGAAACAGCAGATTCAATGATACCAAGCATTTGGAGAAAAACTAATTTGATGACGATGTCATATGGTCACGGAATAGCCATTTCACCTTTACAATATGTTAATGCTTTTAATTCAGTTATTAATGGCGGCTATTTTAAATATTCTACATTACTTAAAAATAATAGTTACGAAGATGAGTTATCAACAAAAGTTGTTTCAGAAAGCACTTCAAAAAGATTGAGAAAGCTTTTAAGAGAAGTGGTAAGAAATAAAGAAGGATCAGGAGATAATGCTGAAATAGAAGGGTATCATATTGGGGGAAAAACAGGCACTGCAATTAAAAATAAGGAAAATCGTTATATAAAAAATGAAAATATAACTAGCTTTGTAGGTTTTTTTCCAAGCTATGACCCTAGGTTTATAGTTTTTATTATGGTAGATAATCCAAAGCCAATAAAAGAAACTTTTTATTATGCAACTGGTGGAACAGTTGCTGCTCCTACTGTAAAAAAAATTATTAATGAAATGATACCTAAATTGAGAGTTGAGCCGGAAATAAATAAAGAAAATGATGTTTTACAACAAGTAAATTTAATTAATTAAATTTAATATTTAGAAAATTATATAAATAAATTGTTACTTTCAAATGTTTTAAAAAATCTAGAAGAAAAAAAAAAATTAAATTTTAAAGAATTTAATCCTGATATAAAAGGTATACATTCTAATTCAAAAAAAATTCTAAAAAATTTTATATTTGTCGCAATAAAAGGAATTATTAAAGATGGGAACGATTATATTTATGATGCTTTAAAAAGAGGGGCATGTTTAATAGTAATTGATAGTAAAAAAAGAATAAAATATTTAAAAAAAAAAAAAAAATTAATTTTATTTTTACAAAAAATTCTAGATTGTTTTTATCTAAAATAGTTTCGAATTTTTATATTTATCAACCTAAAATTATTTCAGCAGTTACTGGTACTAATGGTAAAACATCTTCTACTTTTATAACAAGAGAAATTTGGAGTAAATGTAATCTTAAATCTGCTTCTATTGGAACCTTCGGATTAATTAAAGATAAATATAAAAAAAAACTGGGATTAACTACTGAAGATAGTATTGAAATACATAAAATTTTGTCAAATTTATATAAAAAAAAAATTAATCATGTTTGTTTAGAAGCATCTAGTCATGGATTAAATCAATTTAGATTAGATGGGGTAAAATTAGATATAGCAGCAATAACAAATATATCTCAAGATCATTTTGATTATCATAAAAATTATAATAATTATTTTAATTCTAAAATGAGATTATTTTTGAATGTATTAAAAAAAAACGGCACCGCAATAATTAATTCAGATTTAAATCAAACAAAAANAATATTAAGTCTTTGTAAGAAAAAAAAAATTAAGACTTTTACGTATGGATATAAATCAAAAGATTTAAGATTAATAAACATAGAAGAAAAAAATAATTACCAGAATGTGTTAATAAAATTAAAAAATAAGAAATATAATTATCTTCTTAAAATGCCAGGATCTTTTCAGGTTTATAATAGCCTATGTGCAATATTGATTGCTTATTTTTCAGGGATAAAAATTATGAATATTATAAAAGTAATTGAAAATATTTCTCAAATACCTGGAAGATTAGAAAAAATAAATATTCCAATCAAAATGGAAAAAAAAAATATTTCTATATTTATAGATTATGCTCATACACCTGATGCTTTAGAAAAAGCATTATATTTATTAAAAAAAAATTCAAATAAACTATCAGTAGTTTTCGGTTGTGGAGGTAATAGAGATAAAGAAAAGAGATCAATAATGGGTAAAATTGCTGATAAACTTGCAGATAAAGTTTATATTACTGATGATAACCCTAGAAATGAATCTGCAAAATTAATTAGAAAAGAAATTATTAGTAATTGTAAAAAGGCTATTGAGATAAAAAGTAGATATTTAGCTATTAAAAAAGCAATTAAAAATTGTGAAGATGGTGAAAATTTATTAATTGCTGGAAAAGGGCATGAAGATTATCAAGTAATTGGTAAAAAAATATATAAATTTTCAGATAAAAATACAGTTTTAGGAATATTAAAAAGAATATGATTCAAAGAAAGTGGGATTCAAATGAAGTTCAAAAAGCTTTATCATTAAATGATAAAAATAATTATTCTTTTACTGGTATATCAATAAATACAAAAGAATTAAAAAAAAATAATCTTTTTTTACCTTTAAAGGGAAAAAATTATGATGGGCACAAATTTATTAATGAAGCTTTTAAAAAAGGAGCAAAACTATCTTTATCAAGTAAAAAAGAATATCGAAAATATAACTTAGATAAGCATAAAAAAAAAATAATTTTAGTTAATGATCCGCTTACTTCATTGCATCATTTTGCAAAATATTCAAGAAGTACAGTAAAAGGAAAGTTATTAGCTATAACTGGAAGTTTAGGTAAAACTAGTGTAAAAGAGGCCATACATTTTATTTTAAAAGGAAAAAATAAAGTTCAATCATCTACTGGTAATTTTAATAATTTAATTGGGATGCCAATTAATTTGGTTAATTTTAAAAAAAAAATGGATATCAATATTCTAGAGCTGGGTATGAATAAAAAAGGAGAAATAAAGAAGTTNTCGAATATTTGCAAACCAAATATTGGATTAATAACTAAAATTTCAAATGCCCATATAGGAAATTTTAATTCATTAAAAGATATTGTTAAAGCAAAGGCAGAAATATTTTCTGGCATTCAAAAGGATGGAGTTGCAATTATTAATGCAAATGATCCTTACCATTCATTTTTAAAAAATGTAGCACTAAAATCAGGTATTAAAAATATAATTAATTTTGGTTATTCTAAAAATTGCGAAGTAAGGTTAATTAATTTTAAATATAAAAATTTAACTAGTTGTAAAGTTTTTTTAGAAGTTTTAGGGAAAAAAACATCATTTAATCTTAAAAATCTTGGTCACCATTGGATTGAAAATTCTTTAGCTATTGCATCAGTTTTATCAGCTTTAGATAAAGACGTTAATTATTATTTAAAAAAATTATTTAATTTTGTAGCTGTTAAAGGTCGCGGTAAAATATTAAATATTAAGTATAAAAATAAAAAAATAGTTTTTATTGATGATACTTATAATTCTAGTCCTGAGTCTTTAAAATTATCAATAAATTTTCTTAATCATTTAGGAAATAAAAGAAGAAAAATATGTGTTTTAGGAGACATGTATGAGTTAGGAAAATTTTCAAAAAAATATCATTTGCAAATGCAGCATATATTAAAACAAAATAAAATTACAAATGTTTATACAATAGGTAAAGAAATGAAGAATTTATTTAGTGCTTTGCCAAGTTCAGTAGAATGTAACCATTCAGAAAATTTAGATGAATTATTTTTAAATTTAAAAGATAATATAAAAAAAAATGATATTATTTTATTTAAAGCTTCAAGAGCAATACAATTAGATAAGGTTATAAAGAAATTTTTATAGTTAAACTATGCTTTATTATTTATCTTTATTATTTATTCAAGACTNCTCATACTTAAATATTTTTAAATATTTAACCTTTAGATCTGGAGGNGCTTTATTAACAAGTTTGACTTTAAGTTTTTTATTTGCACCTTTTATTATTAACTGGTTGAGAAAAAATCAAAAAAATAAAAAAACTATTAGAGAAGATCTTCCCGACAAACATTTAATAAAAAAAATTGGAACCCCTACAATGGGTGGATTATTAATTTTATTATCATTTGTTTTTAGCACTTTACTTTGGACAGATTTAAAAAATCCATACATATGGATTGTTTTATCAATAACCTTTGGTTTCGGAGCTATAGGTTTTGTCGATGATTATTTTAAATTAACCTCTAAAAAGCAAAAAGGACTTAAAGCAGGAACAAAATTAATTTTTCAATTTTTAATCACCTCTATAACTCTTTTTTTTCTTTATAATTTATTTGAGTATCAATTTATAAACACTTTGGCAGTTCCTTTTTTAAAAAATTATTTATTTGATTTAGGAGTTTTATTTCCACTATTTGCTTTTTTAGTTATTATTGGAACATCAAATGGTGTAAATCTAACAGATGGTTTGGATGGTCTAGCAGTTGTTCCAGTAATTATAACAGCAACTTGTTTAGCTTTAATTGCTTACTTAGTAGGTAATAAAATTTTTTCAGAATATTTAAATTTATTTTTTATAGCTGGCGNCGGTGAATTAGCAGTATTAAGCTCAGCATTAATTGGTTCTTGTTTAGGTTTCTTATGGTTTAACGCGCATCCTGCGAAAATTTTTATGGGCGATACAGGGTCATTATCAATTGGTGCTGCATTAGGTTCAATAAGTATTATTATAAAACATGAAATTGTTTTATTTATAATTGGTTTTTTATTTGTTATTGAAACGATGTCTGTGATTNTACAAGTTATTTTTTTTAAATTATTCAATAAAAGGCTTTTTTTAATGAGCCCACTTCATCATCATTTTGAGAAAAAAGGTTGGCATGAAAATACAATTGTAATTAGATTTTGGATATTAGCTGTAATTTTTGCACTAATAGGTCTAGCTACTTTAAAAATTAGATAAAATTTAAAAACTAAATGAATTTTTTTTTAAATAAAAAAGTTGGAGTTTTAGGTNTAAGCAGAACAGGAATTAGTTCAATAAAATTTTTAAAAAAAGAAGGTTTCNTAGTTTTTGGCTGGGATGACAATCAAGAAGTATTAAAAAAAATAAAAAAAAAAATAAAAAATTTTAAAATTTTAAATTCTAAAAATGTAAAAAATATTGAATTTTTAATTGTGTCACCAGGAATTCCTTCTAAAGGCATTAAAAAACATAAAATTTTAAAAATTGCAAAAAAAAATGATATTGAAGTGATAAATGATATTGAGCTTTTTTATAGATTTAATCCTGAAGAGAAATATATTGGGATAACTGGGACAAACGGAAAATCTACAACTGTTAGTTTGTTGAGCTATGTATTAAATAAATTAAGTATAAACAATAGTTTAAGTGGAAATATTGGGACGCCGGTTTTTGATTTAAAACATTTTAGAAAAAGTTTAAATATTTTAGAAATATCATCTTTTCAATTAGAGTCCATGATAAGAACTAGGTTTTCAATTGCGGTGTTATTAAATATATCTAAAGATCATATTGAAAGACATCAAAGTTTTAAGAATTATATAAAAGAGAAAGAAAAAATTTTTAATAATCAAACTGAAAATGATATATCTATCATTGGCGTTGATAATGAAGTGACTTTAAGTTTAGCAAAAAAAATTAAAAAAAAATTGTTGTCAAAAGTTATCACAATTTCCGGTAAAAATAATAAAGCTGATATTTTTGTTAAGAAAAAAGAACTAATAATTAATTTAAATTTAATAAATAAAAAAATTTTTAAAAAAATTAATATTGAAAAATTTAATAATTTTTTAGGCGAACATAATAATCAAAATATAGCAGCAGTTTACGCTACACTTTTATCTTTAGGTTGTTTTANATGGAAAAGAATTGAGGATTCAATTAAATCGTTTCAAATTTTACCTCATAGATTACAAAAAATAAGAAATATTGGCCCAACAAATTTTATTAATGATAGTAAAGCAACTAATATTGATGCAACAGANCAAGCATTAAAAAATTTTGATAATATTTATTGGATATTAGGTGGAAGAATAAAAGAAAAAAGTTTAGAAAAATTAAAGAAACATTTTGTNAGAGTTAAACATGTTTTTTTATTAGGAGAAACAAAATTTTTATATGAAAAATATTTAAAAAATTATTTAGATTGCACAATTGTTAAAAATTTGTCTGAAGCTGTAAAATTATCTTTTTCTTTTTCACAGAGAAATATTAAAGAAAATAAAATAAAAAATGCGAATATTTTATTTTCTCCAGCCTGCTCATCATTAGATGAATGGAAAAATTTTGAAGAAAGAGGAAATGCTTTTATTAAATACACAAAAAAAATATAAAAATAATGGAAAATGATAAATTAAATATTTTTTTTTATAACTGGTGGCGAAGTATAGATAGAAAAATTTTTGCAATTTCAATATTATTAATACTTATAGGATGCTTGGTTTCTTTCGCAGCAACGCCGTCTATTGCTATTAAATTTGGCTTAGAACCATATTACTTTGTAAAAAAACATTTAATTTTTACCCCATTCGCATTTCTTTTTATTTTTTTAATTTCATTATTTTCTGATTTAGGAATTAGAAGATTTTTTTTTGTAATTTTCTTAACTTCGATTTTTTTTGTTATTTATTCTTTTTTTTATGGAATTGAAAGTAAAGGATCTGTTAGGTGGGTTTCTATATTTAGTTATAGTTTTCAACCATCAGAATTTTTAAAAGTATCCTTTATTGTAATTTGTGCTTGGATTTTATCTTCGGAAAAGATATTAAATAAAATTAATAATCAAATAATTTCATTTATTTTATATTCATTTATTTCTATATTAATTTTGTCCCAACCTGATTTTTCAATGTTTGTTATAATTTCTTTTATATATTTCGGTCAATTATTTATTTCAGGTTTAAAAAGAAAATGGATAATAGCTTTTTTTGTTTTTTTTTCTTCAATTTTTTTATCAGCATATTTTTTTTTAAATAATGTAAAAATACGAATAGATAATTTTTTATTTTCAACAGGAGATAACTATCAAATACTTAAATCACTACAAGCAATTAAAGAAGGGGGGTTATTTGGTAAAGGCCCTGGAATGGGAACTGTAAAAGATAATTTNCCAGATGCTCATACAGATTTTATTTTTTCTGTAATTGCCGAAGAGTTTGGCCTTATTAGTTGTTTGTTTATTATTTNTTTTTTTGTCTTTCTTATTTTTAAAATTTATAAAAGAATAAAAAACGAAAAAAATATTTTTTCTATTTTAACTGTTTCAGGATTAGTTATTCAAATGGGTTCACAAATTTTTGTAAATATAGGTTCAACTATTGGGTTAATACCTACAACCGGCACAACACTCCCTTTCATAAGTTATGGAGGCTCTTCAATGATTTCAATGGCATTAAATATAGGTGTAATTCTAGCTTTAACTAGAGTAAATTATAAAGATACCGTAATTTCAAATGAAAAAAAATTCTAAAATAGCTATAGTTGCTGGAGGAACTGGAGGGCATGTTTTTCCTGCTATTTCATTATTAGAAGAATTAGTTAATCAAAAAAAAGAAGTGTTATTTTTTTCAGATACAAGGGTACAAAAAATTATTCAAAAGAATAAATTTTTATTTAAAAAAAGAAAAGTTTTTTTTAATACTTTAGATATTTCAAGAAATTTTTTTGATTTTTNTAACCATATTTATAATTTTTTTAAGATTTTAAAAATTTTAAAAAAACAAAAACCAGAAGTTGTTATTGGATTTGGAGGATATACATCAGTTTTATTTTTATTAGCATCTAAATTATTATTAAAAAAGATAATTTTACACGAACAAAATATTATTATTGGTTTAGCTAATAAATTATTCTTACCATTTAGTAAAAAAATAATTTATGGATGGGGAGATGAAAAAATAAATGAAAAAAACAAAAAAACTTTTTTCGTAAGAAATCCAGTTAGAAAAAAAATATTAAATTTAAGAAAAAAAGTAAGCTTCAAGTTAGAAAAAAAAATTATAAATATTCTAATTGTTGGAGGAAGTCAAGGAGCCGTAGTATTTGATGAAATTATTCCAAAATCAATTCAATTATTATCTAATAATATAAAAAAGAAGATTTTTATTTATCATCAATGTTCAAAATTAAATATTAGGAAAGTAAAAAAAGTATATAAAAAAAATAAAATTAAATGTATTTGTGCACCATTCTTTGTAGATTTACCAGAATTAATGTTTAAATCCCAATTTGTTATATCTAGATCTGGTTCTTCTACATTATCTGAAATTTCCTCATTGGGTAAACCTGCTATATTAATCCCATATAAATTTGCTAAAAACAACCATCAAGAAAAAAATGCAGAATGGTTAGTTAAAAAGGGGGGTGGAAAAATAATTTTAGAAAAAGAACTAACAGAAAAAAAGCTAAAAGAATGTATGGAATTATTTATAAAAAATAAAAAAAAATTAAAAGAAATGGCTAAAAAATCGTTTTCTATAGGTGATGATAAATCTTTAATTAAATTAGTAAAAATACTTTCTTAAAAATTATGAAAATTTTAGAAAAAAATATAAATAATATAATTCATTTTACTGGAATAGGCGGNATTGGCATGTCNGGGATAGCNGAAGTTTTATTTTCTCAAGGTTATAAAATACAAGGTAGTGATTTATTAAATAATAGTAATACAAAAAGATTAAAAAAATTAGGCATTAAAGTTTTTTTAGGACATTCTCCAAGAAATTTAAGAAAAGCAAATATTTTAGTAATTTCATCTGCTATAAAAAAAAATAATCCNGAATTAAAATTTGCAAAAAAAAAAANAATTCCAGTTTATAAAAGATCAGACATTTTGGCATCTTTAATGAAATATAATGAAACTATAGCTGTTTCTGGAAGCCATGGAAAAACAACAACAACATCGTTGATATCATCAGTTCTAGAAAGCGCTAGATTTGACCCAACAACAATTATTGGAGGTATAGTTAATAAATATAAAAGCACTACAAGAATTGGCAAAAGTAATTGGATGGTAGTAGAAGCCGATGAATCTGATGGAAGTTTAGTTGATTTATTTCCTAAGATTGCAGTTCTTACAAATATAAACAAAGAACATATGGATTTTTATAAAAGTTATTCGAATTTAAAAAAATATTTTCTTAATTTTGCAAATAACGTTCCATTTGATGGAGTAACAATTTATTGTAAAGATAATTCAGATTTGAATAAATTAATTTTAGTAACTAAAAAAAAAAATAAAATTAGTTACGGTTTAAATAAAGGAAGTGATGTTAGNGCAACTAATATTTTAACAAATGAAAAAGGTTCTTTTTTTAATATAAATATTAAAAAAACTAATTTGTTAAAAAAAGAAATAATTAAAAATATTAGATTAAATGTTTTAGGAAAACATAACATACAAAACTCACTTGCTGCTGTAACTGTAGCTAAAATTCTAAATATTAGTACTAATAAAATAAAACAAGCATTCCAAAAGTTTAAAGGTGTAAAAAGACGATTTACATTAGTGTGTAATTTTAAAGGAATAAAGATTATAGATGATTATGCTCATCATCCAGAAGAAATAAAAGCAACTTTAGAATTAGCAAGAGATTTAACATCAAATANAGTTATAGTAATATTCCAACCTCATAGATACTCAAGATTTAAGAATTTATATAATGACTTTAGAAAAGTTTTAAAAAATTGTGATCTATTGTATGTTTCAGATGTGTATTCAGCCGGAGAAAAAAAGATTAAAAGTATTACAAAAGAAAAATTTGCAAATGAAATGAACAAAATTAAAAAAAATTATGCTTATTCCTTAAAAAATGTAAATGCTTTACCTAAAATAATATTAAATAAAGCCAAAAAAGGGGATATTGTAATTTTTATTGGAGCTGGAGATATATCAAAATGGGTAAATGATTTACCTGAAAAATTAAAAAAATTATAATTTAAGATAATGAAATCATTACCAAAAATAAAAGGAATTTATAAAAAAAATTTTTCTTTATCAAAATTAACTTGGTTTCAAACAGGTGGTAAAGCAGAATTATTNTTTATTCCAAAAGATTTGTCTGATTTACAATTTTTTTTAAAAAGCTTAAAAAAAGAAAAACTATCCATTAATGTTATTGGGGGCGGTTCTAATTTGTTAATTAGAGACGGCGGTATAAAAGGAGTTGTTNTTAAACTTGGAAAAGGATTTGATTTTATTAATTTTGAGGAAAAATATATTTTATGTGGTGCTTCAGTAAGAAATATAAATTTATCAAACAAAGTGGCAAAGAAACAAATTAGAGGTTATGAGTTTCTATCAACTATACCTGGAACAGTAGGAGGGAGTATTTTTATGAATGCAGGTTGTTTTGGAAATGAAATTAAAAATATGATTGATTCTGTTATAGTTTTAAATAAAAAAGGGGATTTAATAGAACTAAAAAAAAATTTAATTAATTTTAAATATAGATCTTCAGGAATTAATAAGAATTATATTATTGTTGCAACTAAGTTAAAAATAAAAAAAGGAACTGAAACTAATATAAAAAGAAATATAAAAAAATTTTTAAATTTAAGAAAAAAAACTCAACCTATAAAAGTATTAACTGGAGGGAGTACTTTTATAAATCCTCCAAAAAAGAAAGCATGGAAATTGATTAAAGATTCTGGTTGTACAAATATGACTATCGGAGGAGCAAAAATTTCTGATAAACATTGTAATTTTTTAGTAAATACTGGAAAAGCAAATTCAAATGATTTAGAAATTTTAGGAAATAAAATAAGATCACGTGTTTATAAATATTCTGGAACTAAATTAGATTGGGAGATAAAAATAATAGGAAACAGGTAATGAAAAAAAAAATTGCAGTGTTATTAGGTGGTATTTCAGCAGAAAAAAATGTTTCTTTAAAAACTGGAAAATATGTTTCTAAATCTTTAAAACAACAAGGTTATAAAGTAAAAGAAATAAAAGTAACTAAAAATGAAAGAGATTTAATTAAAAATTTAAAAAAATTTAATCCAGACTTTGTATTTAATGCTCTGCACGGTTACTTCGGAGAAGATGGAAAAATACAAAAAATTTTGGATAGATTAAAATTAAAATATTCACATTCAAATGCTAAATCATCTGAAATAGCTATGGATAAAAAGAAAACAAAATTAATTTTTAAAAAGATAGGCGTGCCTTATCCAAAAGATACATTAGTTAATTTAAATAATTTTAATAAAAGATTAAAAAAAATACGGTTCAAATACCCATTAGTTATAAAACCTGTAAACGAAGGTTCTAGTTTAGGTGTTAAAATTTGTAAAACTATAAGTGAGTTAAAAAAATATAAATTAAAAAAGAATATGAATTATCTTATTGAGGAATTTATACCAGGTCGTGAACTTACAGTTGGTATTTTAAATAATAAAGCTTTAGATATTATTGAACTTAAAACAAAAAAAAATTTTTATGATTATAAATCAAAATATACTAAGGGTATGACGAAATATATAATTCCTGCTCATATTCCAAAAGATATTGAGAATAAATGTAAAAAATATACAGAAAAAATTCATAAATTTTTAAAATGTAATAGCGTCACTAGAACAGATTTTAGATATGATGAAAAAAAAACTTTAGGTAAAAAACTATATGTATTAGAAATTAATACTCAGCCAGGAATGACACCATTATCCCTAGTCCCTATGATGGCAAAATATAAAGGTATATCTTTTAACAAATTAATTAAAAAAATTATAGGCGAGAATTAAAAAGCCAGATAGTTGTAAGCCGGGTTCTGTACTTAAAAAATAAAACTTCGAATCTTTTATTTATTAAGTGGCGACTATTAATCTAGGATAATTGTTACCAATTATCTCAAGCAACTTACCCTGGTGAAAATGTGGAAACNCANTTTAACGCACACCTCTTTTTAGNNTTGCTCCTGATGGGGTTTACCGTGCCTTATTTGTTACCAAATAAGCGGTATGCTCTTACCATACCTTTTCACCCTTACCATAAAATACATGGCGGTTTATTTTCTGTTGCACTTTCCCTAGAGTTTCCTCTGGCGGATGTTATCCGTCATCATGTTCCCAAGGAGCCCGGACTTTCCTCTCAAAACGCGAGCAGTCACCTAACTATCTGGCAAATATATAATTAGTACTTTTTTTTAAATTGTTCAAGTTAAAACGGGAAATTATCTAAAGATCTTTTTAATAGGTTCCCAATTAAATTTATCGCCAGGATCTAATTTTCTTCCAGGAGATATTTCAGAATGTCCTACAACCCAATCTTCTTTAATATCATATTTATTTTTTAATTCTTTACATAAAGAAATAAGAGAATTCATTTGTTCTTTTGAAAAAGGTATGTAACCGAATTCATGACCAGGATTTTCAAGCTCAATTCCAATTGATATATTATTTAAATTATCAATGCCTTTCCAATGAGAAACCCCTGCATGCCAAGCTCTATTTTGTTCATCGACTAAATTTATTATTTTTCCATCTCTTCCAATTAAATAGTGAGAAGAAACTTTAGAAGTTTTATCACATAATCTTTTAAATGCATCTTCGAAAGTTTTCATTCCAGTATAATGTATAATAATAGAATTAATTTTTGCGTTTTTAGGTCTTTTGTCGAAATTAGGAGATTTTTTTTGGATAATTTTTATATTCATTAAATTAATTTTGGATTATTTTTTTTTAATCATATTTTTTGGATCCAAAATCTTATCTAAATTTAATTTTTTATCTAATTTTAGTTCTATTGCAGCTTCTTTTAAAGTAATATTTTTTTTGTATGCAAGTTTCGCCACTTTTGCTGACTCATCATATCCTATATAGGGGTTTAAGGCAGTAACCAGCATTAAAGAATTTTCTAAATTTTTATTTATAACCTCTTTGTTTGGTTTAATTCCACTTAAACAATTTTTTGTAAAACTAGATATAGATTCTGATAGTAAATTAATACTTTGTAATAAATTAAATATTATAACAGGTTTAAAAACATTTAATTC
>PBCY01000012.1 GCA_002717245.1 Pelagibacteraceae bacterium
CCCTGAAGAAAAAACGTTGGAAACCTTGAGATTTTTGGTGGAGCTAGACGGGATCGAACCGACGACCTCTTCACTGCCAGCGAAGCGCTCTCCCAACTGAGCTATAGCCCCTCTATAAATTGTTATCATTTATATTAATAATAAACATACTAAATATAAATTAGAATTATAATACATTTCTTATTAAATATTAATTGTAACAATTAATAATTTAAAAAAAAAATGAAATTAATTTACTACATAACAATATTTTCAATTTTATTAACTTCTTCAATAATTTTATTAAAATTTGAAAAAAATAATAATTATGGAAGAGGATCAATACAATCGTATAGAGAATTTGCCTTCATAAAATAATTAAATTTTAAAAAATTTATTTTTCTTAAATTTGTGTTAGATTCAATTTAATGCAGCAATTAATTGAAAATATAGCTTATCTTCAAGACAAGTACTTACTGAAAGGATTCATTTTTGGATTTGTTCATATTTTTATTTTACTTTTAGGATACTATACAGGTTGGAGTATAAATAGATTTTTTAAAATAATTTCTAATGGATTTATTGCTGGGATTATTGGAGTTATAATTGCCCACGCATGCGCTGATTATATTGCTGCTATTGTTGATCCTTCACTTAGAGATCATGCTCTCGGTATTTTTTTAGGAGGTTTAGTAGTACTTCCAATTCTTCCTTTTTTAGAAAAATTTATAATAAAAAGCAAGCATCATATTGCTATTGGAGATCATGATGATTTAAAAAAAGATTTAAAGAAAAAACACAAATAATAAAATTATTAACTTTCTTCTTTTTCTTTTTTAACTATTTTTTCACCTATAATTTCTTCTACTTCAATTTTAGGATTATCGCTAGTTTCAATCTCAATATCTGCTTCTTTACTACTTTCTTTATTTTTTTCTTTAACCGCTTCTTTTTCTTCTACTATTGCAGCTTGGGGTTTTTTTCTTAAATTATTTTCAAGTGTTGATATTGATAATAATTCAACATTAACTGTCTCGCCACAACTAGGGCATTCTATTTCTTTTTTGTTTAAATCATAAAATCTTATACCGCAGGTACAAGTTCTTTTAGTTCCCCATGTTTGTTTTGCCATAATATTGTAAAAAAAAATTAATAAATTTAAGAACTATATTTTTAATTTAAATTTATTATTTAGTAAAGATAATAATATACTAAATAATAAATAAATAAAAAAAAATTGAACCAATTTTATTCAAAAAATAATCATTCTCTAAATGGTATACTTGAGGTCCCAGGAGACAAATCTATATCTCAAAGAGCTCTAATACTGGGAGCAATGACAATTGGAACTACAAAAATTAAAGGAATTTCTTACTCTGAAGATGTTAATAATTTAATTAAAAATTTAAAACTTTTAGGAGTAAAAATTATTAAAAAAAAAAATGAATTAAATATAATTGGTGTAGGAATAGGAGGTTTTGACTATTCAAAAAAATCTTTATACATGGGAAATTCAGGAACTGCTACAAGACTTATGCTTGGAGCTCTATGTAATCAAAATTTTGAAACTAAAATTACTGGAGATAAAAGCTTAAGTAAAAGGAATATGTTAAACCTAATTAATCAACTTAAAAAAATGGGTGCACAAATAAAAAGTAATAATAATAAATTGCCAATTTCTATTAAAGGTATTAGTGAATCTATGCCAATAATTTATAATCAAAAAATACCATCTGCACAAATTAAATCAGCGGTACTCTTAGCGTCTCTTAATACTCCTGGCATTACAACTATAAAAGAAAATTTAGAAACCAGAAATCATACAGAAATATTATTAAAAATGTTAGGTGCAAATATTAAAATAAAAAAAAATAAAAATAATAATGAAATAACAATAATTGGACAAAAAGAACTCAAAGCAAAAAATATTTTAATTTCTGGAGATCCTTCATCTGCTGCTATAATAGGGGCAGCCGCACTAATTATTCCAAAATCAAAAATAAAAATTAAAAATGTTAATATAAATAATACTAGAATATCTTTTTTTAATATTTTAAAAAAAATGAATGCAAATATTACTATTTCAAATAAAAAAATAATTTCTAATGAAAAAGTTGCTGATATAACTTTTAAATCAAGTAATTTAAAAGGTATCCATTTAACTAGTAAAAATGTTGCTACTATGATTGATGAAATTCCGATTTTTTCTATATTAGCTAGTTTTTCTAATGGGATATCGTCATTTACTGGTGGAAATCAGTTAAAGAATAAAGAAAGTAATAGAATAAAATCCTTATATGAAGGTTTAAAAGCTCTTAATATTAAGGTTTTCAAAAAAAATGATGGTCTAAAAATTATAGGAAATAAATTAATTAAGGATAATAAAAATATTAAAATAAAAAGTTATTATGATCATAGAATAGCAATGTCTTTCTTAATAATGAGTTTGGCTTACAAAAAAAAAATAATTATTGATAATATCGAATGTATTAACACAAGTTTTCCTAATTTTTTTAAATCAATTAAAAAACTAGGCGCAAAAATATAAAAAAAAATAAAAAAAAAGCTTCCAAAATAAGAAAAAACTGCATAAAGTTTATAAAATTGTTTTTATGACTGAAAATACTGAAAATTTTGAAGCTTTATTAGACCAATCACTTAAAAAAATTAAAAATTTTGAAGGTAAAGTAGTTAATGGAAAAGTTATTTCTATTGACCATAATCACGCATTGATTGATGTGGGTTTAAAAAGTGAAGGAAGAGTTTCAATGGATGAATTAAGATTTTGTGATAAAGAAAAAGAAATTAAAGTAGGAGATAAAATTGATGTATTTGTTGAAAGAGTAGAAGATAAAAATGGCGAAGCTGTTTTAAGTAGAGAAAAAGCAAAAAAAGAAGTCGCTTTTGATGCATTTAACCAATTATTAGAAAAAGACAAAGCTATAGATGGAAAAATTTATGGAAAAGTTAAAGGAGGATATACTGTTGACATAGACGGAGTTATAACTTTTTTACCAGGCAGTCAAGTTGATATTAAACCTGTAAAAGATATTAATCATCTTATAGAACAAAAACTTTCATTTAAAGTTTTAAAAATTGATAAAGAAAGAGGAAATATTGTAATTTCAAGAAAAGCATTCTTAGAAGAAAGTTTTAAAAAAAATTTAAAAGATGTTAAAAAGAATTTAAAAGAAGGCGGTACGGTAGAAGGCATTGTAAAAAATATAACAGACTACGGTGCTTTTGTTGATTTAGGAACTACTGATGGTTTAATTCATTTAACTGACATATCTTGGAAAAGGATTAATCATCCATCAGATTATTTAAAAATAGGACAAACAGTAAAAGTAAAAGTGTTAAAATTTAGTCCGGAAAGTAGCAAAATATCCTTAGGTATTAAGCAATTAACTAAAGATCCATGGAAAGATATAGAAAAAAAATATAAAGAAGGAAAAAAATATATAGGGAAAGTAAGTAAAATTACTGATTATGGTGCATTTATTGAACTTGAAGATGGCATTGAAGGTTTAATTCATGTTTCAGAAATGACTTGGGATAAGAAAAAAAATAACCCCTCAGAAATAGTAAAAATGGGAGACAAAGTTGATGTAATGGTTCTTGAACTTGATTTAGATAAAAGAAAACTAAGTTTTAGAATGAAAAAAGAAAGCTCTAATCCTTGGAAAGAATATTCAAAAAAATATAAGAAGGGAAAAATTATTGAGTGTAAAGTAGGTAATATTGCAGAATATGGAATTTTTGTTAATTTAGAAGAAAATTTAGACGGAATGGTTCATATTTCTGATATTGATTGGGAATGGGATAACAAATCTACTTCAAAATTTAAAACAGGGGATGTTATAAAAAGTATAATTTTAGATGTAAACGAAGAAAAACAAAGAATATCACTAGGTATAAAACAATTGGATGATAGTCCCTTTAAAGAAAAAATTAAAGATATTAAAATTAAAGATGTTATTACATGCTCAGTAATTCACATTAAAGATACCGGAGTTAAAGTAAAATTGGATAATAATCTAGATGGTTTTATTGATAAAAAAAATCTTTCTATGGATGAATCTGAACAAAATCCTAGACGATATGCAGCTAATGAAAAATTAGATGCAATGATAAAAGCAATTGATAAAGAGAATAAAATTATTGTATTATCAATTAAAGATATAGAGTCAAAAGAACAAAAAAAGATAAAAAAAGAGTTTGGTTCACTTGATAGTGGTGCTACTCTTGGTAAGATCTTAGGAGAAAAAAAAAATAGTAAAAAAAAAACAGTAAAAAGTAAAAAAGGTAAGAAAAATGAATAAATCTGATCTTGTTAAACAAATACTTAGTAAAAATAATAAATATAAAGTTTCAGAAATTGAGAATATAGTTGATATTTTTTTTAGAGAAATTGAAAACGCATTAAAACAAAAAAAAAGAATAGAAATTAGAGGATTTGGGTCATTTTTTATAAAAGAAAGAGAAAAAAGAATTGGTATAAATCCACAAAATGGCAAAAATATTGAAATAGAAAAAAAAGTTCACCCAAAATTTAAAATGGGTAAAATTTTATTTAAAAAATTAAATCCAAAGTAACTTGTTATTTTGTCTGAAAAAAAATTTAAAAGAGTATTTTTAGCTTTAGATACCAATAACATAAAATCTGCTGAAAATTATATCAAATTACTTAAAAACGACTTAGCAGGAATAAAAATTGGTAAAGAATTATTTTCTTATTATGGTCCATATGTAATAAAAAAATTTAAAAAATATAAATTACCTATATTTTTAGATTTAAAGTTTCATGATATCCCAACAACTGTATATAAAAGTGTTAAGGCTATAAATAAACTAAAAGTTAATTACTTGAGTGTACATAGTTTAGGTGGAGGAGACATGATAAAAGCAGCTACAAATGCATCTAATTTTACTAAAATTCTAACAGTTTCTATTTTATCTCATCATGATCAAAAAAGTTTAAAAGAGATTGGAATAAATCATTCAATTAAATTACAAATAAAAAAATTAATAAATAATTCCTTAAAAAATAATACGTCTGGTTTAATACTTGCTCCACAAGATCTTGGAATAATAAATAAAATTAAAAAAAAAATTATAACTTTTGTACCTGGTATTAGACCAATAGAAACAAAAAAAGATGAACATAAAAGATCTTTAGATCCGTTAAGTGCCATTAAAAAAGGGGCAACTTACATTATAATTGGAAGACCTATAACTAAATCAAAGTATCCAAAAAAAATCATTAAAAAAATAAATGACGAAATTAAAAATTACTTACAAAAAAAATAATGGCACTCAAAGTTAAAATATGTGGCGTTACTTCAATTAATCATGTAAAAACATGTATAAAAGGAAAAGCAACCATGATTGGATTAATGTTTTATAATAAATCTCCTAGATATTTAAATTTACAAAAAGCAAAAAAAATTTCAAACTATGCAAAAAAAAAAAATTAAAAGAGTCGGCGTTTTTGCAAACAACACTAGTGAAAGTATAAAAAAGATTTCAAGTAATATCGAATTAGATTATTTACAACTTCATGGAAATGAAAAACCTTCTTTTATTACTAATATAAAAAAAATAACTAAAATAAAAATTATAAAAGCATTAAAAATTAATAATAAAAATGATTTAAAAAAAATTTCTACTTTTAGAAAAGTTTCGGATTATATTTTATTAGATACAAAAATTGTAAATAAAAATAGTTTAAATTTAAAAAAAAAAAGTAAAAAAATAAATTGGGATTTATTAAAAAATATTAAAAATAAAAAAAAATTAATTTTATCAGGAGCGTTAGATATTAAAAATCTAAAAAATGCAGTAAAAAGTTCTAATATTAAATTTGTAGATGTTTCCTCTAGTCTTGAAAATAAAATAGGAAATAAAGATAACAAAAAAATAAATAAGTTTTTAGAATTAGCACTTAAATTATAATTATGAAAAAAAATAGTTATAAAACAGTACCAGACAGTTCAGGACATTTTGGAAGATATGGAGGGAGATTTGTAGCTGAAACACTTATGCCTTTAATACTTGAAGTAGAGAAAGCATATAAAAATTTGAAAAAAAATAAAAAATTTTATAATGAATTTAAAAAATATTTAAAAGATTACGTTGGAAGGCCATCGCCTCTATATTTTGCCGAAAATTTAACAAAAAAACTTAACGGGCCAAAAATTTATTTTAAAAGAGATGAATTGAATCATACTGGTGCTCATAAAATTAATAATACACTTGGTCAAATATTACTAGCTAGAATTATGAATAAAAAAAGAATAATTGCTGAGACAGGAGCTGGGCAACATGGTGTAGCAACAGCCACAGTTTGCGCTTTATTTAATATCCCATGTACTATTTATATGGGTGAAATAGATTATAAAAGACAAATGCCAAATGTTTTTAGAATGAAACTTCTTGGAGCAAAAGTAGAAAAAGTAAAAAGTGGATCAAAAACATTAAAAGACGCTATGAATGAAGCTCTTAGAGACTGGGTAACAAATGTTAAAAATACATTCTATATTATTGGAAGTGTTGCTGGTCCACATCCATATCCTGAAATGGTGCGTGATTTTCAATCAGTAATTGGATATGAAGCAAAAGAACAAATAAAAAAAGCTGAAGGCAGATTACCAGATATTTTATTGGCATGTGTTGGAGGGGGATCTAATGCAATGGGGCTTTTTTATCCTTTTTTAAATGATAGAAAAGTAAAAATGATAGGTGTTGAAGCTGCAGGACAAGGATTAAATAAAAAACATGCTGCTTCAATTGCGAAAGGTCAATTAGGAGTATTACACGGAAGTAAAACTTATATATTGCAAGATAAAGACGGTCAAATTACAGAACCTCATTCAATATCAGCAGGTTTAGATTATCCTGGAATAGGTCCGGAACATTCTTGGTTAAAAGACAATAAAAGAGTTCAATATGTTAGTGTTACAGATAATGAGGCCCTTGAAGCTTTTAAATTTTGTACAAAAGTTGAAGGTATAATACCGGCACTAGAACCTTCTCATGCACTTGCATATTTAATAAAAGAAGCTAAAAAAATTCCTAAAAATAAAATTGTTATAATGAATATGTGCGGCAGAGGCGATAAAGACATATTTACTGTTGCAAAAAAATTAAAAATTAATATCTAAATTTAATGTCTCATCAAGATTTATTAATAAAAAAATTTAAAGAATTAAAAAAAAACAAAAAGTGTGGATTTATATCATTTATAACCGCTGGAGACCCAGACTTTAATACTTCATATAAAATATTAGAAAGACTTCCAAATAACGGCGTTGATATTATAGAACTTGGTATGCCTTTTTCAGATCCAATGGCTGATGGTCCTACTATTCAAAAAGCTAATGATAGAGCAATAAAAAATAAAATTAATTTAAAAAAGACTTTTGAATTAGTAAAAAAATTTAGAAAAAAAAATACTGATACACCTATAATTTTAATGGGGTATTACAACCCAATACATAAGTTTGGAATAAATAACTTTATTAAAGAATTAAAAAAAAATAAAGTTAACGGTGTGATTGTTGTAGATTTACCTCCAGAAGAAGACAACGAATTATGTTTGCCTGTAATTAAAAATAAAATTCACTTTATTAAATTAGCTACTCCAACAACAAACAAAGAAAGATTTAAAAAAATAATTAAAAATTCTTCTGGTTTTATTTATTATATTTCTATAACTGGTATTACTGGAGCAAACTACAAAACTAACACTAAAGTTAAACAAGAAATAACAAATTTAAAAAAATTGACTAAATTACCAATAGCAGTTGGCTTTGGTATAAAATCTAAAAATGATGTAAACAAATTATCTAAACATGCTGATGCGGTAGTAGTGGGATCTTCAATTATAAAAAAAATAGAAGATGCACAAAAAAAAAAATATAATAAAATTAAATTAATTGATTATGTATTAAATTATATTAAAAATTTATCTTCTGCTTTATAAATAGAATGAACTGGCTAACAAATTATATAAAACCTAAATTAGAGTCATTAGTTAAAAAAAAGGACGTACCAAAAAATTTATGGATTAAATGTTTGTGTGGAAACATGCTTTACTATAAGGATTATGAAAAATCCCTTGGTGTTTGTAATGAATGCGGAACACATATGAGATTACCATCTGATTCAAGATTAAAATTTCTTTTAGATGATGGAAAATATGAAAAAATTAAAGTTCCAGTTAACAAAATAGATCCTTTATCATTTAAAGATAAAAAAAAATATAAAGATAGAATTAAAGAAGCAAGAAAAAAAACAAAAGAAGATGACGCTGTTGTTATTGCTGAAGGGAAAATTGAAGGTATAGATGTTATCCTTGTTGTGTTTGATTTTAGTTTCATGGGAGGCTCTATGGGAATAAGTGTTGGTGATAATATATTAAAAGCAAGTGAAATTTCTGTAAAAAAAAATATTCCACTAATAATAATTCCTTCATCTGGTGGTGCTAGAATGCAAGAAGGAATTTTATCTTTAATGCAAATGCCAAGAACTATTGCGGCTATACAAAAAGTGAAAGAAAATAAAATTCCATACATTGTTGTTTTATCTGACCCTACAACAGGTGGTGTTTGTGCTTCATTCGCAATGCTTGGAGATATTTTAATCGCTGAAAAAGGTGCAACTATAGGTTTTGCTGGGAGAAGAGTTATTGAACAGACTATAAAAGAAACGATACCTGATAATTTTCAAACTGCAGATTATTTATTAGAACATGGAATGATTGATATGGTGGTACATAGAAAAGATCTTAAACAAAAAATTTATAAAATTTTAAAGTTTATAGTAAAAAAAAATTAAAATTAAATTTTAATAAATGCTCCAAGAAAAAAATTATACTTGCCCTAATAAAAAAAATTCAAAAATAAAAAATCTTGAGATCAATCTAGAAAAAAAATTACAACAATTACATCCAAAAAAAATAGATTTATCCTTAGAAAGAATAAATAAACTTTTATATAAATTAGGAAATCCTCAAAAAAAAATTAAAAACTTAATTCATATAGCTGGAACAAATGGAAAAGGTTCTGTTTTAGCTTTTTTAAAATCATTAATAAAAGCTTCTGGCTATACTGTAAACACATATACTTCTCCACATTTAATAAAATTTAATGAAAGAATTAATTTAAATGGAAAAAATATTTCAAATAAGTTATTAAATCAATTAATTGATTTATGTAGTAAAAAAAATAATGGAAAACCAATAACTTTCTTTGAAATAACAACAGTAGTTGCTTTTTTAGCGTTTAAAAAAAAACCAGCAGATTTTACGATATTAGAAACAGGGCTAGGTGGAAGATTAGATGCTACAAATGTGATAAAAAAACCAATATTAACAATAATTAACGAAGTTTCAATAGATCACACAAATTTTCTTGGTTCAAATATAAAACAAATAACTAAAGAAAAAGCTGGAATAATAAAAAAAAATTCTCCTGTAGTTGTTGGTAAACAAACAGAAACATCAGTTAAAATAATTAAAAAAGTAGCAAAAGCTAAAAAAGCTAAAACTTTTTTTTATAAAAAAGATTGGTTTATAAAAAAAAATAAAAAAGATAAAATATTATTTTATAATAATTTTAAAAAGGAAACTAAGAATTATCCTGAGCCAAATTTAATTGGCGAACATCAAATAATAAATGCTGGAATTGCTTTAAAAGCATTTAATTTAATCTTAAAAAAAAAATTTAAAAAAAAATTTATAGAAAAAGGATTAAAAAATGTAAAATGGCCTGGAAGACTTCAAAAAATTAATTTAAATAATAAACTATTTTCTAATAAAATTAATAAAAAATGGGAATTTTGGTTTGATGGTGGGCATAATAAAAGCGCAAGCAAGGCACTAGCTAAAACATTTAAAAAATGGGATCAAAAAAAATTATATTTAGTTTTTGGAATGTTAAATTCAAAAAACCCAAGAGATTTTTTAAATTTTTTTAAAAAAATTTCTACTAAATTAATTACTGTGTCTATAAAAAGTGAGTCTCCTTATTATCCAAATAAAAAACTATACGAAATCGCAAAATTAAATGAATTTAATGTAGAAACAGCTGAGACTATAAAACATGCAATAAACAAAATAATTTCAAATGAAGTTCCGGGAAGAATTCTTATTTGTGGTTCTTTTTATATGTATAAAGAAGTATCTAAATTATTAAAATAATAAATTTTAAATTGAAGTATTAATCCATGATAATAATTCATTCTTGGAAGACATACCAATTTTAGTTGCTACAACCTCGCCTTTCTTAAAAATTATCAATGTAGGTATGCTTTGAACTCCATACTGANTTGGAATATTTGGATTTTCGTCAATATTTACNTTCACAATTTTTATACTATCACTCATTTCAGTAGAGATTTCTTCTAATATTGGGGAAACTTCTTTACATGGACCACACCATTCTGCCCAAAAATCGATTAAAACCGGCAACTCAGATTTGACTACTTCTTCTTCAAAAGCATCTTCTTTTATTGATTTAACACTCATAATAAAAAAAAAACTATTTTATCATTTTTTTGTATTCTTTCAAAGTATCAATTGTTCCTAGATGAAACCATTTTCCATTAAAAACTACACCAAAAACTCTTCTTTTTTTAATAAGACCATCATAAATTAAAGATAATGGGAATTTTTTTTTTTTAATTTCTAAAAAAAGTTTAGATTTTAGAATCTGTAACCCTGTGAAGATATATTTAGAATCATTTTTATTATCAATAATTAGTTTTTTTTTATCAATATTAAAATCTCCTCTTAGATTTTTTTTAGGATGCAACAACAATAATGCATCCATTCTTTTTGGATCCCAAAAATTCAATAGTTTTTTAAAAGGATTATTATTTTTATCTTCAATAATAATATCACTATTAATAACAAAGAATTCTCTTGAGTTTAAAATTTTTAATGCATTTTTAATGCCGCCGCCAGTATTTAATAATGCTTTTTCTTCAGAATACAAAATTTTTACTTTGAATTTATTATTTAATTCTTTTTTAATTTTATTTTTCAAATAAAAAATATTTATAACAATTTTTTTGAAATTATTTTTTTCTATTTTTTTTATTATTTTCTCTATTAACGTTTCGTTACCTATCTTAATCAATGGTTTTGGTACTTTTTTCGTATAATGTTTCATTCGTTTACCCAAACCAGCGGCAAGAATCATGATAGTTGTAATTTTCATTTTATAACTTTGGTTTTATTCTATATTTCTTTGGAAAAAACTTATTTATCCATTCATTTAATTCATTTAAAAATGATGAATTTAAATTTAATTCTATTAATTTCCATACTCTAGGTATGTGTTTTAAATATATTTCTTTTTTATCACGTAAAAATAACCTTGTAAAAATTCCAATTACTTTTAAATGTCGATTAATTGCTAAAGTTTCATATTCTTTTTTAAAAATCTTTTTCTGTTTTTGAGATAATTCTTTCACAAATTTATTATACATTTTATAAATAATTTTATCATCAACATCTCTTCTAGCGTCCTCTAATAAAGATAATAAATCATAAGAAGAAGGTCCTAGAACAGCATCTTGAAAATCTATTAAACCGCAAGATTTTAAACCTTTTCTTTTTTTAAGAAAAAAAAGATTATCTATATGAAAGTCTCTATGAACTATTACTTGTTCTGTATTTAAATTTTTACTTAATAATTTTTTCCAAATATTAATAAATTCTTGAGTAATCTTTTTTCCTGGATTTTTCTTATATATAAAAGGCCAATACCATTTTAAAAATAATAAAACTTCATCTATTAATTTTTTATTATTATATTTAGGTAATTTTTTTTTTATTTTTTTTGAATTTTTATTAATATGTATTAGTACATCTGTAGCTAAATTATAAAGTTTATATTCACTTTCACCTTGTTCTAAAGATTTTTTATATGTATTTAATCCAAAGTCTTCAATTAAAAAAATGCCTTTATTTAGGTCATAATTAATTATTTTAGGTACAGACAGATTCATTTTTTCTAAGATATTTGTAACTTTTAAATACCCCTTATTATTTTCTGTTTTATTTGGAGAATTAACTAATAATAATTTTTCTTTTTTTCTTTTTATATCAATTCTAAAATATTCTCTAAAAGAAGCATCAGATTTTATAGGTTTTAATTTATAATCATAAATGCCGCTTTTTTTTAAAATAGAAAAATTCATTTTTTTTATTTTTTTGTTAAAAATAAAATATCAATTCCTTTTTTTAAAACTTTCTCAACTTTTTCTGGCCATTCAATCAAAACTATTTTATTTTCTATTTCTTCGAAAAATCCTAACTTTTCTATTTCTTCTAAATTTTTTATTCTGTAAAGATCTACATGACAGATAATTATATTTTTACCACATTTATAATTTTTTATTAAATTATATGTTGGGCTAGTTATTGGTTCTTTTATTTTTTTTTTATTTATTCTAGCAATTTCTTCAATAAAAAATTTTGCAAATGTTGTTTTTCCTGAACCTAATTTACCTCTTAAAAAATAAATATCACCTATTTTAGATTTAGTAGCAATTTTTTGAGCTATTTTTTTTGTCTTCTCTAGAGATGTAGTTAAGATTTTAATAATTTTTTATATTTTCTAATATCTATAATAGTCTGGTTTATACGGCCCTTTTTCATTTACATCTATATATTTAGCTTGTTTTTTTGATAATTTAGTTAATTTAGATCCTAATTTTCCTAAATGCAATTCAGCAACTTTTTCATCAAGTTTCTTAGGCAAAACATAAACTTTATTTTTATAAATTTTAGATTTATTCCATAATTCAATTTGGGCTAAAACTTGATTTGTAAAAGATGCACTCATAACAAAACTAGGATGGCCAGTTGCATTACCTAAATTTACTAATCTACCTTTTGATAATAATATTATTTTTTTTCCATTAGGAAATTGAACTTCATCTACTTGAGGTTTAATTTCATCCCATTTATAATTTTTTAATGAATCTACCTGAATTTCACTATCAAAATGGCCTATATTACAAACAATAGCCCTATCTTTCATTTTTCTCATATGTTCCAATGTAATAACATCTACATTGCCAGTAGCTGTACAAAATATATCTCCTTTAGTAATAACATCTTCAATTTTAACTACTTCATATCCTTCCATTGCTGCTTGTAAAGCACATATAGGATCTATTTCAGTAATCATAACTCTTGCACCTCCATTTCTTAAACTAGCAGCAGATCCTTTTCCTACATCCCCATATCCGCATACAACAGCAACTTTACCAGATAACATTACATCAGTTGCTCTTCTTATGCCGTCAACTAAACTTTCTCTACATCCATATAAATTATCAAATTTAGACTTTGTAACACTATCATTTACATTAATTGCTGGAACTAATAATTTTTTCTTTTTTTCCATATCATATAATCTATGAACGCCAGTTGTTGTTTCTTCTGAAAGGCCTTTAACAGATTTAAGAAGATGCTTATATTTATCATGCATTACTTTTGTTAAATCTCCTCCATCATCTAAAATTAAATTGGGTTTCCAATTATTTTTTCCTACTATTGTTTGATCTATACACCACCAAAATTCTTTATCCGTCATACCTTTCCAAGCAAAGACAGGTATACCCTTTTTAGCAATAGCTGCTGCTGCATGATCCTGAGTTGAAAAAATATTACAGGAACTCCATCTAACTTCCGCCCCAAGATTTATAAGTGTTTCAATTAAAACGGCTGTTTGTATTGTCATATGAAGACAGCCTAAAATTTTTGCTCCTTTTAAAGGCTTTTTGCTTTTAAATTCTTTTCTTAAAGCCATAAGCCCNGGCATTTCTGTTTCAGCTATATTTATTTCTTTTCTTCCCCAGTCAGAAAGACTTATATCTTTAACTTTAAAATCATTCATGATAAATTGAACTTACTAAAAAAAAAATCATAATCAATCTAATTATATGGTTACATTGGATAACTTTTTAAGAGTTAATATAAATTTTGCTCCAACAATTCTTTTATTTTTGCCTAACCTATTTTCTACAGTAATTATTCCTTTATGTATATCTAATATTTGCTTAACAATACTTAAACCTAACCCAGAATGTTGGCCAAATTTTTCTTCACTAGGTCTTTCAGTATAAAATCTTTCAAAAATTTTATTGAAACTATTATTTTTAATTCCTGGTCCGTAATCATTAATTTCTATAAAAATATTATTTTTTCCACTCTTTAAATTAATTTCAATTTTTTTATTTTGTTTATTAAAAGATAAGGCGTTATCAATTATATTGTTAAATACTTGAGATAATCTATTTTCATTACCATAAGTAAAATATTTTCCATCTTTTATAAATGAAAATAATATTTGTTTTTTTTCTCTATTATAAAAATTTACAGTTTCATTTAAAATTTTACTAATATTAATCTTTTTCATTCCCTCTCTAGATAACTCCGCATCTAATCTTGAAGCATTTGAGATATCAGTTACTAGACGATCTAACCTTTTTATATCTTCATTAATAATTTTTGTTAATTTATTTATTTGCTTTTTATCTTTTATATTAGAAGCTACATCAACCGCACTTTTTAAAGATGTTAATGGATTTTTAATTTCATGAGCTACGTCTGCTGCAAAATTTTCTATTGCATCCATTCTATTCCAAATTGAATTTAACATTTCTTTAATTGAAATTGCTAAATCATTTATTTCGTCTTTTCGGCCAGTAAACTGAGGTATAGATACCTTTCTTCCATCTGAAGGATTTATATTTCTAGCAGCATTTGCCAATTTTCTTATTGGTTTAACAATATTTGCAGATAAATATATAGATACACATATAGTTAAAAATAATGCTAATAAAAATATTTTAAAAACTTCAAATCTAAAATCTTTAAGCTTGTTCTCAATATTTGTGCTGTCAAAAGTTAACAAAATTGCGCCGGTAATCTTTTTGTATGATTGTACCGGCAATGCAACTCCCAATATTTTTTTTCCATTATTTAATCGTTTTAACATTCTTGTTTCTTCGCCATATAAAGCTTTTATCACTTCATCATAATCTTCTGCTTGCTGTAAGGTATTTTCTTTATAAAAACTTAATTTACTAGTCTTAGCAACTAACAAAGAAATATATGAATATATTTTTTCATAAGTTATTCTAATAAAGTTTTTTTCTTGTAATGATGGTAGTTCAATAGATTTTACACTGGTTTGAAAACCAACTGACCTATCAGAATCTGCTAATAAATCACCTTCATAAGAAAATAATCTAATTCTTACTCTACTTTTACTTAATAAATATCTAATTGTTTCTTGTGCTTCCCTGGTTATTATTACTTGAGATTTGTAATCTTCAGTAGGTAAAATAGTTTTTCCTATTGCTTGAGCTAGAATTGTTCCTTCATCTTCTAATTTAATAAATTCATTTTCTTGCAAAGTTTGTTGATACCTATCTATAGAAAATAAACCACCCAATAAAAAGAATAAAGCTAAGATATTTAATGTTAATAATCTTAATAATAACGGTGATATTGATATTTTATTTCTGAACATTTTTTTTATTCAGAAAATTTATATCCGCCACCATATACAGTGACTATTGAATTAAAACTTTTATCTAATTTTTTAAATTTTTTTCTAATTCTTTTAAAATGATGATCTATTGATCTATCATCAATGTTTTCTTTATTTTCACCAAATGCTGAAATAATTAATTGGTCTCTAGATTTAACTACTCCTAAATTATCTACTAAAGATTTTATTAATAAAAATTCTGTAACAGTTAAATCGACTACTTTATTTTTCCATTTACACATATATTTTTCAGTATCTAAAAAAATATCTCCTTTCTTTAAAGAATTTTTTTCATCAACTTCTTCATTTTTTTTTGAGTTTTTTAATTCATATCTTTTTATTAAAATTCTAATTCTTTCAATAAGAATTTTTTGTGAAAATGGCTTTGTTATATAATCATCCGCTCCAACTTTTAATCCTAATAATTCATCAATTTCTGTATCTTTTGATGTTAAAAAAATAACAGGCATATCAGATGTTTTTCTTAATTTTTTTAATAATTCAATGCCATCTAATCTTGGCATTTTAATATCAACTACAGCAATATCAGGACTACTTTCAAGTATTGCTTTTAATCCTGACTCACCATCTGAAAAAGTGCTAACTTTATATCCTTCTGTTTCAAGTAATATAGAAACTGAAGCTAATATATTTTTATCATCGTCAATTAAAAAAACATTATTTTTCATATTAATAACTTAATGAGCTTCAGACCAACTAAGCCCTTCTCCTATATCTGCTACTAATGGTATGTCTAACTTTATTTCTGGTAAAGTTGAATTTTCCATTATTTTTTTTATTTCCATTGAGAGATAGTTAATTTCAGATTCATACATTTCAAATAATAATTCATCATGCACTTGCAAAATCATTTTTGATTTAACTTTTTTTGTTTCTAAAAATTTATTTATATTTATCATTGCTTTTTTTATTATATCGGCTGCTGATCCCTGAATAGGAGCATTTACGGCTGCTCTAATAGCAAAATTTCTAAAACTTGGATTTTTATTATTAATACCATCAATATAACATTTTCTTCCAAATAATGTTTTAACAAACCCATTCTTTTTACAAAATTCTGTAGTCTCTTCAATATATTCTAATATTCCTTTATAATTTTTAAAATATTCTTTTAACATTATATCAGCCTCAGATCTTTGAATATTTAATCTTTTNGCTAGACTNAACGCACTAATTCCATAAATAATACTATAATTAATTGTTTTTGCCTTTCTTCTTAAATCTTCATTTACATCTTCCAATCTAACATTAAAGATTTGTGAAGCTGTTTTTTTATGAATATCTACGTTTTCATCAAAAGCGTTTTTTAAATTCTTAACTTTACCTATATGCGCTAATAATCTTAGCTCTATTTGCGAATAATCTAAAGAAACTAACTTAAATCCTTTTTCAGATATAAATGCTCCTCTAATCTTTTTTCCTTCATCAGTTTTAATTGGAATATTCTGTAAATTTGGATCTGTTGATGACAATCTCCCAGTACTAGTTGCTGCCATTGAATAAGAAGTATGAATTCTAGATGTTTTTTTATTTACTTCGTTAATAAGAGATTCTGTATAAGTGCTTATAAGTTTTGATATTTGACGCCAATTTAAAAGAAATTCAGCAATTTTATTTCCTTGGTAAGATAAATTTTCTAAAACATCTACACTTGTACTATAAGCTCCACTTTTTCCTTTTTTTCCACCTTCAAAACCTAATTTATCAAATAAAATTTCTCCTAATTGTTTTGGAGAAGCAATATTAAATTCTAAACCTGCTAATTTAAAAATTTCTTTTTCAATTATTTTTAATTTTTTTTGAAAAACAAAACTTAAATTTTTTAATTTTTTTACATCAATTTTTATACCTTCCATTTCCATTTCTGATAAAACATTTATAAGAGGTTTTTCAATATTTTCATATACACTCAAAATTTTTTCAGAAATAATTCTTTTCTTTAAAATTTTATATAACTTAAATGTTATATCTGCATCCTCTGCTGCGTAAATATAAGCATCATTTATATTAATCTCATTAAATGTTTTTTCTTTTTTTCCAGTACCNACAACATCTTTNTATTTGATTGTCTCATGATTAAAATAAATTTTAGCTAAATCATCTAAATTGTGTCTTAATTTTCCGGTATCCAATACATAAGATAAAAGCATAGTGTCTTCAATAGGTGCCAAATTAATTCCTGATTTTGATAATATAATTTTGTCATACTTAATGTTGTGCCCAACTTTTATTATNGATTCTTCCTCAAAAATATTTTTTAAAATTGGTAAGCATTCTTCTAAATTTAAATTTTTAAATTTTTCACCATTGTCTGAAATATGATTGAACGGTAAATAGAAAGCTTTATTTTCTTCAAAAGATAACGAAATTCCTACTAATTTAGCTAAATTTACATTTAATGAATTAGTNTCTGTATCAACTGAAACTAATTTATTTTTTTGAATATCTTTTTCAAGATTCTTTAATTCTTTTAGTGATTGAATAACAAAATATTTTTTTTTATTATTTTCTCTAGATTTATTTAATGTATTTGAATTATTTTCATCTTTTTTACGAAATCTTGAAATCAAATTTTTAAAATCATGTTTTTCAAAAAACTCAAGAGCAGTCTTTTGGTTAATACCTTTAAATAAATTATCTTCATAATCATTATTTAAATTAATATCACATTTTAAAGTAACCAATTTTTTGCTTATTAAAGCTTTATCTTTTTCATTAATTAAAATTTCTCTTCTTTTTGGCTGTTTTATTTCATTAGCTTTTTTTAGAACATTTTCTAAATTTTTAAAATTATTTATTAATTCTGCAGCAGTTTTAATACCAATTCCTGAAACNCCTGGAATATTATCAATGCTATCTCCTGCTAGTGCCTGAACATCAATAATTTTGTCTGGACTAACTCCAAATTTTTCTTTTACTTCTTTAATTCCAATCAAATTATCTTTCATTGAATCATACATCTTTGTATTTTTATTTACCAATTGCATTAAATCTTTATCAGAAGATACAATAGTTATTGAAAAACCTTTTTTCTCTGCTCTTTTTACATATGTTGCTATTATATCGTCAGCTTCAAAACCATCCATTTCTACTCTAGGAATTTGTAGTGCATCAGTTGCTTCCCTTATAATTGAAAATTGAGGAATTAGTTCTTCTGGAGGCTCGCTTCTATTACTTTTATATTCTTTATATATTTCATTCCTGAATGTTTTTCTTTTAGTGTCAAAAACCACAATTATTTGATCTGGTTTAAATTTTGTATAAATGTTAAGAATCATATTACAATAACCATATACAGCATTTATAGGGACTCCTTTTGGATTAGTTAAAGGGGGAAGTGCATAAAATGCACGAAAAATAAAGCCTGAGCCATCAACTAAGAATAAATTTTTCAATTTTAACTAATTATATACATTTTAAAAAAAGAAGTTATTTATATTAACATTAAAAATATAATATTTGAATTAAGGGAAAAAAAAATTAGTAACGCAATTGATATAAAAAAACTAAATAAAACTTTCATTGATAAAAAAAAACAAGAAGTTTTAGCTTTAACTGATGTAAATTTAGTAATACCAAAAGGATCTTTGTTTGGATTATTAGGATTAAATGGTGCAGGTAAGTCTACTATAATCAATATTCTAGCTGGATTATGTCTAAAAGATTCAGGCACAGTAAAAATAAATAATTATGATATTGATAAAAATAGAAAAAAATGTAGTTGTCAAATAGGTATAGTCCCACAAGAAATAAATTTTGATCCTTTTTTTACACCAAAAGAAATATTAGAATTTCAAGCAGGTCTATATGGTATTAAAAAAAAAAAATAGAAGAACAAAAAAAATTTTAGAAGAATTAGATTTATATAATAAAGCAGATTCATATACTAGAAGTCTTTCTGGGGGTATGAAAAGAAGATTAATGATTGCTAAAGCTTTAGTACATGACCCATCAATTTTAGTTTTAGATGAACCAACAGCTGGTGTTGATGTAACCTTAAGACAACAACTTTGGAAATATATAAATAAACTAAAATCCAATGGAAAAACTATACTTTTAACAACTCATTATATTGAAGAAGCGGAAAGATTATGTGACAGAATATGTATTGTTGCAAATGGTGAAATAATTTTATCAGAAGATAAAAAAAAAATAATGGAAGAATTTAAAAAAAAGAAATTAGAAGAAATTTTTATAAAACTTACAAAATCCTAATTGAAGAAATAATCTTTTTTGCTTCATCTTTATACTTTTCATAAAATTCAATTTCTGTTGCGAGAAAATAGACGACATATAATTCTTCATTTTTTAAACCAGCAATTGCAAAACCTTTATAATTTAATCCTAACTCATTTTTAGCATTAATATCAAAATAAACTCCTTCGACATCGCCTATTTTGTTATTTTTAATATTTTTAGTTTCAAAAGTTGTAAACTCTCTAGACCAAATAATACAATTCTCAACAAATTCTTTAATCTCAAACTTATTCATTTTAGAATTAAATATAGGCCTCTTTTTATTTTCCATAGTAAAAAAACTATCATGATCAAATAATGACCTTCCGTCTTTTACGGGTTTAAAAAAAACTATCCTTTGTATGGTATAACCGTCAATAGTCCAAAAAAGAAAATTATAATCTTTTTCTTGAAATTGACTCCATTTTTTATTTGTATTTACAGTATAAATTTTATCTATTTCAACATTACCAGGTTCAGTTAAAACGTATGTTTTATTAGCTTCACAAGAAGAGAAAATAAAAAATAAAATAAATAAAAATATTTTTTTCATAATTATTATCTAATTTAAATAACTTTCTATAATTGATCTATCTTTAGGATTTTTTGCAATTTCAAGATACTTTTTTAANTTCTTCTTTGCTTCATCATTTTTTTCTATTTTAAATTGTAACAAACCAAGTTCTTTATATACATCAGGAAAATCTGATTTAATTTTAATTGATTCATTATAAAAATCTATTGCCTTCTCGTAATTATTTTCAATATCCCCTCTTAAACGATAAACTTCGCCCTTATAAAATTGTAATAAATGATTATTATTATCTTTATCAAACGCTGTCTCTAAAACAAACTCAGTTTGTTCTACTTTATTATTTTGTCTAATTTCATTTTTAACCCATTTTTTTATAAATGGTTTTATTTTTTTATCTAATTTATCTTTATTAACTATTCCTTCATTTGAATGGTTATGTTCATTAGACTGTTTTTTTAAATTTTCTATTCTTTCCTCGGGAGCAGGATGAGATGCTAAAAAACTTAACGGTCTATCTATTTCACCTAATTCCATTTCTTTAATTATATTTTCCCATACTTTCGGNGCTTCTTTTGGATCATAACCTGCTTTAATTAAAAAATCTAAACCAATTGCATCTGCTTCTCTTTCATTATCTCTACTATGTTTTGCCATAAATCCCGCCTGAAGTAATTGAGTTAAATTAAATATGTCTCCACCTGCTGGCACTCCTGTTGCTGCAAGTCCTATCGATAAAATAGCCATTAAGTTTGTTCTCGATTTTACATCTAACCATGATTTTAAAGAATGTCTTTTAATATAATGTCCTGCTTCATGACCTATTACTGCAGCTAGCTGTGCTTCATTTTGTGCTCTTAATAATAATCCTGTCCAAACTACCATCATTCCATTTGGAGCCATAAATGCATTAAATAAAGGTATATCCTGAACATAAACTCTTATATCTTTACAATAATCAGGAGTTAACTTACATANAATATCTTTTAAATATTTATCTAATTTTTCATCTTTAAGTCTGGAACCAGAAGTTTTTAAATTTTCTTCATAATTATTCATTTGCATCCATAATCCAGCTTCTATTGATTCAATNGATGGAGTTTCTTGAGGTTTAATATCTTCCACTTTCTTTGCTCCTCCCATTGGAGTATTACATCCGACTATAAAAAGAATTAAAAAAAAAATAATATTTTTCATCCAGGAAACTCTTCAAAAATTTTACTTACTGTGTCTCTAGCACTCTTTAAATCTCTTACATCACCAACAGACCTATAGTAACCATTAAACCAAACAATATCTCCAGTATTTAAATTTACCAAACTAGCAAATGCTAGTTGTGAACCTCCTATAGGAATTATTCCAGGAAATAAAATTGCTGTTACAATATTATAAATAACTCTTTGAGTGCTTGAATATTGATCTCTAAAGAAAATAAAAATTGCATAATCACTTTTATGTTTTTTTTTTAATAATTTTACTTTATTTCCTATACTCCAATCAAAATTTTCTTTAGTTGGTAATTCCATACTACCATATTCATTATTTATAATCTCTTGACCCATTTGTGTATGAAGTTTAATTAATTGAACTATTTCATTATTTTGATCTTTTTTATTATATTTATTTAAAGACGCATTCTTATTCTTTAATATTTCCTCAAATCCNAAAATAATATTTTTTTTTGATTCTTTTGTCCATGAAGCATTTGGCTCACATATTCCTGCAATTGTTAATTCACAAATCTCAATATCTATAGGCATTAATAATATTTTTGTATTATTTTTTTCAAATGTTGTAATTGTATATTTAGGTTCTGTCGTAAATGAAGAACAACTATAAATAAAAAAAAGTAAAAAAAATATTAATAAACGATACATATATTTCTAATAATATATTTTATTCTATAATAAGTTAATGAAAAAAATATTACTAATATTAACAGGNGGAACAATAGGAAGCGAAAAAACAAAGAATATAATTAATATTGGGAAAAATAGTTATTTAAAATCTTTTTTATCTAAAATTGACAAAAAAATTAATTATAAAATAGTCCAGCCAATAAATATTTTAAGTGAAAATTTAATACCAAATGACTGGAATATTATAATAAAATGTATAAAAGATAATTGGAATTCTAATTTTTCTGGAATAATTATTACTCATGGAACTGATACATTATCTTTTACCTCATCTGCAATAGCTCAATATTTTTATAATTTTAATAAACCTATAATTTTAGTAAGTAGTGACAANCCATTAAAAGAAAAANGTTCTAATGGAAGAATGAATATAAAAGCAAGTATAGCTTTTATTAATAAAACAAAAATCCCAGGAACTTATGTGGCTTTTAAAAATCCAGGTGAAAATTATGTATCTTTTTTTCTTGGAAGTAGAACTAAACAAATAAATAGTTACGATAATATTTTAAATTCTAGATACAGTGATATTTTTTGTAAATTTATAAATAAAAAATTTATTTTTATAAAAAGAAATAATCCATCAATTCCTTCTATAAAAAAGAATTGCTATTCAAATAAATTAAATAATCACTTAAGTTTTTCTAATAAAATATTAATTATCAAACCGTACCCTGGATTAAATTATAATTTTTATGTTTTTAATAAAAATAAACCTAAAGCAATTTTGCATGGTCTATATCATTCAGGTACTGCAAGTAATAGAAATGTTACCGGGTATAATGTTTCATTATTAGAATTTATAAAATCAAGTAGAAAAAAAAAAATACCTATATTTATTTCCCCTTTATCTAGTAAAACAAAGAATATTTATATAACTTTAAAAAGTTTTTTAGATTCAAAAGTAAGATTTTTAGATGGNATAACTTTTGAGACCGCATATGCAAAGCTATCATTAGTATATAAAAGCTTTAAAAATGATAAAAAAAGAAATAATTTTTTAAAAAAAAATAATTTTTTTGAAAAAATAAAATTTTAAAAAGAAGTATTAAGTATTTCGTCAATTATATTAGAAGAACTAAAATTACTTAATATTTTTGCTCTTAATATTTTTCCTTTATTTTTTTTTACTTCTTTTGCTCCTATAATTTGATTTTCTTTATAATCACTTCCTTTTACTAATAAATTAGGTTTAATTTTTTTTATAATTTCAATAGGAGTTTTCTCTGAAAAAACTATAATCAAATCTATATATGGAATTGAATTTAAAACTTGTAACCTAATATTAAGTTTTTGTTTTGGTCTTAACGGCCCCTTATTATTTTTAATAGATTTATCAGAATTAATTGCCACAATTAATTTAGAACACTTTTTTTTAGCTTGTTTGAATAATGAAACATGCCCAGGATGTAGATAATCAAAACATCCATTGGTAAAACCNATTTTTTCTTTTTTTTCCTTCCAAAAATTTATAACCTTTATTGTTTCATTTAAATTCATAACTTTAGACAAATGATAATTATTTTTGTTAATAGCTAATAATATTTCAGATAAATGTGCTACAGAGGTTCCTGTTTTACCTACAACTACTCCAGCCGCAATATTTGCTATTTTTATAACTTCTTCAATTTTTAAAGAACTTCCAATCCCCGCTGCTATAAAGGAAGCTACAGTGTCTCCCGCACCTGAAACATCAAAAACTTCTTTTGCTTCTGCGTCAAATTTAATTACATTTTTATTATTTTTAGAAATTAACATCATCCCAGATTTTCCCATAGTTATTAAAAGATGTTTAAAATTAAATTTAAAAATTAATTTTTTAGAAATATTAATAATTTCTTTATCACTATTTAATTTTTTTTTNNCAACAAGCTCTAATTCTTTAATATTTGGAGTAACAATTGTTGCGCCTTTATATTTATCAAAATCTGTACTTTTTGGATCAATAATTACTGGTTTTTTATTTTTATTTGCAAAACTTACTATTCTTTTTAAAAGATTCTTTGTTATTAACCCTTTGTTATAATCAGAAATTATGACAACATCAGTTTTTAAAATTCTTTTTTTTGAATAATTAAATATTTTATTTTCAATTTTTTTATCTATAAAATCTGTCTTTTCTTTATCTACTCTAAGTATTTGTTGATTATTAGATATATATCTAGATTTAGTAATTGTTGGTCTATTAGAATCTCGAACTAGATCTTTATTAACATTAATAATATTTAATTTTTTTTCTACTTCATTACTCATTAAATCATTTCCTAATAAACTGACTAAATGAGTTTCTGTTGCTAATGTACTTAAATTTCTAACAACATTACCAACTCCCCCCAACATTTTAACCTCTTTAACTATATCTAAAACTGGAATTGGTCCTTCTGGAGATATACGATTTGTATTACCGATAATATAATTATCTAGCATAATATCTCCTAAACAAAAAATTTTTCTATTTAATAAATTTAGAATATTTTTAGATAATATTTGAACCATATTTTTGCTTAAAAAATCTCGTCGATTACAGCGCAAATTAAATGCCCAAATAAAATATGAAGCTCTTGAACTCTAGAAGTTTCTTTAGCTGGAACACCTATAACAAAATCACATATTTTATTTAATTTATTTTTATTTGGAATTTTTTCCTTTGTAAGAATAACTGATATTATTTTACTCTTTTTAGCTAATTCTAATGCATTGATAATATTCCTACTTGTTCCTGACGTCGTAATTCCTATAGCAATGTCTCCAGGCTTTCCTATCGATTCTAATTGTCTAGAAAAAATATCATTAAATGAAAAATCATTTCCTATTGCTGTTAATGCTGAAGTATCAGTTGCTAATGATATAGCAGGAACAGATTTTCTTTTTTTTTTATATTTAACTACTAATTCTGTAGCTATATGCTGAGCATCAGAAGCACTACCGCCATTACCAAATAAAATTAACTTATTTCCTTTTTTTAAAGCTTTAATTAAAATTTTTATAAATTGTGAAAAATCTTCAAAATTATATTTTAAGAAACTTTCAGCACTACTTATATGGTTTATTACTTCAGAATTAAAAATTTCCTTAATATTTAATTTTTTCATATCTAATTTTTGAATTATTTTATATTATTAGTATTATTAGTTAAGTAGTTTAAATAAAAAAACTATATATTTCTTATGGTAGAAAAAAAAGAAAATAGTAAAAAAATTGATTTAAAATCTTTTGAACAATATTTTGATATTATAAAAAAATACTGTTCAAAACTTCTAAATTTAGATCCACAAACTTATTTTTTAATTGTCCCAGGCATATTACTTTTAATTGGGCTTTTACCAGTACCAGATATATATTTTGCTATACTTAGAATTTATTTATTTGTTAGCTCATTGGTTTTAACATATAAATTTTATTTTGATGAAAAAGACAATATATATGCTGCAATATTCGCCGGTATATCAATAATTTATAATCCTATATTTTTTATAAAATTTGGAAATGATGAAATTAATACTGGACCTATAATATTNGTTTTAACAATTGCCATTTTTGTTTTGGCACACAAAAGAATAAAAGAATAATCTTAATTTAATAATTTTAATATTCGTCTTGCTCTGCTATTTTCCGCTATATCTTTTATAGTCCTTCCAGAAAAATCTGATTTAGTTACATCTGCATTATTTTCTATTAATAACTTAAAAACATAGAAATTATTTCTTTCTGTAGCCTTCATTGCAGGAGTATAACCTTGTTTATTTTGGTGATTAATATCTGCACCATTTTCTATTAAATAATTTACTATTTCTAAACTTCCATTTTCGCATGCTTTCATTAAAGCCGTATTACCTAATTCGTCAGTAAAATCTATATTAACAGAAGTATTTTTAAAGAAAAAATTAACAATTTCCAAATTATTCACACTTACTGCATGAATTAGTGGGTTTGTTTCATTAATTATAAAATTAATATCAGGACCATTATTTTTAATAAATAATTTAATTTTATCAATTCTTCCTAACTCAATATCTCTTAAAAATTTTTGTTGAATAACAACCACAGAATCACGGTCTTTTTCTTCAAATCCTAAATTTTTATTTCTTGCTCCATCTTCTAAAGATGTGCCAGAACTATTAGCTAAAAGGGAGCTTTTAAACAAAATTAAGCTTAAAAAAAAAATACATATAAAATTAATATTATTTTTTAACTTCACTTTAAATATCTAAATTAACAACTTTTTTTGCATTAGATTGGATATATTCTCTTCTTGGCTCTACTTTTTCACCCATTAATCTAACAAAAGTTTCATCCAATAACATTTCATCTTCCATTTGANCTTTCAAAAGAGTTCTTTTTTGAGGATCTAAAGTTGTCTCCCATAATTGTTCTGGATTCATTTCACCTAAACCTTTATACCTTTGTATATTTACTCCTTTTTTTCCAGCTTCTTTTACAGTTTCTAAAAATTCAAATGTTGATTTTACTGGAAATTTATTATCTCCAGAAATTAAAATATTTTTTCCACTATGAAAAAACTTTGTCAAAGTATCCATAGTTTCTTTATGACCNAGAAAATTAGCTTCAGGAGACTCTAAATGTTGTTTCTTAATAAAATATTCCTCAACTATACCTCTTGATTTCTTTTTAAACGCAAAATACTTTTCTTTTTTTTCTTTATCATTAACAAATTCCCCTGACCAATCTGCTAATTCATCTCCAAATTGTTCTAATTTTTTAGCAATAAAATTTGCAGCTTCTTTCAATTGTTTTTCTGTTAATTTAAAATTTACTAAATCTTTACCAAAAAAACATCCAATTGCTGATTGTTCTACTAATTCTGTTGATCCCACTTTATTCCCCAAATCAGATATTGCATCTCTTATCTTTATTGTTTTTTTTATTAAATTGCTTAATTCTTTATCTTTAAAACTTTTCTTATCTACTGTCATAAGCTTTAAACTATTTACTGCATTACTAATTAAAAAATTATCCATATCTTTTTCATTTTTTAAATACTTTTCACCAATTCCTGTGGCTTTTATTTTATATAAAGGAGGTTGAGCAATATATAAATTTCCACTAATAATTAATTCTTTAAATTGTCTGAAAAAAAAAGTTAATAATAAAGTTCTTATATGACTCCCATCTACATCAGCATCAGTCATTAAAACTATTTTATGATATCTTATGTTATCATGATTAAATTCTTCTGGGCCCACACCTGTTCCTATTGCGCTTATCAAAGCCCCAATCTCATCAGAACTTAAAATACGATCTGGCCTTGCTTCTTTTTCTACATTTAAAATTTTACCTTTCAGNGGAAGAACTGCTTGATATTTTCTATCTCTACCTTGTTTTGCAGAACCGCCAGCTGAATCTCCTTCAACTATAAAAAGTTCACATTTTTTTGGATCTTTTTCCTGACAATCAGCAAGTTTACCTGGGAGACTCCCAAAATCTAGTATTCCTTTTCTTCTAGTGAGTTCTTTAGCTTTTCTTGCAGCTTCTCTAGCCTGAGCTGATTCCAATATTTTAGTTAATATTAATTTAGTGTCTTTAGGATTTTCTTCTAACCATTGTTCTAATCCAGAATTAACTGCCGATTCAACTACTGGTCTTATTTCTGAAGATACAAGCTTATGTTTTGTTTGGCTCGCAAATTTGGGATCTGGCATTTTAACTGATAAAACGCAGGTCATTCCTTCTCTACAATCTTCTCCTGTTAAATTGATTTTATTTTTTTCTAAAATNCCCGATTCATTCGCAAATTTATTAANTACTCTTGTTAAAGATGATCTAAAACCAGCTAAATGGGTTCCTCCATCTATTTGCGGTATATTATTAGTAAAACAAAGCATGTTCTCGTAATAACCAGTATTCCAAATAATTGAAACATCGACTATTAAATCTCCCTTTTTTTGTGAAAAAGTTATTGGTTTTGAAATAAAATTTTCTTTTGATTTATCTAAAAATTTAACAAAAGATTCTATTCCTCCTTTAAAATGAAGTTTTGATACTTTTTTTTCAGAAGATCTATTGTCAGTTATTTCTATTTCTATGCCTGAATTAAGAAATGCTAATTCTCTAAATCTATCCTCTAATTTTTTGAAATCAAAATTTATGGATTTAAAAGTATTTTTTGATGGATAAAAAGTTATTTTTGTACCAGACTCACCTTTATTCTTTCCAACTTTTTTTAAAGGTTTTAATGAAGTTCCGTGTTTAAATTCCATGAAATATGAATTTCCATCTCTATTAATTTCTAATTTTAATTTTTCTGAAAGTGCATTAACTACTGAAACCCCTACACCATGTAACCCGCCAGATACTTTATAAGAATTATGATCAAATTTACCACCTGCATGTAATTGGGTCATAATTACTTCAGCAGCAGATATTTTCTCTTCAGAATGTATATCAACTGGTATTCCTCTTCCATCATCTTCTACTGTTACGGATCCATCAGAATTTAAATTAATGGATATTTTTTTACAATGCCCCGCTAAAGCTTCATCAATAGAATTATCTACAACCTCATACACCATATGGTGTAACCCGGAACCATCTTCAGTATCGCCTATATACATCCCAGGTCTTTTTTTTACTGCTTCTAACCCTTTAAGAACTTTAATAGAATCAGCTTCATATTTATTATTTTTTTTTGAAACAGCTTCTTCAGATTTAACCATATTTATATATTATTATTGTTTTATCAATTCTTCAATTTCTAAATTCATTACTTCTTTTTCGTTTATTATAGGCAGAAAGAGTTCTGCATTAGCTCCTGACATCCATACTTGATTATCTAAAGTTTTTAATTCCTCAAATAAGCATTTTTTTATTTTATTGTCTAAATGAGCCACAACTTCATCTAATATTAATATTGGACAGCTTTTTTTATTATTCATTAATTTACAAAATTGAATAATTAAAGTAATTAAAATAATTTTTTGTTCTCCAGTAGAACATTTTTCAGCAAATATTTCTTTTTTCAAAAAAATTACTTTTAAATCACTTTTGTTAGGACCGTATGAAATATTTCTTTTAATAGAATCAATTTTTCTACATTCATTTAATTTTTGTAAATATATTTTCTTAACTATATCTAAACTATTAGATTGAAATAATTTTTCTATTTCCCCTTCCATAAAAATCTTTATTTTTGGAAAATGTTTAAAATTACTTGATAAAGAATTAAAATCATCNATAAATTTTATTCTTTCTTGAAATATTTTAATGCCTTCAATAACCAATTTTTCTTCTAATTTTTTTAACCATAAATCTTCTTTTAAATTCTTACCTTCTATATAAAAAGAGTCTTTTTCACATATATTTTTTAAAATTTTATTTCTTTCTTTTAAATTTTTTTCATAATTTCTCAAAAAATCTAAATATTCAGGATTTAAATTAAAAATACATCTATCAATAAATTTTCTTCTTAATAAAGAATTTGAACGAAAAAAAATATCCATTTCAGGAACTAACCAAATTAATGAGACTAGATTTGGCAAATCACTTTGTTTCTTTATTTTTTTTCCATTTACTTGGATAACTTTTTTCGTAAAAATTTTATTATTTAAAATTTTATTAGAAAAACCAATTCCTATTTCATTTTTTTCATTTTTATTTTCTATTACAGAAAATATAGAACATTGTTTTAATTTTTTTTGATTATTAAAAACTTCTTCTAATTTACAATTTTTAAATCCTTTTCCGGGTGACAAAAAAGAAATAGCTTCTAATAAATTAGTCTTACCGATACCATTTTTGCCGGTTAATATAATAAATTTAATATTATCTACTTTTATTCTTAATTTTTTATAAGATCTAAAATTCTCTAGATAAACAGATCTTAATTTCATAAAAACTTATACTCTCATAGGCATTAAAACGTATAGACTTTCTGATTTTGAACCATCTTTAATTATTGTCGGCGCAGTAGAATCAGAAAATAGTACTGATATTTCTTCTAAAGTAAATTGATTTATTATTTCTTTAAGATAAACAGAATTAAATCCAATATCTAAACTCGGACCACTATATTTTATATTGATCTCTTCAACACCACTTCCTCCTTCTTCTAAATTGCTAGCAGATATCGTTAATTTATCATTATTTAAATTTAACTTAATTGCTTTTGATTTTTCTGAAGAAATTGTTGATATTCTATTAATAGATTCTAAAAATTTTTTTCTATCTATTGAAAAAGTATTACTAGTATTTTTTGGTATAACTTTTTCATAATCTGGAAATTTTCCATCAATCAATTTAGAAACAATAACTGTTTCATTAAAAGAAAATCTTATTTTTCTATCAGATAAATCAATTTTTATATTATCTTTTAAATCATCTATTAATTTTCTTAATTCAAATATTAATTTTTTTGGAATTATAACCCCGAAATTATCTTTAGCAGATACAGCAGGCATGTTTATTTGATATTGTGCAAGTCTATGCCCATCTGTTGCAACTGCTCTCAAATAATTTTTGTTATTAGAAATAGCACTATGCAAATAAAGACCATTTAAATAATATCTTGTTTCTTCATTAGAAGTAGCAAAGTATGTTTTATCTATTATTTCTTTTAATATGTCAGCTTTTAAATCAAAACTAATTTTAAAACTTTCTGTAGATGATATTGGAAATTCATCTTTTGATAAACATGAAAAAACAAACTTAGATTTTGAAGACATTAAATGTAATTTTTTATTACTATCATCATAACTTAAATCTATAGGATTATCTTCAGGTAGCTCTTTAATAACATTATATAAAGTATGAGCAGGAACACTTGTGGCTCCATCAGTTTCAATATTATTTACTTTAATTTTATCAAAAATTGTTATGTCCATATCTGTAGCCGAAATATTTAATCTTCCTTGTTTTGCTTCTAATAAAACATTAGCTAAAATAGGAATNGTAGTCTTGCTTTCAACAATATTTTGAACAAATGAAAGAGATTTTACAAAATTAGATTTTGACAGTTGTAATTTCATTATTTAGAAAATAAATTTATTATAACAAATTTTAATAAAAAAAAAAAATTTAACTTTGTAATGAACGAGTTAAAATTTCTATGTCTTCAGAAAGACTTGAATCATTCTTTACCAACTCTTTTACTTTTTTTATAGCATGAATTACTGTCGTATGATCTCTNCCACCAAATTTTCTACCTATTTCAGGTAAAGATCTAGTAGTTAAATTTTTAGATAAAAACATTGCTATTTGTCTAGGTCTTGCAATTATTCGTGATCTTCTTGATGAATGCATATCTGATATTTTTACATTAAAATGTTCAGCTACTTTTTTTTGTATTTGATCAATTGTGGTTCTCCTATCACTAGCTCTTAGTAAATCTTGCAGTAAATCTTCAGCAATTTCCAAATTAACAGATCTTCCAACTAATGTAACATGAGCCGCTAACCTTGTTAAAGCTCCTTCAAGTTCTCTCACACTAGAAGTTATTTTATGAGCTAAAAACTCCGTTACATCTTTAGGTAAATCTATATTATATTTTTCTATTTTAGCTTCAATTATACTTAATCTTAGTTCATAGGTTGTTGGATGAATATCTGCAACTAATCCCCAACCTAATCTTGATCTTAATCTTTCTTCTAAACCTTCAAGATCAGATGGTGATTTATCAGCAGAAATTACCATTTGCCTATTTTGATCTGCTAAAGCATTAAATGTATGAAAAAATTCTTCTTGGGTAGATTCTTTTCCAATTATAAATTGAACATCGTCAATCATTAACAAATTAACTGATCTAAATTGTTCCTTAAAAGCAACTGTATTCTTTAATCTTAGAGCTTTTATAAATTCATACATAAATTTTTCTGCAGATAGATATAAAATTTTTAATTTTGGATTTAATTTCTTTTTTTGCCACGCAATTGCATGCATTAAATGAGTTTTACCTAAACCTACGCCTCCATATAAAAATAATGGATTAAAAGGAACGTCTTCTGAATCAGCTACTCTTCTACATGCTGAAAAAGCTAACTCATTAGACTTTCCAACGACAAAATCTTTAAAAGTAAATCTAGGATCTAAATTATTTTCTAAATCATCTGAATTTGATGAAGATAATGTGTTATCAAAACTTTTTAGATTATTATTTATTTTATTATTTGATTTTTTATCATTATAAACAAAAACAGATATATCTTTGATTGATTTTTCCTGTTCTCTCCANAAAAAAAGAATTTTTTTCCCGTAATGAGAAAGAATCCAATCACACATAAATTTAGTTGGTGCATAAAAAACAATAATATCTTTATCTACTTTACTAAAAGTTAATAATTTGAGCCAATTTGAGTATTCTGCTTCTCCATATATATCTTTTAACTGTAATTTTATTTTAGCCCAAATAATTTCGTTAGATTCTATGCTTTTCATATACCTAGTCCGTGCATATTTTATTTAATATGCAAAATATTAAAATTTTTTTAAACATTTCCCCCGACACATTTGTAATTAAAGGACTTATTAAGTATAAATTTACTTAGACTAATTTCCAAAGTCTAAATACAAAGATAAAAAAATATAATATTATTGTTGCAAAATTACAACATGTGATGCATCTACATCAAATTGCTTTAATCTTATTATTTAAGGAAGAAATTTTTCTAGAAACACCTTTTTTTTTTATGATTCCTCTATTTCCTGCTCTTGTCAGCTGTTTTTGACATATTTTAAATAAATCATTAGATTTTTTTTTATCTTTTTTCTTAATAGATTCTAATAATTCTTTTATGCTATTTTTAACATTTAAAGAAATAGCTTTGTTTCTATTATTTCTTACAGTTACTTGTCTAACTCTTTTTTTTGCAGATTTTGTTATAGGCATAAATTAATTTCAAAAAATATCTAACACTTATAAACAAAATAAAAAAATAATCCAATAATTTTTACATTTTTTGACATTTTTTACAGTAATAAGTTGATCTGCCATTAATTACTGATCTAATAATCATTTCTTTACATCCTTTTCTTTTACATATTTTACCTTCTCTATCATAAACTTTAAATTTATTTTGAAATTTTCCTAGTAATCCCGATGGCAATTTAAAATCACTTATAGAAGATCCTTTTAAATTAATAGCGTATTGTAAAACTTTTTTAATTTTCAAACACAACAAAGAAATTTGTTTTCTTTTTAAATTTTTTGCAATTTGAAATGGAGAAATATTAGATTCAAATAAACTTTCACAAACATATATATTGCCTAACCCAGCTATTATTTTTTGATTTAATAAAAAAGTCTTAATATTTGATTTTCTTTTTAATAAAGCATTCTTTAAATAAAAAAAAGAAAATTCTTTTGTGAGAGGTTCCACTCCTAAATTCTTTAGATGATTACAATTTTTTAAATCTTTTTTTAAAAATACGTCAACTAAGCCAAATTTTCTTGGATCATTTAAAATAATATAAAAATTTTTCTTTATAAAAAAAACTATGTGATCATGTTTATTTATAACTAATTTATCTTTTCTAAAGATTAATCTTCCCGACATGCCTAGATGAATTAACAAAATATAATCATTAGTAAATGAAATTATTATGTACTTACCTCGTCTAGAAACATTTATTATTTTTAAACCTTCAATTTTTTTTATTTTTTTTTTATTTATAGGCTTTCTTAAAGAATCNGTATTTAATATTATTTTATTTATGTTTTTATTTAAAACTATTGATTTTAATTCATTTATAGTTGTTTCAACTTCTGGTAATTCTGGCATAGAAATATTTTAATTATTATAATTTAAACTAAATTAATAAAAAAATGAAAAAAGAAAAAGTAAATAAAATATTCNAAAGTATAGCTGATAAATATGATTTAATGAATGATCTAATGAGCTTAGGTTTGCATAGAACATGGAAAAAAGAGTTTGTAAAAAAAATTAATTTAAATAAAAGAAAAAATTTAATTTTAGATCTTGGTTGCGGAACTGGAGATATTTTTAATGAAATAAATAACAAATACAAAAATTACAAATCATCAATATTCTTAGTAGATCCAAATATAGAAATGATAAAATTAGGGAAAAAAAAAATTAAGAAAAAAAATGCAATATGGCTAAATTCTTATGGAGAAAATCTACCTTTTAAAAATAATTCTTTTGATTTAGTTACTATGTCATTCAGCTTAAGAAATGTNGAAAGTATAAGTAAAACTTTATTTGAAATAAAAAGAATTTTAAAAAAAAATGGACAATTTATATGTCTGGAATTTGGCAAAGTAAAGAATTTAGCTTTAAGCTCAATTTATAAAATATATTCTGATAATTTTATTCCTAAACTTGGTAAAACAGTAACNGGTAATGAAGAAGCATATAATTATTTAATTCAAAGTATTAAAAGATTTCCATCACAAGAAAAAATTTGTAAAATTTTAAAATCAAAAAAATTCAATAATGTTAAATACATTGATCTTAATTTTGGAATTGTAACAATTTATTCCTGCAAAAAATAAAATTCTTATTTATTTAAATATAAAAATTAATTGTTATAATTTACATAATTATTTAGTAAATTAAGAATGAAAAAAATATTATTTATAATTAGTGGGAGCATATCTGCATATAAGTTATTGGATTTATTAAAAGATTTAGTAAAAGAAAATTTTGATATAGAAGTTATTTTAACTAAAGCAGGTAAAGAATTTATTACTCCATTATCTCTTACATCTTTATTAAAAAAAGAAATTCATACAGATATTTTTTCAAAAAAAAAATATTCTAGTTATATGAAACATATAAATTTAACAAGAAATTCTGATTTAATAGTAGTCGCTCCAGCAAGTGCTAATATAATTGCAAAACTTGCTAATGGATATGCTGATGATTTAGCATCAACAACGTTAGCAGCNTCTAATAAAAAAATTTTTATAGTTCCTGCTATGAATAAAAAAATGTGGGAAAATCCAGCTAATAAAAAAAATATAAAAGAATTAAAAGATAGAGGAATTAAAGTTATTGGCCCATCTAAAGGAAACTTAGCCTGTGGTGAAATTGGATTTGGCAGAATGGAAAATATTAAAATTATAAAGAAAGAAGTTAAAAATTTTTTTATTCACAAAAAAAAGTTAAAAGGAAAAAAAATATTAATAACTGCAGGCCCAACTATTGAAACTATTGACCCTATAAGATATATTTCAAACTTTTCTTCAGGTAAACAAGGCTATGAACTAGCTAACTGTGCCTATACATATGGTGCCGAAACTATTTTAATAACCGGACCAACAAATATTGAACCTCCAGAAGTAAATAAACTAATAAAAGTTAAATCAGCTTCCGAGATGTTTAATGAAAGTATAAATATTTGTAAAAAAAAAAGTTCAATTGATGTTGCGTTCTTAACTGCAGCAGTTTCGGATTGGAAAATATATAAAAATAGTAAAAAATATAAAAAAAATATAAATTTTTTTAAACAAATAAGATTTAAAGAAAATAAAGATATTTTAAAAACTGTATCAAATTTGGGAAAAAAAAGACCAAAATTAGTTTGTGGTTTTGCAGCTGAAACTAATTCATTAATAAATAATGCAAGAAATAAACTTATAAATAAAAATTGTGATTTTATTTTTGCTAACAAAATATCAAAAGAATTTAATCCAATGGGTAATGACTTTAATAAAATAACATTAATTGGTAAAAATAAACAAGAAAATTGGACTAAGATGTCAAAAAAAAATATAGCAGAAAAAATTATTCAAAATATTTCACTTTATTTAAANTAAACTTATAAATTATTATGTTAAATATACAAATTCAAAAATTACCCCATGCAAAAGATATCGAATTACCTAATTATGGATCTGAAAATTGTTCAGGNTTAGATCTTTATGCAGCTATTAAAAAAAAAATAAAATTAAAAAAAGGTGAAATAATAATTGTGCCAACTGGTATTAAAATTGCCTTAAAAAAGAATTTAGAAGCGCAAGTTCGACCAAGATCTGGATTAGCAGCAAATTATGGAATTACAGTTCTTAATACTCCGGGAACAATAGATGCTGATTATAGAGGCGAAATTAAAATAATTTTAATAAACCATGGGAAAAAAATATTTCAAATCGAAAGAGGAATGAGAATAGCTCAATTGATAATTGCCAGAATTGAAAAAATAAAATGGAGTGAAAAAAAAAAATTAAACGCTAAAACTAAAAGAAAAGATTCAGGATTTGGATCTACAGGTATATAAATGATATTTAATAAAAAATTTTTACATGCAATTGAGGCTGTTCTTGATATAGCTATATATTCATATAATTCCCCTACAAGAGCTACTGAAATAACAAAAAGACAGAATATTCCATCAAGATATTTAGAAAAAATTCTTCAAGAGTTAGTTAGGCAAAGAATTTTAAAAGGAACTAGAGGCCCTAATGGAGGTTATACGCTAGGCAAGGAAAAAAGAAATATATATTTAATTGATATCTATAATTCAATTTTGATAATCGAAAAAAATAAAAATATTGATAAAATAGATACAGATATAAGATCTAAAGTTATAACCCCACTTGTAGAAGAAGTATCAGATAAAATTGTTGAATTTTTCAAAGCAACAAGTATTGATGATTTATATAAAAAAATTAAAAAAGTTAATGTAGATATAAATAAAGGAAAGAAAATGGATTTTACAATTTAAAATTATGAAAAAATTTAAAACTATAAGAAATAAAATTTACGATAGTATTTTAGACACAATAGGTAACACCCCTTTAGTTAGAATACCAAGAATTTCAAAAAAATATAATTGTTATGGCGAACTTATTTGTAAATTAGAATTTTTTAACCCAACATCTTCAGTTAAAGATCGAATTGGATTAGCAATGGTAGAAAAAGGCGAAAAATTGGGACTGGTTAACAAAAAAACTACAATTATTGAACCAACTTCAGGAAATACTGGTATAGGACTAGCTTTTGTTTGCGCTGCAAAAGGTTACAAGCTTATTTTGACAATGCCTGAATCAATGTCAATTGAAAGAAGAAAAATGTTAATATTACTTGGTGCAAAATTAATATTAACTCCTGCTGATAAAGGCATGAAAGGAGCTATAGCAAAAGCTCTAGAAATTAAAAAAAAAGATAAAAATTCATTTATGCCGCAACAGTTTGAAAATAATGCAAATCCAGAAATACATGAAAAAACAACGGCAGAAGAAATTTTAAATGATACAAATGGAAAAATAGATGCTGTAATTATGGGTGTTGGAACTGGAGGTACTATTTCAGGTGTAAGTAAAATTTTAAAAAAAAAAAATAAAAAAATAAAAATTATTGCTGTTGAACCTGAAGATAGTCCAGTACTTTCGGGTGGTTCTGCTGGACCACATAAAATTCAAGGAATAGGAGCAGGTTTTATACCTAAAATTTTAAATAAGAATTGCATAGATGAGATAATTCAAATAGCAAATGAAACAGCATTTGCAACGGCTAAGATGGCTGCAAAAATTGAAGGATTACCTATTGGTATTTCTTCTGGTGCAGCTTTAGCTGCTGGTATAGAAGTAGCTCAAAGAAAAGAAATGAAAAATAAAAAAATTATTATAGTAATACCGTCTTTTGCAGAAAGATATTTGTCCACTCCATTATTTAATTAGTAAATATGTTAAAAACATTAACTGATAAAGATATTCAAAAGTACGCTCATCAAATTGTCTTAAAAAATATAGGATTAAATGGTCAAAAAAAAATATTAACGTCTAAAGTATTTATTTTAGGAATGGGAGGATTAGGTTCTCCTGTTTCATTATATTTAACTGCAGCTGGTATAGGGACATTAGGTATAGCAGATTACGATAAAATAGAATTATCAAATTTACAAAGACAAATAATTTATAATCAAAAAAATATTAATAAACCAAAAGTAGAAATTGCAAAAAAAAAATTATTATCAATAAATCCTAAATTAAAAATAAATATTTATAAAAAAAAAATAACAAAAGTTAACATAGATAAAATAATAAAAGAGTACGATGTAATAGTTGATGGGAGTGATAACTTTAAAACTAAATATTTAATAAATGAAAGTTGTATCAAAAATAAAAAAACTTTAATTACAGCAGCATTAAGAGGCTTTGAAGCTCAAATAACAGTGATCAAAGGTTGGCTTAAGTCTAACAATAATCCTTGCTACAATTGTATTTTCCCGAAAAATAATAAAGAAATTAAAAATGAAAATTATCTTGATTGCGGAATTATAGGTGGAATTGCTGGAATTGCTGGGTCAATTCAATCAGTTGAGGTTATTAAAAATATTCTTGGAATAGGAAAGTCATTAACAGGAGAATTAATTATAATAGATTTACTTTATAATAGATTTAAAAAAATAAAGTTCAAAAAGAATAAAAAATGTAAAATATGTAAATAAAATGAAAAAAATTATATTTATATTTTTTTTAATTTTTACATCTAAAGTTCAATCAATTATTTATCCAATTGAACCCAAATATGCTTCATTAAAAAAAGATAGAGTATATTTAAGATGGAATGCAAGTTTTGAAGCTCCTATCAAATTTATATATCAAAAAAAAAATTTACCTATTTTAATAATAGATAAGTTTGACAACTGGAGAAAAATTAGTGATTTTGAAGGTGACGAAGGATGGATTCACATAAGTATGATTTCAAATAAAAACACTTTTATAAATAAAAAAGAACAAAATTTACTTAAATATAAAAATGATAAAATTATTACTGCAATAATAAAAGAGGGGGTTATTGGAAAAATTATAATGTGTGAAGAAAAATTATGTAAAGTAAAAATAAAGCCATATAGAGGTTGGATAGAAAAAAAATATTTATGGGGAATTAAAAAAAATTAATTTTTTGTATTTAAATTAATTGTAATCTCAATATTATCTATTTTTGTACCTTTAGGTGGTTTAGGTAAATTTTTAATTTTAATCTTTTCGTAAGGTATATCAATTAACTTTCCAGTTTTACGATTAAAAAAATGATAATGATTATTCATATTTGTACAAAAAATTGCTTTTCCTTCTTTTACAGAAACTAATTTTAAAATTTTTTTTTCAACAAAACTGTGCAAAGTATTATAAATTGTAGCTAAAGATATATTTTTTTTTTTAAATTTCATTTCATCATACAAATCCTCAGCTGTAAAATGCTTATTTTTTCCATTTAAAAGTTGTTTAACAACTAAATTTCTTTGCATAGTTGGTTTCAAGCCATTTTCTTTTAAAAAAGAAATAAATTTATTTTTTTTTTTCTTTCATATAATCTTAAATTATGTTAGATGAATGAACTTTTCAAGCTTTTTCAGGAGGTTTTATCATACCAATAACATTATATCCAGCATCAACATAATGTATTTCTCCTGTAACACCGCTTGATTGGTTACTTAATAAATAACTACTTGAACCTGATAAATCTTCAAAACTAACACTTTTACCCAAAGGGCTATTTTTTTCTGACCAGCTATATATATATCTAGCATCTTTAATTGCTGCGCCTGATAAAGTTCTCATTGGACCTAAAGAAATACCATTAACTCTAATTTTCTTTTCACCTAAATCTACAGCTAAATACTTAACACTTGTTTCAAGTGCTGCTTTAGCTACTCCCATTACATTGTAGTTAGGTATTACTTTTTGAGAGCCAAAATATGACAAAGTTAATAATGAACCATTTTTATTAATTATATCAAAAAATTTTTGAGCTATTTCAGTAAAAGAATAACAAGAAACTAACAAAGTATTTATAAAATTCTCTTTAGATGTGTCTACGTATTCTCCTGATAATTCTTTCTTATCAGAATATGCAACTGAATGGACTATAAAATCTATATTACCCCATTCTTTTTTTATTTTATCATATAGAGTTGTAATCTCATCAGACTTAGAAACATCGCATTTTAAAATATGCTTAACATTTTTTGAAGAACACAACTTTTCTACTCTTTTTTTTAATAAATCATTTTGATACGTTACGCATAAATCTGCTCCTTTTTCCAATAATCCTTCTGCTATGCCCCAAGCACATGAATGGTCATTTGCTACTCCAAATATAATTCCTTTTTTACCTTCAAATTCATTTTCTAAAAATGATTCTTTATCAACAAAAACATTTTTTTCATTATTATCGAATTTTTTGAAAACTAAAGATGCATTTGTACCGCCAAATCCAAAACTATTACTCAACAAGGTATTAAAATCACAATCTTTTTTAGTTTCTAATACAATAGGCAATCCTTCCACTTCAGGATCTAAATTTTCAACATTCGCAGATTTAGAAATAAAATTATTATTCATCATTAATATAGAATAAATTGCTTCTTGAACGCCTGTTCCGCCTAATGAATGCCCAGTTAATGATTTAGTTGAACTAAAACATGGCATATCTTCTTTAAATAAATCTTTCATTGCTTCAATTTCTTTTATATCTCCTATCGGAGTACTTGTTCCATGGGTGTTAATATAATCAATTTTTAAATTCAGGCCATTTAATGATTGTTTCATACACCTTACTGCACCTTCACCAGATGGTTGAACCATATCATGACCATCTGAATTTGCTCCATACCCTATAATTTCAGCATAAATTTTTGCGGATCTTTTAAGAGCACTTTCTAGCTCTTCCATTACTAAAACTCCTGCTCCTCCTGCAATAATAAAACCGTCTCTGTCTTTATCATATGCTCGTGATGATTTTTCGGGTTCTGAATTATATTTTGATGATAAAGCACCCATAGCATCGAATAGCACAGACAAAGTTGGATCTAATTCTTCTCCTCCTCCTGCAAAAATAATTTTTTGCTTTCCCATTTGAATAAGCTCGTATGCATTACCAACGCAATGAGCGCTGGTTGAACAAGCTGAGCTAATTGAATAATTTACTCCTTTGATTTTAAATGTTGTTGCTAATGTAGCAGAATTTGTGCTACTCATGGCTCTAGGCACCCTAAACGGACCAACTTTTTTTGAATTTTTTTCTTTTTTAAGTATTTCTGCTGCTTCAACTATATTTCTTGTTGAAGGACCTCCTGACCCCATAATTATTCCAGTTTCAACATTTGAAACTTGTTCTTCTGATAAATTTGCATCTTTGATTGCATCTTCCATAGCAATATGATTGAAAGCTGCACCGTCTCCCATAAATCTTAATAC
>PBCY01000013.1 GCA_002717245.1 Pelagibacteraceae bacterium
CTATAATAATAATGATTTTAAAAATATGAGAAAAGCTTGTTTGCTTGCAGCTAAAACATTAGATTTTATAACTGAATATGTAAAACCGGGTGTTACTACTGAAAAATTAAATGATTTATGTCACAATTACATTGTTAACAACAAAGCTATTCCAGCACCATTGAATTACAATGGGTTCCCTAAATCTATTTGCACTTCTGTTAATCATGTTGTTTGTCATGGTATACCTTCAAATAAGATTCTTGATAAAGGTGATATACTAAATATAGACGTCACAGTAATACTAAATGGTTGGTACGGAGATACTAGTAGAATGTATATTGTAGGTAATAAAGCAAGTATTAAAGCTAATAAGCTAATCAATATAACTTATGAATGTTTAATAGATGCTATAAAAATAGTTAAACCTGGATGTTATCTTGGAGATATCGGGTATTTTATTGAAAATAAAGCAAAAAAAAATAATCTATCAGTTGTTAAAGATTTTTGTGGGCACGGAGTAGGTAAAGATTTTCATGAACCTCCAAGTGTATTACATTATGGTAGAAAAAATACTGGTTTAAAACTTAAAAAAGGAATGATATTTACTATTGAACCAATGCTTAACTTAGGTAATGAAGATGTAAAAATTTTAAATGATGGCTGGACAGCTGTAACAAAAGATAAACAACTATCTGCACAATTTGAACATACTATTGGAGTAACTAATAATGGTTATGAGATATTTACGTTATCTCCAAAAAATTTGCATAAACCACCATATTAAATAATATAAAAAAAGTTTATAATATAAAATAATGATACCGAGATATTCTCAAAAACAAATTTCTACAATATGGAGTGATGAAAATAGGTATGAAATATGGCTACAAATTGAAGTGTTGATTTGTGAAAAACTCTGTATTGATAAAAAAATCCCCAAAAAAGATTTTTTAACAATTAAAAAAAAAGCAAAGATTGATGTNAAAGATATNGANANATTAGATAAAAAAACNCANCATGAAGTNATAGCTTTCNTAAANAGTNTNTCAAAAAAANTTGGNAAAAGNTCNAGANATATACANCAAGGNNTNACNTCTTCNGATATTATTGANACNGCNTTTTCAGTNCAANTNAAANAANCNACTGANATAATNATTNNTGATTTAAANAANTTNTTAAAAGTTTTAAAAATNAAAGCNAAAAAATATAAAAATACTGTNTGNNTAGGNAGAACNCATGGNATNCATGCNGANCCNACANCNTTTGGNCTNAAAATNGCANGNTTTTATNCTGAAATGNAAAGAAANNTAANAAGATTAAANNTAGCGNTTAGANGATGTTTCAATNTGTGCAATATCAGGAGCNGTNGGAACATATGCAACNATTNANCCNNCNNTNGAAANTTTTGTTGCTAAAAAATTANNTTTAAAAANNGAAANAATNTCNACNCAAATAATTCCNAGAGATAGACATGCNCATTTATTTTCNATTTTTGCNATTATTGCANGTTCTATTGAAAGAATNGCNATNGANATAAGACATTTACAAAGAACTGAAGTAAGAGAAGTTGAAGAATTCTTTTCCAAAAGTCAGAAAGGTTCCTCTGCAATGCCGCATAAAAAGAATCCTATTCTATCAGAAAATTTAACTGGCCTTTCAAGGTATATAAGATCTGCTGTAGTACCTATGTTAGAAAATATTGCATTATGGCATGAAAGAGATATTTCTCATTCTTCTGTTGAAAGAATTCTAGCACCAGACATAACTATAGGTCTTAATTTTGCGCTTAGCAGACTTACTAATTTAATTTCAAAGTTGAATGTATATCCAGAAAATATGAAAAAAAACCTAAATTTATTAAATGGATTAGTATTTTCACAAGCTTTATTATTAGAATTAATTGAAAAAAAAGGAATAAATAGGCAAATAGCGTATGATATAGTTCAAAAAAATGCGATGATTGTTTGGAAAACTAAAGAAANCTTTTTAGACGTAATTAAGAAAGATAAAAGAATTAATGGTGTAATAAGTGATTCTGAACTTAAAAAACTTTTTAATGAAAAGAATTATTTGAAAAAAATAGACTATATTTTCTCGAAAGTTTTCAAACTTTGAGTAAAAAATAAATATTTTTTGGTTTTAAAAAAATAATATAGAATATGCAAATATGACTACTTTAGTTGAAGGTAAAACAAAATTAATTAAAAAGGGTGATGACCCTTTTACAATTAATATGATTGCTAAAGATTTTTTAACAGGTGGTGATGCTGCTAAAAAAGAAGAGCTTACGGATATTGGAATACAAAAAACCATACAAGCATCCAATGTATTTAAAATGCTTGAACAAAATAATATACCTACATCTTTTATTGAGNTAACATCTCCAAACACAATGCTGCATGAAGAATGCAATATGTTGCCNCTTGAATTTGTTGTTAGACGTTATGCTTTTGGAAGCTACCTAAANCGTAATCCGGACTACGACAACAAGCCTGAACCTTTTTGTTTTAAAGAACCTGTATGGGAAATCTTTCACAAACATGCTGTTGTGATGCCACCCAATGTAAATGAGCCAGTTCAAATGGATGAAAATAAAGCTAGAGAAAAATATCTAGCAGATGGTAAGTGGGCCGACGGCGTATATACAGATCCATATATAAAACTTGGAGATAAATGGGAATTATATTCAGCAAAAGATCCTATTAAAGGTGAAGCTTTAATGACTTCTAAAATATTACTTAACACAAAAGAAATAGATGATGCCATTAATAAAATTGTTATTCCCTCATTTAAAGCTATAGAAAAAAGCTGGAAAAATATTTCTACTAGCGATGGCCCAGTTCATCTTGTAGATATAAAATTTGAATTAGGGTTTCGATCAAAAGATAAACTTTTAGTACTATCTGATGTTGTTGATAATGATAGCTGGCGCATTTGGCCAGGTGGCAATCCTGAAAATCAATTAGATAAGCAATCTTTTAGAGATGGAGAGGAATTATCTAAAGTTGCGAATAAATATCAACTAGTGACTGAATTAACAAAAGAGTTTATAAAATGAAAGTTAAGATCGAAGTAATGCTTAGAGATGCAATTCTAGATCCACAAGGTAATACAATAAAGAAATCACTTAATAGCCTTGGGTTTAAAAATGTAAAAAATGTTAGACAAGGAAAATTAATTGAAGTTGATTTAAATTCAAATTCGNCAATAAAAGAAAAAAAGAAAATAGAAAAAATGTGTGAAGATGTTTTGACTAATTCTTTAACTGAAAAATATAAAATNAANTTTTTAAAAAATAAATAATGAANATAGCAATAGTTGTTTTTCCTGGATCCAATTGTGATAGGGATATTTCTTGGGCTATAAAAAATATATCTGGAAAAAAACCAGATTACCTTTGGCATAAAGAAAGAAATTTTACAAACTATGATTTAATTATTTTACCTGGTGGTTTTTCTTATGGAGATTATCTTAGGTGTGGTGCAATAGGATCTCAATCGCCAATAATGAACGAAATAAAAAAAAGATCTAAAAAAGGAACCAAAATAATCGGCATATGCAATGGATTTCAAATTTTAACCGAAAGTAAGTTACTACCTGGATCGCTTTTACAAAATGAAAATCTTAAATTTATTTGCAAAAAAATTTTTTTAAAAGTTAAAAACAATAATACTTTTTTTTCAAAAAAATATAAATTAAATGAGATTATAAATGTTCCAATAGCGCATATGGAGGGAAGATACTTTTGTAATCAGGAAACATTAAAACAATTAGAAAGTAATGAACAAATAATTTTTCAATATTGTAATGATAATGGAAATATAAATGATTTCAATAATCCTAATGGATCAATAATGAATATTGCAGGAATAGTTAATTTAAAGGGAAATGTTTTAGGTATGATGCCTCATCCTGAACGTTGTTCAGAAGAAATTTTAGGTGGAGAGAATGGTATTAGGTTTTTTAGAAGCATTTTTGAAAGCATAAATTAAATTGGATAAATTAAATAATTTAAACGAACTACTAAAAATTCATAATTTAAATAAAGTTGAATACAAAGAAATAACAAAAATTCTTAAAAGAGAACCAAATTTACTTGAACTTGGAATTTATTCAGTTATGTGGAGTGAACATTGTAGTTATAAGTCTTCAAAAAAATGGCTGAAAAAATTACCAACTAAATCTAAAATAGTAATCTGCGGTCCTGGTGAAAACGCAGGAATTGTAGATATAGGTGATAATGATACGATAGTTTTTAAAATTGAGAGTCATAATCATCCTTCTTACTTAGAGCCTTTCCAAGGCGCTGCTACAGGCGTTGGTGGGATTTTAAGAGATGTTTTTACAATGGGTGCCAGACCTATAGCAATATTAGATTCTTTAAGATTTGGGAATATAAAACAAAAAAAACATCAATACCTTTTATCTGGCGTAGTTTCAGGGATTTCAAATTACGGTAATTGTATGGGTATTCCTACAATTGGAGGAGAATGTTATTTTAATGATGATTACAATAAAAATATTTTAGTTAATGCTATGGCAGTAGGTTTGGCTAAAAAAAATAAACTTTTTTTCTCTAAAGCTGCAGGAATTAATAATCCTGTTATTTATGTAGGCGCTAAAACTGGTAAAGACGGAATTCATGGTGCTACAATGGCATCTGCAGAATTTGATAACAATTCTAAACAAAAAAAACCTACAGTGCAGGTAGGAGATCCATTTACTGAAAAACTCGTAATGGAAGCATGCCTTGAATTAATGAAAACAAATATGATTGTTGCAATTCAGGATATGGGTGCTGCTGGACTAACTTGTTCATCTTTTGAAATGGCTGCAAAAGGTAATTGTGGGATTGAATTAAATATTAATAAAGTTCCTTTAAGAGAAAAAGACATGAGTCCGTATGAAATAATGTTATCAGAAAGTCAAGAACGTATGCTAATTATCCTTAAAAAAGGAAGTGAAAAAAAAGCAAAAAAAATCTTTGATAAATGGGATTTAGATATGTCGGTTATAGGAAAAATTACAAATTCAAAAAAAATGATAATAAAAAAAGATAATAAAACGATAGCTAATATACCTATTTCTTTAACTGAAAAAAATACTCCTGAATATAATAGACCATGGGTAAAACCAAAAAAAATAAAGAGTATAAAAAAATTTGTTTTCCCAAAAAAAAATAAAATTAAAGAAATAATTTTTGAATTATTAAAAAGTCCAAATTTAACAAGTAAAAAATGGATATGGGAACAATATGATCATATGGTTATGTGTGACACAATTAAACCTCCGTCTTATGGGGCAGCTCTAATAAGAGTTCATGGCACAAATAAATCTTTAGCTATGACAACCGATTGTAACTCAAATTATTGTAAACATGATCCTTACAATGGAACTATACATTCTGTTAGTGAGGCAAGAAGAAACATTATTTCTACCGGAGCAATTCCATTAGCAATTACAAATAATTTAAATTTTGGTAATCCTGAAGACAAAAAAATTATGGGCCAATTTGTTATGAGTGTTAAAGGAATGATAAATTCATGTAAAAAATATTCTTTACCTGTTATTTCTGGAAACGTATCTCTTTACAATGAAACAAATGGTATCGGGATTTCACCAACTCCTGTAATTGGAATGGTTGGATTAATAAAAAATACAAATTTTTCAAAAAAAAACAATTTGCTTAAAGAAAATGATAAAATTTATTTAATTGGAAAAGAAGGTAATAATATTTCTTGTTCTAATTTTTTAGAAAAAATTATTTTTAAAAAAAAACAGAATTTAGGTCCCCCTCCTTCTATTAATTATAATAATGAAATAAAAAATGGAAGATTTATTTTAAATCTTTATGAAAATAAATTAATTAAATGTTGTAATGATATTTCTTCTGGAGGAATGATTATATCTTTACTAAAAATGTTAATAAGTAATAATTTTGGTGCTCAAATTGATAAAAATTTTATAAATAATTATATTAGTGATAAAAAATTTTTCCAAATCTTATTTGGAGAAGATGCTGGAAATTATCTAATAGTTACTAATAATGAAGAAAAATTAAAAAAATTAGCAAAAAAAAATTATGTAAATATAATTAAAATTGGTTTAACTAAAAGAAATTATTTAAATATTAATAATCAAATAATAAAATTAGCTGAGTTAAAAAATAATTTTGAAAATAATTTTTTTAACTATATAAATAAATAAATGGTAATGAATATAAAAGACATAGAAAGCTTAATAAAAAAAAAAATCCCAGATGCTAAGGTTAATGTTAAAGATCTTGTAGGGGATAGTAATCATTTTTCTGCAGAAATAGCTTCTAAATCATTTAAAGGAAAAACTAGATTAGAACAACATAAAATGGTATATAATGCACTTAGTGAAGAATTAAAAGATGATTTGCATGCTTTATCAATAAAAACTATGGAGGAATAATGACTTTAACTTTACAAAATATAGAAGAAGCTAAAGAAACAATTAAAAATAATAATATAGTTTTATTTATGAAAGGAACTAAAGATATGCCAGGATGTGGTTTCTCTGCTCATGTGGTGCAAATCCTTAATAATTTAAATCTAGATTATGTCGATATTGATGTTTTAAATGATGAAAATTTTAAAGAAAATATGAAAAAATTCACTAATTGGCCAACTTTTCCTCAACTATATGTAAAAGGAGAATTTATTGGTGGTTGCGATATAATTAAAGAAATGTTTGATAGTGGAGAATTATTAGAATTATTAAATACTAAAGGGATCGACGTAAAAACTTAAATTTATCTAGAATAAAACTCAACGACTAAATTTGGTTCCATTTCAACTGGATAAGGAACATCTTTTAATACAGGCGACTTAACAAATGTGCCTTTCATTTTTATATAGTCCACAGTTAAATACTCTGGTACTTCTCTATCTTTAGATTGCACTGCTAAAATAACAGATGGAATTTGTTTAAATTTTTCTACTAAAGAAATTTGATCTCCATCTTTTATTTTATAAGAAGGTATATTAATTTTTTTATCATTTACTCTCACATGTCCATGAGAAATAAATTGTCTAGATGCAAAAATAGTTGGAGCAAATTTCATTCTGTAAAGAACAGAATCTAATCTTCTTTCTAATAATTGGATTAATATTTGCCCAGTATCACCTTTACCAGCNGATGCTTGAGTATAGTATCTCTTAAATTGTCTTTCAGTAACATATCCGTAGTATTTCTTTAATTTTTGCTTTGCAGATAGTTGCAATGCGTAATTAGATGGTTTTCTATTTTTTTGACCATGTTCCCCAGGTCTTGTTTCTCTTTTATTGTATGGACTTTTTGGTTTTCCCCATAAATTGACTCCTAATTGTCTATCTACTTTATATTTTGGTGTTTTTCTTGTACTCATATTTTTTGTTTATAAATATTAAAAAAAATAGTAATTGTCAATCTTTTAACATTAATTTTTTTTTGATAAAGACCTAATTACACCTAAAAGAATTCTTATTTCTTTATCAATTAAATTTGCTTTACTAAAAATAGTTTTAATATTCAGCATCATTTTTTTTTTCTTTTTAATTTGGAAAAAATTTTTTTCTTCTAAAAAATGCTCTAAAACACTATAAAAAATAAATAGCTCTTTTTTTCTTATTTTTTTTTCTTTTATCAAATTAACCATACTATGATTTGAATTAAATAATTCATAAACGACTAGCAGGACGCTTTGAGCTAAATTTAAAGACTTAAAATTTTTATTTAATGGTATTTCAATTATTTTATCACATAAAGAAATATCTTCATTTTTCAGACCACTTCTTTCAGGACCAAATAAGATTCCAACTTTGGAAGTTTTATTATTATTAATAATTTTTATTCCCTTCTTTAAATTAACAACTTCTGTACTTAAATCTCTTTTTCTATTAGANGTTGCGTAAACATATTGCAAATCTTTTATAGCATCTTCTAAATTATTAAATACTTTTGCTTTTTTTAAAATTTCGTCTGCTTTAGCAGCATTATTAAAAGTAATTTTCTTTGGTTTCCATTTATTTTTAATTATTCTTAAATTTTTAAAGTTAAAATTTAACATTGCTCTTGCAACTGCACCTATATTTTCTTCTAACTGAGGTTCTAATAAAATTATTATAGGAAAAATATTTTTTTTATTTATCAAATGCTGATTTAATTTTTGATTTAATTAATTTGTAAGTAATACTTTCTTTTAATGCTATATAAGATGCGTTTATAACATTTGATGAAACACCAACTGTAGACCAACTTTTTTTATTTTCGTCTAAGCTTTCAATAATAACTCTTGTTACGGCCTTTGTTCCCTCATCTGGGGTTAATATCCTAACTTTATAATCTATTAAGTTCATTTTTTTTAGAACTGGATAAGATTTTATTAAAACACTTCTTAACGCATTGTCTAATGCGTTAACAGGGCCGTTCCCAATTGAATTAGAAAAATATTCTTTTTTAACTTTAACTATTACATTTGCTTTTGCTTTATTATATACATTCATATTGTCTTTTAAGTCCTTGTATTCATTGATTACTTGAAAAGATTCTAACTTAAAATAATCTGGCACTTTAGATAACTCTCTCATTATAAAAAGCTCGAAACTAGCCTCAGCACCATCGTAAGAATATCCTTCAAACTCCTTTTTTTTTAATTTTTTAATTAAAAAATCTAATTTTTTTTTATTTACCTTAAAACCAAGTTCTTTTAGTTTTATAGATAAGCTTGATTTTCCAGATTGGTCAGAAACAACAATGTTTCTTTTATTTCCAACAATTTCAGGTTGAACATGCTCATAAGTTTTTGAATGTTTCTGTATACCTGATGCATGAAGACCACCCTTATGAGCAAATGCTGATTCCCCAACATAGGGTAAAAATGGGTTATTCTTTCTTAATAATCTTTCGTTAATAAATTTTGATATTTTAGTAAGATCTTTTAACTTATTTTTACTTACAGAAGTCTGTAAGCCCATTTTTAAAATTAAAGTAGGAATTATAGTTGTTAAATTTGCATTTCCACACCTCTCTCCTAATCCATTAAAAGTCCCTTGCACTTGTTTTACGCCAGATCTTACCGCAGCCAAAGTGTTTGCTACAGCGTTTTCAGTATCATTATGACAATGAATACCTAAGTTATCTTGTGGAATATGTAATGAAACTTGGCTTACTATTTCTTCTACTTCATTTGGCAAAGTTCCACCATTAGTATCACATAAAACAATCCATCTTGCTCCAGAATTATAAGCACTTTTAACACATTCTATTGCATATTTTTTTTTTGATTTAAAACCATCAAAAAAATGTTCTGCATCAAACAATACTTCGTCAAAAAAATTAGCTGCAAATTTGATATTTTCTTCAATTATTTTTAAATTCTCAACTTCAGATACTCCTAAAGCATGTTTTACTTGAAAATCCCAAGTTTTACCAACAATACAAACGCTTTTTACTTTAAATTTTTTTTTTATTTCATTAAATTTTTTTTTTAATAAATTAGTATTTTTGTTTGTCATTCCAAAAGAAACAAGTTTGGAGAATTTTAATTTTGGTGATTTTTTAAAAAATTCGGTATCTGTATTATTTGCTCCTGGCCAACCACCTTCAATATAATCTAAACCAAACTTATCTAACTCCTTAGCAATAGCGATCTTGTCACTAAGACTAAAATCTACACCTTTAGTTTGTGCACCATCTCTTAAAGTGCTGTCATACAAAAATATTTTTTTTTTATTTAACATTTTTCTTTATTTTACATACTGGTATAGGAGACATTTTGTGTAAATTCATAATTCTAATTTTAGAGTATTTTTTATAGAATTTACTTTTTTTATTTTTCATTGCTTCTTCAATTTGTGTATAAGTTAAACCCATTTGATTTTCATCGGTTCTTCCATCATCCCACAATCCATCAGTTGGAATAGCTGTAACTATGTCTTCTAATATTCCTAATTCTTTTCCAATTTCCCACACCTCGTTTTTAGTACAATCTGCAATAGGAGCTATATCTACTCCNCCATCTCCATATTTTGTATAAAATCCAACCCCAAAATCCNCAACTTTATTACCGGTNCCAACAACTAAACCATTATTAGATTGAGCAATTTGGTATAAAGTTGTCATTCTTAATCTTGAACGTGAATTTGCAAATCCGCGTGTACTATCATATTTATTTAATTTTTTTTTAAAATTTTTAAAAACATTATCTAATTCAATAACAGGAGTATGTACATTTTTGTATTTATTCCTTAGCCATTTTTGATGCATAAGACTTAAATTGTATTGTTGTTTTATTTGCTTTATAGGCATTGAAACTGCAAAAGTTTTTTTTCCAGTCATTGCACAAATTGTACTTACTACTGAAGAATCTATTCCTCCTGAAACCCCTATTACAAGAGAACTTGCAGGTTTANTCATAGATTTACAATAATTTAAAATCCATTTTTTAATGTATTCTATTTTCTTAGATACTTTCATTTAATGAAAATTATAAAGTATAAAAAATTAAAAAAAATTCTAATTGTTTGCAATAATATTTTTTTCTTGGTTACTTTTTTCTTCTCTTATTTTTTTAAGAGCCTCAGCTGTTAAAAAAGCCATCTCTAAAGCTTGAGATGCATTTAGACGAGGGTCGCAATGTGTTCTATAACGATCTCCAAGTTTTTCATCTGAAATTTCTTGCGCTCCACCAGTGCATTCCGTAACTTCTTGTCCGGTCATTTCAAAATGAACTCCACTTGCAATGCAATTTTCTGATTTGTTGATATCAAAAAATAACTCGACCTCTTTTAAAATATTTTTAAATGGTCTAGTTTTATAATTTGTTGAAGATTTAATTGTGTTAGCATGCATTGGGTCACAAAACCAATTAACATTTCTTCCTTCACTTTTTATTTTTTTTAAAAGAGGAGGAAATAACTTTGCTATTTTATCATGACCTAATCTTGTTATTAAAGTTAATCTACCTTTTTGATTTTCAGGATTTAATTTATCAATTAATTTTAAAAGATCATCAACACTTAGAGTTGGGCCTACTTTTAATCCAATTGGATTAGCTAACCCACTTAAAAAGTTTATATGAGCTCCATTTATATCTCTTGTTCTATCTCCAACCCATAACATATGTGCTGAACAATCATACCATTTNCCGGTTGTACTATCTATTCTTGTAAGAGCTTCTTCATATGAAAGAAGCAAACTTTCATGTGAAGTAAATAATTTCATTTCTCTTATTTCTGGAACACTATCAGAATTAATTCCGCATGCTTCCATGAAAGAAAGTGACTCTGTAATTTGGTCAGCTATTTCTTTATATTTTTCTCCTTGTGGACTTTTATCAACAAATCCTAAATTCCATCTATGAACTTGGTGAAGATCAGCATAGCCCCCTTGTGAAAGAGCTCTTAATAAATTTAATGTAGAAGCTGACTGATTGTAAGCTTGTATCATTCTATTTGGATCAGGAGTTCTAGATTGATCAGTAAAATCTAACCCATTTATAATATCACCTCTATATGAATCTAATTCTTTACCATCTTTTTTTTCTGTTGGCTCTGATCTTGGTTTGGCAAATTGTCCACCTAATCTGCTTAATTTAATAACAGGTAAAGATGCGCCGAAAGTTAAAATTACAGACATTTGCAATAATACTCTTAATGTATCTCTTATATAATTCGGGTGAAAATCAGCGAAACTCTCTGCACAATCTCCTCCTTGCAAAACAAAGCATTTTCCATCAGACGCNTCAGCAAGATATTTTTGTAATTTTCTAGATTCACCAGCAGAAACTAAAGGGGGTAAATTCTTTAAAGTTTTCTCTGTGTTTTCTAAAGCCTTTTTGTCAGGATATTCAGGTACCTGCACTATAGACTTTTTTCTCCAATCAGTTGGTTTCCATTTATTAGTCATATCAAAATTCTATAATTTATTAGTGATATAATTAATAATATAAGTAAATTATTCAATTTATTTTATTTTTTATTGAGTGGATCATCGTCTTTTATCCAATTTTCAAGGGATTTCTCATATAAATTAAAATCTCTACCATTATGCAAAGTGAAGGTAATATACTGATTTTCTTTATTTACACTAAAGAATTGATTGACTGCTTTTACATAACATTTGACTAATTCTCTTCTCTGCTTCACAGATCTTCCTACTCTTACATCTAAATTCATAAAACATACATATTCGTTATCTTTAGCTCTTCCTAAACTTAATGCGTCTTTTTTAAGCTCTCGCAAGCTAATAGCAACATGGTCTGTTCCGGTCTTCATTATTTTTCCGAAACTATCTCTTACATATTTACAGAATTTATTTTTATCTTTACTATTTAATTTTTTATTTATATCAAATTGCAAATGAGGCATAACTACTCCTCTGTGACTGAAAAATTTGGGAATTTTTTCATATCAGTTTTCGCTTCTCAAGTTTTTCTAATGTTTCTAACTTTTGTTCTCGAGTCATAATCCACCAATCTTGTAATTCCTGTTTAGTTCTGTAACATCCAATGCAAAATTCTTCTTTTGTATCATACTTACAAACATTGGTACATGGTGACTCCACAGTTTCGTCTACTTTTTTGTGTATGATTTTGTATTTCTTTTTATCTTTAGTTGTTGCTACCATTATCTTTATAAAAGTCTATCAGAATTCCATTTTACAAAGAACCAGCCTAGGAATCAAAAACTATTCCACGGTAACTGATTTAGCAAGATTTCTTGGTTGATCTACATCTGTTCCTTTAAGAACTGCCGTATGGTAAGCAATTAATTGAACTGGTATAGAATAAAGAATTGGAGAAATTATTTCATGAGTCTCTGGTAAACAAATATTTATTATTTTTTTATTATTTATTTTTTTTATTCCTTTTTTATCACTTACAAAAATTATTTTTGCTCCTCTTGATAATACTTCTTCTACATTACTAATTGTTTTATCAATCAATTGATCTGAAGGGGCTATAACAATAACTGGTACTCCATTTTCAACTAGAGCAATGGGTCCATGTTTTATTTCTCCTGCAGGGTAACCTTCTGCATGTATATATGATATTTCTTTTAATTTTAATGCTCCTTCTAAGGCAACAGGATAATTTGTTCCTCTTCCAATATACAAAACGTTTTTTGCATTCTTAATATTCTTAGCAATTTTATAAAAAATATTATCCATTTTAAGAATTTTACTAATATGTCCTGGTGCTTCTAATAAAGCATTTGATAATTTATTAATCTCACTTCTTCCAATTGATTTATTAAAATTAGCCATAAATAATGTTAACGCTCCTAAAGCAGCTAATTGTGTTGTAAATGCTTTTGTAGATGCAACTCCTATTTCAGGGCCAGCATGAGTTTCTATAATATTATTAGATTCTCTTGCAATACTACTTTCTGAACTATTAATAATACCTAGTGTTTTATTTTTCTTTTGATTAAAATATCTAAGAACTGCTAAAGTATCAGCGGTCTCTCCGGATTGAGATAAAAAAACATTTAAAGTATTTTTGTTATTAATTATTTTGCGATATCTAAACTCTGACGCTATATCAACTTCAGTCTTGATATTAGCATAATTTTCAAGCCAATATTTTCCAATTAATGATGCATGATAAGAAGTTCCGCATGCAGCGATGTTAATTTCTTTTATATTATTATATTTTTTTGCAAAAGAAGGGATTAATAATTTTTTCTTTTTAGTATCAATAAAATATTTAAGCGCATCTCCAATGACTGCTGGTTGTTCAAAAATTTCTTTCTGCATAAAATGATTATATCCTCCCATCCTAATTTTGTTTTTTGCTAAAGATGTAATTGTTATATTTCTTTTAACTTTTTTTCCATTTTGATTATATACTTTAAAATCTTTCGAAGTAATTTCAGCTATATCTCCTTCATGTAAATAACATAATTTTTGCGTTAATGGTGCTAAAGCAATACTATCTGAACCTATATAATTACAATTTTTTCCTTTACCTATTGCAAGAGGACTTCCTCTTTTAGCACAAATTAAATAATTACTAATCCCAGAAAAAATTATTCCCAAAGCAAATGCTCCTTCAACTTTTTTTAAAGCAGTAATTGTTGCTTTTAATGGAGATAAATTTTTTTTTAAATAATAACTAATTAAATGTGCAATAACTTCTGTATCTGTATCAGATTCAAAAATAAATTTTTTTTTTTCTAATTTCTTTCTTAATTGGTCATAATTTTCTATTATTCCATTATGAACAACAGCAACGTTACCACTTGAGTGAGGATGAGCATTAGCTTTACTTGGGATGCCATGTGTTGCCCATCTTGTATGCCCAATTCCAACGTTACCTTTAATTGGATTTTTTTTTAATAATTTTTTTAAATTTTCTATCTTTCCTAAAGATCTTCTTCTGTCGATCTTACCATTTAATAATGTTGCTATTCCTGCAGAATCATATCCTCTATATTCTAATCTTTTTAAACCTTCTATTAATAAAGATGAAACTTTGTTGTGACCTATTACACCGATTATTCCACACATATTTATTTTTTCCTATTTTTTTTATAATTTGGGAATGTTTTTTGTAAATTTCTTTCAACAGCTAGCGCTTTATTTTTTACTGATTGTGTAATTACACTTCCTGCACCAACAATACTACTTTTACCTAGTTTTATTGGAGCTACTAATGAAACATTTGAACCTACAAATACATTATTCTCAATTATAGTTTTATTTTTCTTTATTCCATCGTAATTACAAGTAATAACTCCTGCTCCAATGTTTACATTTTCCCCTACACTGGTATCGCCTAGATAGGTTAAATGATTTATCTTAGAATTATTTTTTATATTTGATTTTTTAATTTCAACAAAGTTTCCGATACGACTGTTACTCCCTATAACAGTTCCAGGTCTTAATCTAGCAAAAGGTCCTATGACTGCATTATCTAAAATTCTTACTCCTTCAATATGAGAAAAAGCTTTTATATGTACATTGTTTTTAATTGTAACATCTGGACCAAAAAATACATTTGGTTCAATAACCACATCTTTCCCTATTTTTGTATCATAATTAAAAAAAACACTTTTTGGATCTAATATCTTTACTCCTAAAGAAATAAACTTTTCTCTCAAAGAATTTTGAAATTTTTCTTCTGCAATTGCTAACTCTTGTTTAGTGTTAACTCCCAATGTTTTCAAGAAATTAGATTTTATATAATCCACTATTAGATTATTGTCATTTGCTAGTTCTATAATGTCCGTTAAATAGTATTCTTTTTTTTTATTTTTTGGCTTAATTTTTTTTATTAATTTCTTTAAAACTTCACTTTTTAACAACATAATTCCTGAATTACAAAGAGATATCTTTTTTTGTTTAGTTGTCGCGTCTTTATATTCAACAATTTTTTTTACTTTATCTTGCTCATCTAAAATAATTCTACCATACGCATTTTTTTTATTTGTATCAACAGTTAGTAAAACAATATCAGAATTATTTTTTTTCTTTAAATTGATCATTTTATTTATAATTTCTTTATCTATAAATGGATTATCTGCATAAAGTATTAAAATATTTTGATTTTTTTTTAAATAAAAATTTTTACATGATAAAACAGCATGAGCTGTACCAAGTGGTCTAGTTTGAAAAGAAAAACTAATTTTCTTATATTTTTTCTTTAGTTCTTTTAATTGAGGGCTAATTACTAAATTAATATTTTTTTTATTAACTAATTTAGTTACATTATCTAAAACATGATCAATAATTTCTTTGCCTCCAATTGTATGTAAAATTTTTGATTTGGATGAAAGAATTCTTTTGCTCTCCCCAGCAGCTAAAATAATTGTTTTTAGAGAGTTGTTAATCATGTATAAATAAAATTATTTTGAAAAAATATAGAAAATTATCCCAATTAATAATTAAATAAATATCATA
>PBCY01000014.1 GCA_002717245.1 Pelagibacteraceae bacterium
TGCTGATATTTTTCATTATATGGCTGGATGGGCTACAAAAATAAAAGGTGATACTTTTGAAATTTCAACTGATCATTTTTACACACCTGGCCAAAAATATTTTTCATATACATTGAAAGAACCTGTAGGTGTTGTAGGTCAAATTATACCTTGGAATTTTCCTCTTCTTATGGCTGCGTGGAAATTAGCACCTGTTTTAGCAACAGGAAATACTGTTGTTTTAAAACCAGCAGAACAAACTCCTTTGTCAGCTCTTAGACTTGCTGAAATAATTCAAGAAGTTGGACTTCCTGACGGAGTTTTAAATGTAGTTACAGGTGATGGTGAAGGTGCCGGAGCTCCTCTAGCTGCTCATGATGAAGTGGATAAAGTTGCTTTTACAGGATCTACTGAAGTCGGTAAGATGATTGTTCAAGCAGCAGCTGGAAATTTGAAAAAAGTAACTTTAGAACTAGGAGGAAAATCTCCTAATGTTGTTTATAAAGACGTTGCTGATATTAAAGCTACAGCAGCTGGGGCAGCTAGCGCAATATTTTTTAATCATGGACAATGTTGTTGCGCAGGTTCAAGACTATATATTGAAAAACCAATTTTTGATGATGTAGTTTCTGAAGTTTCTAATATAGCAAAAGGAATGAAAGTGGCTCCTGGTCTATCAAGCCCTGATATGGGACCCTTAGTATCTAAAGAGCAATTTGAAAAAGTTCAAGGTTATATTAAATCTGGACTAGACGATGGTGCTAAATGTGCAGTTGGCGGTGGAACTGTTGGGGACAAAGGTTATTTTGTTGAACCTACAGTTTTAACTAATACTAATGACAAAATGAAGGTTATTAAAGAAGAAATCTTCGGACCTGTTGTTGCCGCTGAACCTTTTGAAGATCATGAAGAAATTATGAATCGTTCAAATAATTCAGATTATGGTCTAGCTGCTGCGGTTTGGACATCTGATGTTCAAAAAGCTATTAGAACAGCAGAAGCTTTTAGAGCAGGAACTGTATGGGTGAATTGTTATAATATTTTTGACGCAGCTCTTCCATTTGGAGGATATAAACAATCTGGATGGGGTAGAGAAATGGGATCAGAAATTTTAGAAGCCTATACACAAGTTAAATCTGTTGTAATGGCTAAATAAGTATTTTTTTACTTTTATAAAAAAACCTCGTAATTTNTTACGGGGTTTTTTTTTTATGAAATTCAAAAAAAAAAAAATAAAAACAAGATGGCATCAGCAAAGAATTAAAGATAAATTTTTTCNTGACGCAAAAAAATTAGGATATAGATCTAGATCAACATTTAAACTTTTAGAAATTAATAAAAAATTTAGAATTTTAAAAAAAGGACAAAATGTATTAGATTTAGGATCGGCACCAGGAGGCTGGTCTCAAATAATAGTAGAAAAAGTTTTTTCTAAAGAAAGTAAAAATGTTATTGTTTCTGTAGATTTAAAAGAAATTAAGCCAATTAAAAATATTACTTTTATTAAAAAGGATATTTTTGATAAAAATTTTTGTTCATTATTAAAAAATAAATTTTCCGATGAATTTACTGTTGTTACATGTGATGCCGCACCATCTACAACTGGTAACAAATCATTAGATCATATTAGAATAATTGATTTGTGCAAAAGATCTTTCGAAATATCAAAAAAATTATTAAAAAAAGGTGGTTTTTTAGTAATAAAAATTTTTGATGGTAATAAAACAAAAGAAATTATTAATTTAATTAGGACAAGTTTTTTAGAAGTTAATTCGTTTAGACCTAAGTCAACAAAATCAGGATCTAAAGAATTATATGTAGTTGCAAAATTTTTTAAATAATAAAAAAAAACTTGAACCTTTAAGTTGTAATCCTTATTATTGTATATGGGTAGAAAAATACACGACTCACTCACTTTTGATGATGTTTTGTTAAAGCCATCATCGTCTTCAACCTTGCCTAAAAATGTTAATACTAAAACTTTGCTTACAAAGTCTGTAAGTTTAGAAATTCCTATAATTTCTGCTGCTATGGATACTGTTACTGAATCAGAAATGGCTATCGCAATGGCTCAGTCAGGAGGAATTGGATCAATTCATAAAAATATGAAAATTGAAGAACAAATGAACGAAATTAGAAAAGTAAAAAAGTTTGAGTCAGGAATAGTTGTTAATCCTGTAACAATAACTAAAGACAAAAAACTTAAAGATGCTTTAAATGTAATGAAAGAAAATAAAATATCAGGAATTCCTGTAGTTGAAGATAATAATAAATTAGTAGGTATACTTACCAATAGAGATGTAAGATTTGTTACTAATTCTGAAATCAAAGTAAAAGATCTTATGACAAAAAATAATTTACAAACAGTAAGAGAAAATGTAAATATGCAAAAAGCAAAAGAAATACTTCATGAATTTAGAATTGAAAAATTAGTTGTTGTTGATAAAAATTATAGATGCGTTGGTTTAATAACTGTAAAAGATATAGAAAAAGCTAGAAAATTTCCAAATGCNTGTAAAGATGCAAAAGGTCGCCTAAGGGTTGCAGCTGCAATAGACGCAGGTAGTAAAGGTGTTGAACGCGCAGAAGGTCTTATAGATGTTGATACGGATGTGTTAATACTTGATACAGCCCATGGCCATTCTAAAAATGTTATTGAAACTGTTAAAAAAATAAAAAAGAAATCAAATTACACTCAGGTTATAGCAGGAAATATTGCAACAAAAGAAGGAGCAAAAGCATTAATAGATGTGGGCGCCGATGCTATTAAAGTTGGTATAGGACCGGGTTCAATTTGTACAACTAGAATGGTTGCTGGTGTAGGTGTTCCACAATTAACAGCAATTTTAGAAGTATCAGAAGTTGCAAAAAAAACAAAAACCCCACTTATAGCAGATGGAGGAATTAAATATTCTGGAGATATAGCTAAAGCAATTGCTGCTGGTGCAGACACTATAATGGTCGGATCTCTTTTGGCTGGAACTGATGAATCACCGGGNGAAGTATATTTATATCAAGGAAGATCTTATAAATCTTATAGAGGNATGGGTTCAATATCTGCAATGTTAAAAGGTTCTGCTGAAAGATATTTTCAAGATAGTAATAGCGAAGTGCAAAAATTAGTACCTGAAGGCGTAGAGGGACAAGTTCCTTACAAAGGCCCGGTAAATATAATTTTAAATCAATTAGTAGGCGGACTAAGATCATCGATGGGTTATACAGGAAATGAAGATATAAAAAAAATGAAAAATAATTGTGAATTTATTAAAATTACAAGTTCTGGCTTGAAAGAAAGTCATGTACANGATGTAACAATTACAAAAGAAAGCCCGAACTATAAGCCAGAAGGTACGAATTAAATTTTCAATGGATAAAATTTTAATACTTGATTTTGGCTCTCAAGTTACTCAACTAATAGCTAGAAGGATAAGAAAAAAAAATATATATTGCGAAATACATCCTTACAATATATCAAAAAAACAAATAGAGAATTTTTCACCAAAAGCATTAATATTATCAGGTGGACCCGCTTCTACTATTTTAAAAAAACCGTTAAAGCCTGATGACTCTATATATTCTTTAAATATTCCGATACTTGGAATTTGTTACGGCCACCAATTATTGTGTAAACGATTTGGAGGAAAAGTTGTAAATTCAAAAAAAAGAGAATTTGGAAAATCTTTAATAAAAATTAGGAATAACTCTAAAATTTTTCAGGGAATTTATAAAAAAAATAAAGAATATCAAGTATGGATGAGTCATGGAGACAAAGTATCTAAATTACCAAGTTCATTTTCTATTATTGCATCAACAACAAATGCTAAGTTTGCTGTAATTGCAAATGAAAGAAATAAAATATATGGTTTACAGTTTCATCCAGAAGTTATCCATACTCCAAATGGAGATAAAATTTTGGAAAATTTTGTTAAAAAAATTTCTTTATGTAAGGCTAATTGGCGAATTTCAGATTTTATTGAGAAATCTTTGATAAAAATTAAAAAACAAGTTGAAACACACGGAGTAATTTGTGCATTATCTGGAGGAGTTGATTCATCTGTAACTGCGGCTTTATTACATAAGGCAATAGGAAAACAATTAAAATGTATTTTTGTTGATACAGGCTTACTTAGAAAAAATGAGGGAAATGAAATTGAAAAAATTTTTAAAAAAAAATTAGGAAATAATTTTAAAAGAGTTAACGCTGGAAATTTATTTTTGAATAAATTAAAAAATATAACTGATCCTGAAAAAAAAAGAAAAATAATTGGAAAATTGTTTATAGATATTTTTCAAAAAGAAGCAAAGAAACTTAATTCAATAAAATATCTAGCACAAGGAACACTTTACCCAGATGTAATTGAGTCAAAATCAGTTAGAGGGGCCCCGTCTGCAAAAATAAAATCTCACCACAATGTAGGAGGTTTGCCAAAAAAATTAAATTTTAAATTAATCGAGCCATTGAAAGAGCTTTTTAAAGATGAAGTGAGAATTCTTGGAAAAAAATTAAATGTTCCAGATATAATATTAAAAAGACATCCTTTTCCTGGACCTGGGCTAGCCGTTAGAATCCCTGGATCTATAACATTAAGAAAGATTAAAATTTTACAGAAAGCCGACTCTATTTTTATAGAAGAATTAAAGAAAAAGAAACTTTATGATAAAATATGGCAAGCATTTGCTGTTTTGTTACCAGTTAGAACAATTGGCGTAATGGGTGATCAAAGATCTTACGAATACAGTTGCGCATTAAGAGCAGTAACGTCAATTGATGGAATGACTGCAGAACCATATTATTTTAATTCTAATGATTTAGCGCAAATAAGTACAAGAATCGTAAATGAAGTCAATGGCATTAATAGAGTTGTTTATGATTATACTAGTAAACCTCCAGGAACTATTGAGTGGGAATAAAAAAAACAAAAAATNTAAATGATCTGTAGATTCTTTTTACTTTCAACTTTCTTGAGTACATTTAAAATATCTTTTATATACTTTGATTTTCTAAGTTCCTGTTTTCTTGAATATATGTAAAAAATATTTTTTTTGTTTTTAATAATTGAAAATTCTGGTGAAGCGTAACTATGTCTATATATTGAAAATTCTGCATAGTTTTTNTCAAAATTTATTGAATAATCTTTCCATATACCATTTGATACTTTTTGGCTATAAATACTAATTATTGAATTTAGATCTTTTTTAGAAAAAGTTACTTTTTCTTTTGCTTTAATATATTTAGAAAAATGATAAATTTTTGACATATATTAATAAATAAATTTTTTTATATTATTATATTATAATTATGCCAGAAGTTACTCCGATATGTCAATTTGGTACTAAAGCAATTTCATTTAGTTTAAATGGAATTGATGAAAAAACNTATAATTTAGAACAAATAAAAGGAGAAAATGGAGCTTTAATAATGTTTATTTGTAATCATTGTCCATATGTAAAAGGAGTGATAAATAGATTGGTTTTAGATGTGACAGATTTACAAAAAAAAGGTATAGGCTGCGNAGCAATTATGTCGAATGATGTTAAAAATTATCCTGAGGATTCTTTTGACAATATGAAAAAATTTTCTAAAGAAAATAATTTTACTTTTCCTTATTTATATGATGAAACTCAAGAAGTTGCTAAATCTTATGGAGCTGTATGCACCCCAGATTTTTTTGGATATAACAAGAATCTTGAGCTTCAATACAGAGGNAGGTTAGATAATGCAGGAATTTCAGGAGAAATATTAAAAACCAAAGAATTATTAAATGCTTTTGATGAAATAATTAGTTCGGGGAAAGGTCCTAAAGAACAGATATCTAGTATGGGATGTTCAATTAAATGGAAATAAAATGAGTGAAGATCATAATCTTATTAAAGAAATAGAAGAAGAGGTTAAGCAAGACGAATATAAAAATCTTTGGAACAAGTATAAAATATATATTTTTATATCGGTAATTTTNATTTTATTTACTGTTGGCTCTTTAAATTTTTTTAAATATAAAAAAGAACAATTAGCAGAAAAACAAAGTGAATTATTTTTTCAGGCGACACAATTTATAGAAGATGAAGAATACAGCAAGGCAAAAGAGATTTTAAAAGAAATAAATAAATCAAAGAATAATGGTTACAGCGAGTTATCTTTTTTATATTTAATTGATTTAGTAGAAAAAAAAAAAGATAAATTTAGATTTCGACGACTTAGAAGTTAATAAAAATAGTATTTTTTATGGTTTAATAATATTACAAAAGTTTAATAACGAAATAAATTCTAATATAGAAAATATTAATAATTTAAACGAAATAAAAGATCTTGCTAAACCCTCTTCTGATTGGAGTTATCTTGCTAACGAATTACTATCATCGTATTATATAAAAAAAAATGATTTCGAAAAAGCTATACAATCACTAAGTTTCATAATTGATAGCGAAGATTCAAGTGAATATATCAAAGAAAGAGCTAAAACTTTAGTTGAGATGATAAAAAAAAACAAATGAAAGCAATAAATTATTTTTCTTTTTTTTTTTTATTTATTAATTTTTTTAATTAATAGTTGTTCTGTTTTTAAAGACGATAAAGAGAATATTAATAGCAGACCTGCTTTTATTGAAACGGTTGCTAAACCTGATTCAAGTTTAAGAGGAATAAAAGTTTCATTACCAAAACCTTTTATTAATAATACTTGGAATCAAGTAACAAATAATGAAGCACATAGAGTTTTACATCCATTGGTGGAAAAAAATATTAAATTATTTTGGAAAACTTCAATAGGAAAAGGTGAAAATAAAAAAGTCCCAATTTCCTCACAACCTGTAATTGATAAAGATAAAATATATACAGTTGATACAGTTTTAAAAGTTTCAGCTATCAATAAAANTACAGGAAAAAGGGAATGGGTAAAAAAATTTAAAAAAAAAATAGAGGAAAATAAAGGAATTATAAGTGGGGGCTTGGCTGTAAATGANAATTTACTTGGTTTAACAACTGGTTCAGGTCAAATATTTGCTATTAATAAAGATAATGGTGAAATTATTTGGAGTAATAAAATAAATGCAATTATCAGATCTGCACCAATAATATCTGGAAATTTTTTTTTAGTTTTAGGTAAAGATAATAGGCTTTATGCATTTAATTTAAGTAGTGGTGAATTAAGTTGGACACACGAAGGTTTNGATGAGGTATCTACTTTTTTAGGATCGTCTTCTCCTGTAGTTTCAAAAGGGATAGTTATAGTAACTTACTCTTCTGGAGAGATTTATGCAATTAATTTATCAAATGGAGCTGTTATTTGGAATGATAACTTAAGTACTTTAGTTCAAAAAAGATCTATAGAAAGTATATCTGATATTAGAGGTAATGCAGTAATTCAAAATGATACCGTATATGTTATTAGTCATAATGGCCGAATGGTAGCAATGAATTTAAATAGTGGTAAAAGATTATGGGAGTCAAATATAGGAGGAATTCAAACACCTTGGGTTGTCTCAAATTTTATATATGTTTTATCAAAAGATAATGAATTAATTTGTATGACTGCTAAAGAAGGAAAGATTGTCTGGGTAAGCAAATTAAGAGATTATATTAGTTTTGAAAAGAAAGGAAAACTTATAACTTGGTCAGGCCCATTGTTAGCTGGTCATATGCTTATTGTTTCAGGATCNCATGGTATAATTGCTTCTATATCTCCTTATACTGGTAAATTTTTGGGAGCAATTAACGTTAAATCTTCAGTTCAAAATCAAGCAATAGTTTCTAATAAAACTGTTTTTTTTCTAACTTCTAAAGGCGACTTATTAGCTTATAGATAAAAAAATGTTAAATGAAAATAAAATAAAACTTTGTTTTATTGGAAACCCAAATGTTGGCAAATCTACTTTAATAAATCGATTATTAAATTCTAATGATTTGCAAACTAGCGAATTACCAGGGACAACTAAAAAAATTATTGAAAAAAAGCTAGTTTGGAAGGAAAAGGAATTTATTTTTTTAGATACCGCTGGAGTTTATAAAAAAAAGGATTTTAATTTTAATTTACTAGTCAAAGCTACAAGATTATCAAAAATAATAATTTTAATTTTAGATTCTTCAATTAAAAGATTGGATAAAATCCATAAAAAATTAGTATCACATACTTTAAAAGCTGGTAAAGGGTTAATAATTATTTTTAACAAGTGGGATTTAATAAATAATAAAAAAGAAAAAAAAAAAGAATTAGAAGAATTTATTAAATATTCAGTTCCTCAGTTTGATAAAAGAAAACTTTTTTTTATTTCTGCTTTAAGAGATAATAATTTTTTAGATATACTTAAATTTTCTTTAGAAATAGAANAATTGCTTAATGTTAAAATAACTACCTCAGGTTTGAATAAATGGTTAAAAAATATTACTAAAANAAACCCACCAATTAGAATTAGAGGAAAAGAAATAAAATTTAAATATATGGTTCAAACTGATACAAATCCTCCTACTTTTAGAATTTTTTCAAATCATCCNAATAAAATAAAATCTTCATATAAAAGATTTTTAGAAAAAAAACTTAAATTAAATTATAAGATTGATAATGTCCCAGTATTTTTAGAATTTCCTGTAAGTAAAAATCCTTATCAAAATAAGAAAAAATAATTTTTCTTATATATTTACATTGCTTAAAAAAGATAATTGATCGAATTTTGATTTGTCTAAAGTTTTATCGATTGGAACAATAGGATAATCTCCGGTAAAACAATGATCTGTAAATTGTGGAACATTGTCATTTCTTTTTTTCTCTCCCATAGCTTTATATAAACCTGCGACTGATAAGAAGCTCAATGATTGTACCCCAATATATTTAGCCATATCTTTAATATTTTTCTTTTTTGCAGCCAATAATTCATCTTGTTTTGGTGTATCAACACCATAGCAATCAGGATGTGTTATAGGTGGGCTAGCAACTTTCATATGTATTTCTTTAGCACCTGCATCATTAAGCATTTTGATAATTTTTAAACAAGTTGTCCCTCTGACTATTGAGTCATCGATAAGTATTATTTTTTTATTTTTTATACAACTGTGATTTGCATTATGTTTTAATCTAACTCCAAATTGTCTTACTTGTTGGGCAGGTTCAATAAAAGTTCTTCCAACGTAATGGTTTCTTATTAACCCTAACTCAAAAGGTATTTTTGATTGTTCAGCATATCCAATAGCAGCAGGCATTCCAGAGTCAGGTACAGCAGTAACTATATCTGCTTTTGTTTTAGATTCTTTTGCTAATTCAATGCCGAAATTTTTTCTACAGTTATATATGCTTTTTTCACCAAGNTCACTATCTGGTCTAGAAAAATAAATATATTCAAATATATCTGGTCTGCATTTAACATTAGGAAATGGCTTAATACTTTTTATTTTATNATCTGTAATTATTATTATTTCTCCGTTTTCTATTTCTCTTACAAATTTTGCTCCTATTATATCTAGCGAACAAGTTTCAGATGTTAATATAGGAGAACCATCTAGATCTCCTAAAACTAAAGGTCTAATTCCAAAAGGATCTCTTACTCCTATTAATTTTTTTCCAGTCATTACTGCTAAAGAGTANCCTCCTTGAATTTGAAAAAGAGCATCTATTAGTTTATCTACAAAATTTGTTCTTTTAGATCTAGCNATAAGTTGAATTATTATTTCTGTATCAGAAGTACTTTGAAAAATAGCTCCCTTATCTACTAATTTATGTCTTAAAGACAGGCTGTTAGTTAAGTTTCCATTATGAGCTATTGATAATCCTCCNCTTGATAAATCAGCGAAAAAAGGCTGAACATTTCTTAAAAAAGTTTTACCTGAAGTTGCATATCTATTATGCCCAATTGCGTGCTTTCCAGGCAATTTATTTATAACATCTTTTTTTGTAAAATTATCTCCAACTAGNCCATATCTTTTTTCTGAATAAAAATTATTTTCATTATGAGTTACGATGCCGCAAGCTTCCTGTCCGCGATGTTGTAAAGAGTGTAGTCCTAAAGCAGTGATAGTTGCTGCATCGTCGTGATTGAATATACCAAATATTCCGCACATAAATTTATTTATAGAACTATAATATAATTTGTATGATATTTCTCAAGTTTCAAGTAATCATATCATTATTTGAATTGAACTCTATAAATTTTGTTTTGAAGTAAATTGATATCTTTTCTATATATTTTATTGAATGAGAATCATTAAACCAAGCTGGTTTTTGTTGATTATAAAAAATATCAGTATAAATAATAAAAATTAATGAATAAATTAATATCATTCTTATAAAGCCGAATAAGAATCCTAATGATTTGTCGATAAAATCTATTCCTTTTAAAGATAAAATTTTAGATAAAAAATTAAATATAATTGATAAAATTAAGAACATTAATAAAAAAACACTTGCTGCAGCTATTAAATCTAGAACCGCAGAATCTTTTAAAAAACTAGATAGTATTATTTTCGTTTTTTCGAAAGATATAAATGCTAGATAAATTGATAGTAACCATTTAGTTAATGATAAAAATTCTTTTATAAATCCTCTAGATAATCCTAAAAGCGATGAAAAAATAGCTAAAGAAATAATAATAAAATCTACTATTGGCATAATTAATTAAATGGTTTAATTAATAATATTAATTTTGGCAAAAGAGTTAAAACAGCCAACATTGCAATTAACATTGCTAATCCAGTGAATAATCCAAAGTAAATTGTTGGTATAAAATTAGATAAAACTAAGATTGAAAAACCAAATATTATAGTAACAGAGGTATTAAAGATTGCTTTACCTACACTTTTGTGACAAGCATCAATTGTTTCTTTGTAATCATTAATTTTTTTNAATTCTTCTCTAAATCGGTAAATATAATGGATACTATTATCAACGGCAATTCCAATTGTTATAGATGCAATAGTGATTGTCATCATATCAAGTGGTAATTTTAATAATCCCATAATTCCTAAGATTGATATAGCGGCAATGAANTTTGGAACAATCCCAATTAAAGATAAAGTTAAAGACCTAAATAAAATAACAAACATTATTGCTATTCCAATCATTACAAAAATTAAAGTTTTTATTTGTGAGTCGAATAAACTTTGTAGCATATTATTGTATAAAATTAAAACACCAGCAATTTGAAATTCTTCTTTTTTAAGATCTAATTTATTTATGAAATCATTNTTTATTTTTTCTATTAATTCTTTTCTTCTTAAATCTTTAGAAGAGTCTAATACTCTCAAATTTATTCTAGCTTCATTATTTTCTATAGAAATATATGGATCAACAACATTCTTTTTTAATTTCTCAGGAAGTTTTTTATAAATTACATTTAATTCAAAGGGATCAAATTTTTTACCTTCGTTAAGATCTTCAGCTACTCTAATTAAAGATGTTAAAGATAATACCTTGCCTATTTCTGGTAAATTTTCTAAATAATTATGAATTTTTTCGATTTGATTTATTTTTGTTGAAGTAAACCAATAATCTTCTGTATTTATTTCTGTTTCTATTTCAAAAAAATCATCTTCTAAACCTAATTCTGAATCGTCAGAAGATAAACTACTGTCATTATTTTCATTTTCTTCTTTTTTAAAGTTAACAACTATGTCAAGAGGTGTTGTCCCACCAAGTTTTTCATCAATAAGNTTCATTCCTTGGTAAATTTCAGTTTTTTCTTTAAAGTAGTTTATAAAACTATTTTCAACTTTTAGTTTAGTAATTCCAACAGCTGTAAAAACTATTAATATAAAAGAAAAAAATAATATTTTATTTCCGTGATTTTTTGCCAAGTGTGCCAGACCTTGAGTTATAAACGTTTGTTTTTCTTCTGAAAGTTCNTCATTTTTTTTGTTTAAAAGTAATAATATTGAAGGAAATAATATAAAAGAAGTTAAAAATGTTACAGTTAATCCAATTGTCATCATCCAACCAAAGTCAATCACAGGCTTTATTCCGCTGAAAACTAAAGATGTAAAAGCACATATGGTTGTCAAAGCAGTATATAAACAAGGCCATACCATTTTTTCAGTAGTTAATAAAACAATTTCGCTTTGACTACTATTTGGCATTTCATTAGAGAGTTGTTTGTACCTGACAGCTAAATGTACATTCATAGCTATAGTTAGAATTAACATTAAAGAAATAAAATTTGAGGAAATTACCGTAACATCCCAATTTACGAATCCTAAGATCCCTATCATTATTAAAACTGCGTAAAAACAATTTAATAATGGAATAGTAACCCACCTAATTTCTCTAAAAACTATTATTAAAGTTATGACTATAAATAAAAAAACACCAACTCCAAAATTAATCAAATCACTTTTTATAAATTCAATCATGTCGTCAGCTATCATTGGGACGCCGCCAAGATGTATTTCTCCAGTATTTGAAAATTCTTTGATTATTTCTCTAATGAAAGCTATGTTTTGATGATTTTTCTTTTTTAATTCTGATTTTTTTTTATCATATTCAATAAGTATTTCTTTTAATTTTGTTTCTTCAGCAATAGATAATTTTTCTTTAGCTTTTAAAGAATTTCTTTGTTTTAATAAATTCTTAAATTTTTCATCAATTTTTAAATAAACTATTAATGAAGTTAATTTACCATCCTCACTAACAATTAAATTTTTGTAAATTGGGCTTTCGATTATTTCTTTTTTTGCAACATTAATATTGATATTTGGGTCGGTAATTTTTTTTATTTTATCTTCATTAAGCTTTTTTAGTGGGACATTTGCAGCTTTTAATAAAGGTAAATCTATTAAAGTGATTACTTCGTGAACATTTTCTAAATTTTCTAATTTTTCTTTTAAATTTTTAATATTTTCAAAGGAATTAAAAGAAAATAAATCATCATTTGGTTTATAAGTAATTATTACAAAATCTTTTGATTCATATCTATTACTAATTTCTCTAAATGTTTTTAAATCTTGGTCGTCTTCTAAAATTAGAGAGTCAGCTGAGGCATCTAATTCAAAATTTTTTGCATGTATTGTAAAAAAACNAAGAACCAAAACCAAAGATATAATTACATAAATTGGATATCTAATAATATAGCTTTGATATATTTTATTTAAAATTGATATCATTATAGAATTTTTTAATTTAACTATTCTATATTATCTAAAGATTTATTTTTAGAAAGATTACTAAATTTAGTTGTAGATCCTTCAAAGTGTAGATTAACCTTACCTATTGGGCCGTGTCTTTGTTTCGCAACAATTACTTCTGCAACATTATGAATTTTTGCCATTTTATCTTGCCATTTTTGATAATCTTCAGTACCAGGCGATGGCTCTTTTCTTTCAGTGTAGTATTCTTCTCTATAAATAAACATTACCACATCTGCGTCTTGCTCTATTGCGCCAGATTCTCTTAAATCTGATAATTGTGGTCTTTTGTCATCTCTTTGCTCAACTTGCCTTGATAATTGAGATAAACATAAAACTGGTATATTTAATTCTTTTGCTAATGCTTTTAGATTTCTAGTCATTTCTGCAATTTCTAATACTCTATTATCAGGTCTTGAAAGAGAAGGTCTGATAAGTTGAAGGTAATCAATCATAATAGCATCTAAACCATATTTTCTTTTTAATCTTCTTGCTCGTGTTCTTAAAGCAGAAATAGATAAATTTGGACTATCATCTATATATAAAGTTAGTTCTCCTAAATTCTGACTTGATTTTACTATTTTTTGAAAATCATTTGAATTTAATTGACCTCTTCTTATTTTTTCAGAAGATATAGTAGAGTCTTCAGCAAGGATTCTAGTTGCTAATTGTTCTGATGACATTTCTAAAGAAAAAAAACCAACTACATTTTTCTTTTTTTCTTCATCCATAGAATTTGCATTTACCATTTTAAAAGCAATATTAGTTGCCAAAGCTGTTTTACCCATAGAAGGCCTTCCTGCTAGTATTATTAAATCAGTTTTATGAAGCCCTCCTAAAAGCTGATCTAAATCTGTGAAACCTGTAGGAATTCCTGAAAGTTGCCCCTCTCTTTTATATGCAGATTCAGCACTATTAATCGCTTCTACTAATGATGTCGAAAACTTCTTAAAATCTTGATTACTTTCACCAGTTGATGATAAATTATATAATTTTACTTCTGCTTTCTCAATGATGTTAGAAGCATTAGTTTCTAAATCAAAAGAATTTGCTTCATTTGATATTTCATCAGAAATTTTTAGTATTTCTCTTCTTTGAAATAAATCATAAATTAATTTTCCATATTCACTTGTATTAGATGATATTGTTGAATTTTTAGCTAATTCTATTAGATATCTATCNCCTCCAATTAATTCCATTTCATCTTTTTGTAAAAAATAATTTTTTAAAGTTAAAGGGTCAGCTAGTTGATTATTTTCTAACAATTTAGCTATAGCTTCAAAAATTCTACTATTTACATCGTCATAAAAATGTTCCGGTTTAAGAAAATCAGATATATGTTCGTATGCTGAGTTNTTAGTAAGAAGCGCAGCAAGCAATGCTTGCTCCGCCTCTACATTCATCGGGACGATTCTTAAATCTTTTTCGTTAGATTTAAATTTTTTTAATTCTGAGCTCATANTTTTTATGAAGAACTCATAGTATCATAAATTTTTTATTTTTTTCTTTCTAGACCTGTGAAAGATTGGGATAAAATGAGAAAACTGTGGATAACTACTTCTTTTTGGTTTTTTTTACTTTTTTTTCTGGTTTTTTTTTAACTTTTGCTGTTTTTTTTATTTCTTCTTTTTTTATAATCGGTTTTTTCTTAGTAATTTTTTTTTCAGGCACTTTTTCTTCTTTTTTTTCAATTTCTTTAATCATGTCTTTAGTGTTTAAATCTTTAGTTTTATCGGTTTTTTCTACTTTTTTATCTTTATCATCTTTTACTTGTTTTTTTTCTACTTTTTTTGGATTTTTAAAATCTTTAATTTGTTCTNATCCTAATTCTTTTGTTTTTGCAATACTTAATAATATTTTTGTTTTTAAATCTGTGTAAACAGAAATATCAACTTCAAACACACCTATAGATTTTAAGGTTTTTTTTAAATTTATTTGTTCATTTAAAAGATCAACTTTTTTTAATATTGAAATTTCTTTAATAATATCTTTTGAAGTGACAGACCCATATAGCTGTCCATTTTCTCCTGCNTTTCTTAATATTATTATTTCAAGATCTTTAATTTTAGAAGAGGTTTCTATTGCTGTTTCTTTTCTTTTTTTCTCTTCATTTTCAATTATTGATTTTTTTTCTTCAAAAACTTTTAAATTCTCTTTACTAGCTCTTAAAACTTTTTTTTTCGGTATAAGATAATTTCTCGCATAACCATCTTTGACTTTTACTATATCTCCAACTTTTCCAAGTTTTTCTATATTTTCAATTAAAATTACTTCCATGTTTATTTGTTAACGTAAGGTAAGAGTGCTAAAAATCGAGCTCTTTTGACAGCNCTAGCTAATTCTCTTTGTTTTTTAGTTGAAACAGAAGTTATTCTGCTTGGTAATATTTTACCTTTTTCAGATATAAATCTTTTCAAAAGTTTTACATTTTTGTAATCGACTTTAGGAGCGCCATCAAATGAAAGTGGACAAGATTTTTTTTTAAAATTATAAGGTCTTTTATCAGTTTTTAAATCACGCCTTTGTAATTCAGCCATTATTTATTATCTATCCTCATCTTGATTTTCCTTCATCATTTCTGATGGATTTTTATCAAACTCTTTTTCTTTAATTTTTATAAACATATGTCTAATTATATCTTGGGTTAGTTTGATTTGTGTTTTTAATTCATGAATTACTGTTGCTGTTGTATCAAATATAAAAAAAATATAGTGACCTCTTCTACTTTTTTTTATTTGGTATGAAAGGTTCTTAAATCCCCAGTATTCTTCTTTTTTTATTTTTCCACCTTTCTTCACTATAAATTCATTTATTTTTTTTGCTAATTCTTTAGCACGCACAGGTGAAACCTCTTGTCTTGCTATAAATACTAATTCATATAATGACATAATAATTTTTTAATATATATTTTAAAAATAAGGTTTTTTTACTCCAAAATGATTTAAACATCAACATAAACTATTTTTTTTTTTTAATTATATATAGTATGAATTCAATAATTTTTCCAGGGCAAGGTTCACAATATGTTGAAATGGGTAAGAATTGGTATGAAAATTATAAAGAAGCAAAAGATATTTTTGATGAAGCAGACAAAATTTTGAATGAGTCTTTATCTGATTTAATATTTAAAGGACCAGATGATTTATTAGTAAAAACTAACAATGCGCAGCCTGCAATTTTAGTTACAAGTATAGCTATATTAGAAGTAGTTAAATCTCAGAAAAATATTAGTTTAAAAGATTTTTGTAAATTTGTTGCAGGACACTCTCTTGGAGAATATACCGCCTTATATGCTTCAGAGGCCTTAAATTTTGAAACTGTTTTAAAATTAGTTAAATACAGAGGACAGCTTATGAGTAAATCTGATAAAACAGGTAAAGGAAAAATGTCAGCAATAATAGGTTTAAAAATTGATGAAATTAATAAAATAATAAAAAATTTTCAAAATGAAGGAGTATGTGAAATTGCTAATGANAACTCAGATGGGCAAATTGTTGTTAGTGGTAATAAAGAATCTGTTGATGCCTTTAAATTAATTGCTAAAGAACATGGCGCTAAATTAACTATTGATTTAAAAGTCAGCGCTCCTTTTCATTGCAAGTTGATGGAAAATGCTGCTATAGAAATGAAAAAAGAAATTAATAAAATTGACTTTAGTGAGTTAAAAATACCATTAATTTCTAATGTAGAAGCGCTTCCTTGCAAGGAAAGTGATAAATTATTATCATTGTTATCAAATCAAATAACTAAAACAGTAAAATGGAGAGAAACTGTTAAATTAATGGAAAAAGAAGGTGTTAAAAAAATATTTGAAGTTGGACCAGGAAATGTTTTATCTGGATTAGTTAAAAGAATAACTAAAAATATTGAATGTTTTTCTATACAAAATCCAGATGATATGGATAATCTAATTTAATTATGGTTAATAAAAATTTAAAAAATAAAACAGCATTAGTTACNGGAGCTACTGGAGCAATAGGAGGCGCTATAACAAAAAAATTATTATCATTAGGCGCTAATTTAATAGTAACTGGTACAAATAAAAAAAAAGTTGATAATTTGCAAAAAGAATTGCCAAAAAACTGCTTAGGAATTGTCGCGGATCTTTCAAAAGATGATGAAATTGATAATTTGTACANTCAGTCAATAAAAAAATTTAATTCAATAGATATTTTAATAAATAATGCGGGTATAAATAAAGATGCTTTAAGTATTAGAATGACAAGAGACCAATGGAATGATGTTATAAATATTAATCTTTCCTCAGTTTTTAAATTATCTCAATTAGTTGTCAAATCTATGATAAAGAAGAAATGGGGAAGAATTATAGGTATAAGCTCTATAATTGGTTTAGGAGGAAATATTGGTCAAATAAATTACGCAGCTTCTAAATCTGGAATGATAGGGTTACATAAATCTTTAGCTTTAGAGTTTGCATCTAGATCTATTACCGTTAATTGCATTGCTCCTGGGTTTATTGAAAGTCCAATGACTGAAGAATTATCAAATGAACAAAAAGAATTAATGTTAAAAAGAATACCAGTTGGTAGTATTGGTAAGCCTAACGATATAGCAAATTGCGTTGCTTTCTTGACAGATGAAAAAGCATCTTTTATAACAGGATCAACAGTTAATATTAATGGTGGAATGTTAATGGTATAAATATTATAAGTATTATAGTTTATTAATGTTTTTTATTTAAGGAGTAATATATGTCTGATGAAGTTGTAGATAAAGTAAAGAAAGTAATTACCAATCATCTTGGTGTAAGCGAAGATAAAGTTACAGAAAATTCAAAATTTATAGAAGATTTAGGCGCTGACAGTCTTGACCAAGTTGAACTTGTTATGGCTTTTGAAGAAGAATTCAAATGTGAAATACCAGACGAAGCAGCAGAAAAAATTGTAACAGTTAAAGATGCTATAGATCTTATTAAAGCTAAAACTTAATAATTAATATTATGAGAAGAGTTGTCGTAACCGGAATGGGGATGATAACCGCACTTGGATGTGGAACAGAAGTTAATTGGAAGAATTTAATTTCTAGTAAGTCAGGTATCAATATTATTGATTCTTTTAAAATCGATGATTTGCCTTCAAAAGTAGGAGGTACAATCTCTGAGGATTTAATTAATAAAAGTTTTAACGATAAAGATAAAAGAAAAATGGATAAATTTATCCTTTATTCTTTAATAGCAACAGAAGAAGCAATTAATAATTCTGGATGGGTAGTAAACAGTGAAATCGATGCAGCAAGATCAGGTGTTATTATAGGGTCTGGAATTGGAGGATTATCTACAATATATGATAATTCTATTTTATTAGAAAAAAGCGGTTCTAGAAAAATAAGTCCTTTTTTTATTCCATCAAGTTTAATTAATTTAGCTTCAGGGCAAGTTTCAATTAAATATAATTTTAAAGGGCCTAACCATTCTACAGTTACTGCTTGTGCATCAGGCGCGCACGCAATAGGAGATTCTTTTAGATTAATTCAATTAGATAAAGCCGATGTAATGGTTGCTGGAGGATCAGAAGCAGCAATATGTAGACTTGGTGTAGCAGGTTTTTGTGCCTTAAGAGCTTTATCAACAAAATTTAATGATAAACCAGATAACGCCTCAAGACCATTTGACAAAGATAGAGACGGGTTTGTTATGGGAGATGGAGCAGGAATATTAATATTAGAAGAATATGAGCACGCAAAAAAAAGAAATGCAGATATTTTAGCAGAAATAATAGGATATGGTTCTAGTGGAGATGCTTATCATATAACAGCTCCACCAGATGATGGAAACGGAGCTGAAAGATGTGTTATTTCTGCATTAAATGATGCAAAAAAGAATTCTGATGATATAGGTTATATAAATGCTCATGGAACATCAACTCCAGTAGGTGATAAGATTGAAATAAAAAGTATTAAAAAAGTTTTCAAGAATAATATCAATTCTATTAAAATGTCATCTACCAAGTCTTCAATTGGTCATTTATTAGGTGCTTCAGGGAGNGTTGAATCAATATACTCTATTTTATCATTAAAAAATAATGAGTTGCCGCCTACTTTAAATTTATTTTCTCCACTACCTGATGCAGAAGGTTTAGATTTAATACCATTAAAATCTATTCAACATAAAATTGAATATGTATTATCAAACTCATTTGGTTTTGGCGGAACTAACGCTTCTCTAATTTTTAAATCAATTTAGTTTATGAAAATAATTTATTTAATAAAAAAATATATATATATATATATTTTATTTTTATTTTTATTTTTTTTATTAATTTTTGATTTATTTTTTTTAAAATACCCTTACAGTCATTCTTTTTTTATTAAACCAAATCAAACTTTAGAAAAAATAACAAATAATTTATATAAAGAAGCAGTTATTGATAATAAGTTTTTTTTTAAATCACTTATAAAATTAATTTTTGCAGAAAAAAAATTAAAAGCTGGGGAATATAATTTTGCTAATAATAATATTTTTCAAATAATTATTAAAATTAAAGAAGGAAAAAGCGTTAAAAGAAAAATTATTATACCAGAAGGTCTAACATCTTTAGAAATTATTGAAATTTTAGAGAAAACTGATGGTGTTATTATAAATGATTATAATTCAATAAATTTAATAGAGGAGGGCACATTATTTCCTAGCACTTATTTTTATGCTTATGGCACAAATTCTAATATAATTATTAATAATATGAAAAAAGAAATGGATAAAATTCTAAATAGTGCTTGGAAAAATAGAGATAAAAATTTAAAACTTAAAAATCATAAAGAGGTTTTAGTGCTGGCATCANTAATAGAAAAAGAAACTTCATTAGATAATGAAAAGTCGATGNTAGCGCAAGTTTTTTTAAATAGATTAAAACTAAATATGAAACTTCAATCTGACCCTACAGTTATTTACGGTATTGAAAAAAAATTAGGAGTACAAATAAAAGAGTTAAAAAAACAGGATTTAAAATTTGAATCTAAATTTAATACATATTTAAATTATGGAATACCTGAAGGCCCAATATGCAATCCAGGAAAAGAGTCTATAGTTGCAGTAACCAATCCTAGTAAAGGAGATTTATTGTATTTTGTTGCAAATGGTAGTGGAGGGCATAATTTTTCTTCTAATTATAACGATCATTTGAAAAATATAAAAAAATTAAGAGAAATTAATAAAGAGCATTATGAAAAATAAAAATAAAGGCTTATTTATAATTTTGTCATCTCCNTCAGGAGCTGGAAAAACAACTCTTGCAAAAAATCTTATAAAAAATAATAAAAATATGGAATTATCAATNTCATATACCACCAGAAAAAAAAGACCTATTGAAAAAAATAATAAAGATTACGTTTTTGTTTCAGAGCAGGAGTTTGAAGTATTAAAAAGAAAAAAACATTTTATTGAATGGGCAAAGGTTTTTAATAATTATTANGGAACTTCATTATTAACGGTAAAAAGAATTCACAATAAAGGGAAAGATGTTTTATTTGACATCGATTGGCAGGGGTCAAGAAAAATTAAAAAAAAATTAGGAAAGGATGTTGTAAGTATCTTTATATTACCACCATCAAAAAAAGAATTAATTAGAAGACTAAAAAAAAGAGCTCAAGATCCCGATCATATTGTAAAAAAGAGATTATCATTTTATAAAATGGAATTAAGTCATTGGAAAGAGTACAAATATGTCGTTATTAATAAAAATTTGAATGAAACTGTAAACAAGATAAAATCAATTATTGAGGCAGAAAGAATAATAAGTCAAAAAAATTCGTTAATAAAAAAGAAAATTAGATTTTTATAATTTATTTGTNTAAATAATTTGATAAATTAACATAATCATTAAAATCTAGTTCCTCAGGTCTTTTTTTAGCATTAATTTTACAATTTAATAAAGCTTCATCTATTAACTTGATTTTTTTTTTTAAATTATTTTTAATTGTTTTTCTTCTTTGATTAAAACAGTTTCTAATTANTTTAATAAAAGCCTCTTCATTACATACATTCTTAATTTTTTTTTTAAAATTAAATTCTAAAATTGATGAATTTATTTTTGGTTTTGGATAGAAGTGATTTGGCGATAAATTCATTTTTTTTTTAATGTTACATAGCCATTGTGAGATCACAGATATTCTACCATAACTTTTAGAATTTTTTTTTGCCAAAATTCTATCCGCTTGTTCTTTTTGAAACATTAAAATTAATTTTTCAAAAAAATTTCTATATTTAAAAATTTTTACCAAAATNGGGATTGATGTTTTATATGGAAGATTTGAAATTATTATTAATTTTTTTTTATTTTTTTTCATTATGTTTATTATTTTTTTAAAAATTTTATCCTCTAGAAAGTCTCCTTTAATTAAGATTACTTTATTTAAAAAAATTTTTTTTTGATAATTTAGCATATCTATACATTTTGGATCTTTTTCTATAGCTATTATTTTTTTTGCACCTGATTTTACTAAAGATCTTGTTAAACACCCTGGTCCTGGACCAATTTCTAGGATAATTTCGTTTTTTACATCTGTTAATTTAACAATTTTATTTGTTATATTTTCATCTAATATAAAATTCTGCCCTAAATGTTTCTTAGTAATTATACCAAAGCGATTAATAATTTGCTTAATTGTGTCCACGAGTTAATTTTGTTTTGCTATATTTTGAGACATTTTAATAGAAGCATATAAACTTTTTTCTGACGCTACCCCTTTGCCAGCTATGTCTAAAGCGGTCCCATGGTCAGGAGATGTTCTTATTATAGGTAAACCAAGAGTTATATTAACACCATTATCAAAGTCTAATGTTTTAATTGGTATTGTTGCTTGATCGTGATACATGCAAATAATAACATCAAAATTTTTTGAAAATTTTGTATTAAAAATTGTGTCTGCTGGATATGGCCCTGAAACATTAATTCCTTTTTTTTTAATTATTTTTATTGCAGGTGTAATTATTTTTTTTTCTTCATTTCCAAAGATACCATTTTCTCCAGCATGAGGATTTAAACTAGCAATTGCAATTTTTGGTCTATTTTTATTAAAATAATTTTTAAAATATTTATTTGTAGTTTTAGTAGTAGAAATAATAATATTTTTATTTAAAGATTTAATTGCATTTTTTAATGACAAATGTTGGGTTAAAGGAATAACGTTTATTTTAGGAGATGACAATAACATAACTGGATTTTTTATATTTAATAATTTTGATATATAAAANGTATGCCCATCAAATGATTTGTTCTTTTTTTTAATTACATTCTTTTCTACGGGGTTAGTCACTATTGAAGATAGTTCTTTTTTATTTGCGAATTTAACAGTTTCTATAATTGATTTTAATACTTTATTACTATTTTTTATTGATGGTTTTCCTAATTTTACTTTTTTAGTTAATTTTATTTTATAAATTGGTAAAAAATTATTAAAAATTTTATGTGCATCTTCAACTTTATTAATAACTTTCAGAGGGATCTTTAATTTTAATATTTTACTAGTATTTAGTAAATGTTCAGGATCGCCAAAATATATAAAAGGGTCAATTTTTTTTCTATAATTTTTCCAGATTTTTAAAGTTATTTCAGATGATATTCCTGCTGGCTCACCCATTGTTAAACCTGTAATAATTTTCTTATTCATATTTATTTATATTCTAATATCTATTATTGATTTAGTTCTTAATTCTGACATGAATTGTCTCCCAATTATATCTAGTTTTTTATTCATTAAGATTTCAGTAATCTTAAATTTACTAGGTATTATCGGTGTAATTTTTTTTATATCACAAGTCATTATTTGAAATTCTTCATTTCCAAATTTAATAGGTTTGCTAATTTCATTTTTTTTCATTTTACTTATTTCTTTTCTTAAATTCTCTGATAATTCGCTATAATTAAATTCGCCAAGGCTACCAGAGTCTGAAGTAGCATATTTCTTAGAAAAATCTTCTAGCTCATTACAGTTATTTATTTTTTTTAATAAATTTTTTGTTTCTTCATTATTTTCAATAATTCTGAATCTGAATAAAGATACTAAACTTATTGTTTCTTCTCCTATTTTTCTTTTATTTAGTATCTTCATTAAAAAATAACCTGTTTCTCCTTTTAAAGGTTTTGAAGTTTCATTAATTTCTAATTTTTTTACTTCATTTAATATATTGCTATCTAAATCAACTTCTGGGACCCATCCTATTTTACCAAATTTACCTCCGTAACTATCTGAAAACTGTTTTGCTATAGAAATAAAATTACCTCCGCTACTAATTTCTTCATAAAGATTATTTATTTTATTAAGAACTTCGCTTTCTCTTTTATTTTCAAAAGAAAGAAATATTTGTTCAATTAAAAATTCTTCTTTACCAATACTAGTTTCAAGTTTTTTCAGTATGGTTTCGACTTCTGCATCTTGAATGATAACTTGTGGTCTAAATTTATTAGCTACCAGTTGTCTCCATCCAATATTTGTTCTTACTTGTTTTTCTAAAATAGATATATCTGTTTTATTATCTTTTAAATAATCTTTAAGTTTACCTTTCTCAAAACCATTCTCTTTCTCAATTTCTGATACCATAGCTTGAACTTGAGCTTCTGAAACAGTTATATTGAAATTTCTAATTTCTTGCATTTGAATTACTTCATCTACGTAACCAGATATTAAATCTGGAAGAATTCTTAATTCAAATTCTTCATTTATAGGTATTTTGGCAGAAATACTAAATAGATTAGCNCTTTGGATTAAATCATATATTGATATTGGTTCATTATTTACAGTTGCAAAAATACTTGTAGGTAATCTTTGTAGAATTGNTTTGCTAGACNCATTAGTGTTATTTGCTAATAATATTTTAGAACAAAGAATTGTAATAAAAAAAATATTGAATAAAAAAAACTTGTAAAATATTTTTTTTATTAATCTCATTTAAATTTTTTATTAAATTTTAATTTGAAATATTTCTACCAGTTGAAAATGATCCAAGAGTTTTAAAAGTAAGCATAATCATAAAAGTATCATTTGGTTTAATTTCTCTATCTAAGTAATAAGATCTATTTAATCCAACTTCAGTGTTAAAGCATTCATTATCAAATGACAAAGATAATTTTTGTCCTAATAAACCTCCAGAACTTGTCATATCATCTCTTAAAGTATATTTAAAGGAATAATTTTCATTAAAATTATGTGCAAAAGAAAGATTTAGTTCTTCTCTTTCATCAGATATACCTGTAGTTGGCTCTAAGTAAATATAATTTAAACTTAAATTACTATCAAATACATTTGTTGAAATAGTAAGCTGATCTCTTCTTGTTGAAAATAGAGCATCTTTATTTACTAAGAATCTATATGACATATTAATATGTTCGCCAAAGCCAAATCCAATTCTTCCAACTAAATCTGATATTTGATCATCTAGTCCAGATTTTGATCCAAAATTATTATTTTTTCTAAATCTTATACTTTGTCCTATGAAAAAATCGGAAGTAATTTTTTTCTTAGATTTTGACTTTACATTAAAGTTTATTCCATAATCAATTCTTTGATTTGATTTTTCTAATTTATCATCACCTGGATAAAGACTTGAATTAAATAAATGTGTTTCACCAAATTCAAAACTTTCACTATCTTCATTTGGTATATCTTCATTACTTCCTCTATTTGGAGCTAAAATTAAAGCAGCTTGCGGTTTAAGTATAAATGTAGATTCATTATTATTTTTTTGTAATGGAAGATCCCAACCTAAAAGTAGTTCAGGATGTATTCTATTTTTAAAACCTTTGTAATCATTTTTATTAGTTCTTTTTACATGACTTAGCATATAAGCAGACATAGTTGTTTTAGCTTGAATTTTGAATCTATTTCCAAAATTATCTTGAAATGGATAAGTTATAGAAGGTTGTATTGATATTTTTCTTGTGTCAGAACCATTACGTCTTGTTAGAGATAACAAGTTGGCGTTGAAATCAATAAAACCTACTTTAGTTTTTTCACTTTGATAATTATAATTTATTGAAGGTAAAACAAGAGGGGTTTTATTACTTTGGTAAGTACTGGATTGTACCTGAGTAGCTATACCTGTTATATGAAAATAATTTTTATTATCAAAACCTTCCACAAAGAAATCAGAATGAAGCCTATCAGTTGCGCCTTGAAACATATACCTAGATAAATAAGTATCGTCAGTTGCACGTTTTACATTAAAACCATATCTCCAAAAATCATTTTGATCAAATTTTCCATTAATAAAAATATGTCCTCTATTTTTATTTGAATATGTTTTAACTCTTGTTCTTCTATCAGCATTAGTAAAGCTACTTTCTATATTTAGTTCTCCATTAACAAATCTTTGTCTAAATTGGGCGTATATTAAAGGTCTTTGGCCACTTATATATTGTGGTTCAATTGTTAAATCTTTAAATGGAGAAAGAGCGTAGTAATAAGGAGTTTTTATAATAGTTCCTAATTCAGAATTTGAAGTATAAGTTGGGAATAAAAAACCGCTTTGTCTTTTTACACTTGGGTCTGGATGAGAATAAAAAGGAGTATAAGCTACTGGAAACCCAAGAAATTCTAGAAAAGCGTTTTTATAACTAATTTTTTTTCTTTTTGAATCGTGCACTACTTCTGAAGCCTTTATTTGCCAAGTTGGTTTTTTGTTTGGGTCATCACAATCACAAGCTGAATATAAAGCTTTTTTTAATCTAGATATTGTACCTTTAAATCTTCTACCATTTGAGGCTGACATTTTTGAATTATCAGGAAAAAGTATTGATATATTTTTTGTAAGCCCGTTTTTAAATCCTTTATCTACTTCAGCGTAATCTGCAAAATAAACAACTCCTTCTTCATCTAANATGCTTACATTGCCTTTTACAAAAGCTTTATTTTTTATTTTATCAAACTCTAAATAATCTGCTCTAAGTACCTCTTTTCCCTGAATAACTTCAACATTACCAGTTGCTATTACTCTTGATTCGTTATGATTGTTAACTATTTTTTCAGCATTTAAAATGAAAGGTTTATTTTCATCTTGNGAAAAAAGATTTTTGTTAAATAAAAAAAATATAAAAAATATTAATAAAATTGTTTTTTTCATTTTTAATTTGTTTTTTCAAAATGTATTACATAAAAAACCCCTACTAATATAGTTATAATAGATGGCGAAAGAGATGCAAGTATAGTAGGTAATTTATTAGCAATCCCAAGTGAATATATGTATTCAGATAACACATAAATCAAGAAACCATTTATTGAACAAGTTAAAATTAAAAAGAAGTTCCTAGTCTTGGTTTTTGAGAATTTTATTGTAAATGATCCTGCAATTAATATTAATCCAATTAAAAACAAAGGTAAGAACATAGTTTTATAAAAATACATTTGATGTTTAGTTGGCGAAAAGCCAGATTTCTTGAGCAATTCTATAAAATCTGGTATTTTCCAAATAGATATACTTGCAGGGTCAAGAAAACTATTTTCTATTTTCTCAATTGATAAATTTGTTTTAAGAGTATATTCGTCAATTTTTGCTACTTTTTTGTTAGGTTTATTTATTATGACATCTTTCATTANCCAGAAATCTTCTTCAATTCTTGCACTTTCAGCATCAATTCTTTCAACAAAATTATTTTTTTTTGTATATATGTAAAACGTTGCTTTTTCGAACAAACTTTCTTTTGGTAGAAAATTAGCTGCTCTTATTACTATTTTATTATTTTTAGATCCTTGTCTTAGCCATATTCCAGATTTACTAATAGAAAAATTACTTAATTTGCCCCTAAATACTTGCTGTTCAATTTTTTGATAGTGATTTGTTGCATAGGAAAAAAATGGATTAAGGACTGTAAAGTAAATAGAGCAAAATATAATAGTAAAAANAATAAAGGGGTATAGTATTTTGAAAGAATTTAGGCCTGAATTTTGTATTATTACCATTTCTCTATACTTATTAAAAGAAAGACAAGTTATCATAGTTGTTACAAAAATACTTATNGGGATTAACAAAGATATACTTTCAGTTATTTTTAAAAAAGCTAGGTAAAGAACATAAAAAGTAGATGAAATATCAGGATGTTCTGAAGTTCTTCTTAATAGTTCAACAAATTCAATTAAAAATAAAATTAGAACTGAAATAGATAAAAAAAAAATAAAATTTTTTATATATTTCTTCAAAAGATATTTATCTAATTCTCTGTTAAAAATATTTATTGATGAAATTCTCATTTTTTATTTGAAATTCGTAGATTATAAAATAATAAAAAAATTAATAATGATATTGGAAAAATATACATTAAAGGTAATAAAGAAGTTTTCTTTACAATAAAATTAGGAAAAGATAAATATATTACTTCTATTAAAAAAATAGTAAATATTATCACAGTTATTTTTTTTACTGCTGATTGTAAAACTAATTTATCAGATAATAAAAAAGTTAAGCTTATTAATGTAAAAATTATACAATAAATAGGATCAATTATTCTTTTATGACCTTCTATTACCATGCTTGAAACTTGCCTAGGATCATATCGACCGCTAATTTCGTTATTTTTACTCCATAATTCTTTTAGAAACATTTCTTCAGGTTCTTTAATTCTTTCTTCATCAAGATCTTTGAACAACAAATCTAAATCAACCTCATATTCATCAAANTTAATTATATTTAATTGTGAGGTTTTTTTATCAATTATTTGTCTATTACCATCTTTAAGAATTACTTTATTTGCGTTGTCTAATTGAATTAATTCAGCTTGTTTAGCAATGTATGTAGCTGGATTTTCTTTATTTCTATTATCGTAGACAAAGACGTAATCATAATTATTTTTATCTACAATTTTTTCTATATATATTGTTATATCCTGGAATATATTGGAAAAACTACCTTCTTTAAAAGCAATNCTTGCAATATCTTCTCTTAAATTTTTTTGATTCTCTTTAAAAATAGATTTACTCAATGGACTAAAGTAGAGATTTAATAAAAGGTTGATTGTGCCAATAATTAACGCAAGAAGAATTGCTGGTTTTAATATTTTAAAAGTACTAAAACCAGAGGATTTTATTATTATTAACTCGTTGTCATTTGCGAGCTTATTGTATACAAAAATACAAGCAAGACTTAATGTTAAAGGTGTTATTGAAGGAATAATAGTTGGTAACAATAATGAAGTCATTGCAATAAAGTCTTTGAAATCTAGTCCATTAGTTGTCACATATTCTATAAATTTTAATGAAATAATAAGCCATATTAAACTTATAAAAAAAATTGTTATATATATAAAGTATGATCCTATTTGTTTAAAAATATAATTGGATATTATTGACATAAGAACTATATTAATTTGTATTTTATGATTGTAAATTTTATCAGCAAAAAAGTTTCACCTAATTTTAAAATTTTTTTTATTAATAAAAATAAGAAAAATTTAAATTATCATAATATTTCTTCTAATTCAGAAATAAAAAAGAATATTATTAATAGCTTATCAAAAAGGAATTTTAACGGCAATTTAGGAGAAATTTGTCATATTGAAACCGCAGGACTTAAAAATTCATTTAATACTGTTTTTATAGGCATAGGCGACGAAAAAGATTTAGAATCTTATAATTTTCAATATTTTGGAGGATTATTATTCCCTTTTATAGAAACTTTACAATATAAAGAAATTAATATTGATATAGGAAACGTAAGTAAAGTTAGATTAAGTTACGACAATATTATTTCTAACTTTGTTTCTGGAATGCATTTAAAATCTTATTCTTTTAAAAAATACAAAAAAAATAAAGAACCTAATGATAATGCTAAAAAGTTAACAGCTATAAATATTTTAGTTACTAATCCAGGAAAATTTAAGAAGCTTTTTGTTAGTTTTAATGCTGTTACTGAGGGTGTTTTCTTTTCAAGGGATCTTTTACACGAACCTCCAAATGTTTTGAATCCAGTAAATCTTGCTTCAAGAGCTAAAGAACTGACAAAATATAATGTTAAAGTAAATATTTTAGATGAGAAAAAGATGAGACAATTAGGAATGGGAGCTTTACTAGGAGTTGGTATGGGTAGCGCTAATCCATCAAGATTAATTACATTAGAATGGAATGGTAATCCAAGTTCAAAAAAACCACCACTGGGTTTGGTTGGAAAGGGAGTAACTTTTGATACTGGAGGTTATTCTTTAAAACCATCATCAGGAATGGAAGAAATGAAGATGGATATGGGAGGATCAGCTCTTGTACTAGGAGTTATGAAAGCGCTAGCATTAAGAAAATCTAAATCTAACGTAGTAGCTGTTATCGGTGCAGTAGAAAATATGGTTAGTTCAAACGCTCAAAGACCTAGTGATATAGTAAAATCAATGTCAGGGCAAACAATTGAAGTTTTAAACACTGATGCAGAAGGAAGGCTTGTTTTAGCTGATGCTCTTTGGTATTGCCAAGAAAAATATAAAGTAAAAAAAATGATTAATTTTGCAACTCTTACTGGAGCTATAATTGTTGCGTTAGGTAATTTTTACGCAGGACTTTTTTCTAATTCTGATAAATTATCAGAAGATTTAACTAAATCAGGAAAATTAACAGATGAGAAGATATGGAGATTCCCATTGGGAAAAGAATATGATGATTTGTTAAATTGTGATATTGCAGATGTAAAAAATATAACAGGAACAGGGGGAGCAGGTAGCATTACCGCAGCACAATTTTTAAAACGTTTTGTAAAAAAAGATGTTGAATGGGCCCATTTAGATATAGCAGGCGTTACTTGGTTAAATAAAGACTTACCATTGTCTAAAAAAGGTGGTACAGCTTTTGGTGTTCGTTTAATAGATAATTATATTAGTAATAATTATGAAAAATAATTTATGTCTGTTCAAAAAACATTATCAATTATAAAACCGGATGCAGTTAAAGCTGGTCATGCAGATGCCATAAATTCAATGATAGAAAGCTCTGGATTGAAGATTTTAGAAAAAAAAGAATTAACTTTAACTAAAGAACAAGCACAAGAATTTTATTCAGTTCATTCTGACAAACCTTTTTATAATGAATTATGCGAGTTTATGACTTCTGGATCTATAATAGTTCAAATGTTAGAAGGCGATAATGCAATAGAAAGATATAGAGAAGTAATGGGTGCAACAAATCCAGATGACGCAAACGAAAATACAATAAGAAAAAAATTTGCTTCATCTATTCAAGAAAACGCAGTTCATGGTTCAGATAGTGAAGAAAATGCAATAAAGGAACTTAATTTTTTTTTTTCAATTAATTAGAGTTTTAGATTAAGAAAATAGCCATAAAAGAAAGTATCACTATAACCCCTATAACTAAAAGAGTTGTTCCTTTAAGAAATAGAATCCAGTTTTTATGTGCTCTTTTTAAATTTTTATCCATAAAATAAATTTACATAAAAAAAAAAAATTTTTCAATTTATTTATATATTTTTTATAAAAGAATTAATATTTTTTATATTTTTTATTAGAACCTTGTTTTTTTTTATACTAATTCTTTTTTTTACAAATAAATCTACTACAGCAGGATATAGCTTATGTTCAATTTTTAAGATTTTTTGTGACAATTCTTTGCTTGATATATTTTCATGTACAGTAGTTGCTGCTTGGGCAATTATTGGGCCACCATCTAAACTTTCGTTAACAAAATGAATCGAACAACCGCTTATTTTTACACCTTTATTTAACGCTCTTTGATGTGTATTTAACCCTTTAAATGATGGTAATAAAGATGGATGAACATTTATTATTTTATTTTTCCATTTTTTTATTATAAAAGGACTTAAAATCTTCATGAAACCTGCTAAGCAAATTAAATTAGGTTTTAATCTTTTTAAGTTTTTATGTAAATCTTCTTCAAATTTTTTTTTATTTAATTTGTTATTAATTACAATTTTTTCAAAATTTCCTTTTAAATTTAAACCAGAAGCAGAAGAGTTATTAGAAATTATAGCTATAACTTTTGCAGGATAATTTTTTTTAGCGCATTTAGAAACTATTGCTTTTAAATTACTTCCTCGACCTGAAATTAGAACAACAATTTTTAAAATTCCCATTTTTTTTTTAAATTTTTAATATCAATTTTTTTTTTATTTTTAATAATTTTTCCCAAATAGAAATACGGCTCTTTTTTTTGTTTTAATTTTTTTAATATCTTTTTTTCATTTTTAGGTTTGCATATAATTATCATACCTATGCCGCAATTAAATACTTTCAACATTTCTTCATATGGGATGTCACCTTTTACTTTAAACCATTTGTAAATATATGGTAAAACCCAGTTATGATTATTGAAGTCTAAACCTAAATTTTTCGGTAAAATTCTTGGTAAGTTATCTATTATNCCCCCGCCAGTGATATGGCATGCGCCTTCTAATAACTTATCTTTTTTAAGTTCTAAAATTATTTCAGAATATATTTTTGTAGGTTTAAGTAAAAATTTTCCAAGATTAGGTATGGCGTTTGATATTTTTGTTTTATAACTTATTTTTTTTCTTTTAAGAATATATCTTATTAATGAGTAACCATTTGAGTGAAAACCTGATGATTTTAACCCTATAACAATGTCATTTTCTTTAATATTTTTTCCAGTAATTAAATCTTTTTTTTCAATTATACCAACTGTAAACCCAGCAAGATCAAAATCATTTTTTTTGTAGAGCCCGGGCATTTCTGCAGTTTCGCCGCCTAAAATTGAACAATCAGCAATTTTGCACCCTTTAGCAATACCACTGATTATATTAAGAGCTATTTTTTTATTTAGTTTTTCTACAGCTATATAATCTAAAAAGAAAATAGGTTTTCCTCCATGAACTAAAATGTCATTTACACACATAGCAACTAAATCAATACCTATAGTGTTATATTTTTTTAAATCTTGAGCTATTTTTATTTTTGTCCCAACACCGTCTGCAGAGCTCAAAAGCATGGGATTTTTATATTTAATTTTAGATAAATCAAAAAAACCAGAGAATGAGCCTAAATCTCTTATAGCGCCAGGTTTGTGAGTACTAAATATTTTTTTTTTTATTGATTTGATGAAGTTATTTCCTTCGGTTATATTGACTCCTGCTGATTTGTATTTATTTACTTTTTTTTTCATTAATTTATTATTTTTATGTAATAATTTTTTTTTAAAAATTAACATAATACTATGAAATATAATCATATTAAATTTTTCATTTTCTTTTTTTTTATTACTTTTTTTAATTTAAAAATTTTATTTTCCGAAACAACTGAAGATAAAATTTTTGAAGTAAAAAATATTTCAGTAGAAGCCGAATCTACATCTTCTACAAAAGCTAAAGAAATTGCTTTATTACAAGCCCAAGAAAAAGGTTTTAAAAATCTTATGAATAAAATGTTATTAAAATCAGAATATGAAAAAATAGAAGATACTAGTATTGATAAAATTTTAGAGTTTGTTGATGCAATAAAAATTCAAAATGAAAAAACTCCTAGTACAAAATATATTGGAAAATTAACAATTATATTTAATGAAGAAAAGATCTTAAGTTATTTAAATAGTAATAACATAAAATTTACTAGTCTAAGAAGCAAACCTCTTTTAATTTTACCAGTCTATAAATTTGCTGGTGTTACTTATTTATGGGAAAAAAAGAATATTTGGAGAAATATATGGGTTGATGATTCAAGTAATGAAGGGTTAATACCAATTAAATCATCAGAAGGAAAATTTACTGATTTTATTCTTTTTAATCAAGATCAGGCAGTAAAAAAGAATATCAAAAATCTTGAATTATTAGCAGAATCTCATAACACAACCGGAGTATTGATAGCAATTCTAAAAAAAAAATTCAATAGAGATAAATCAAGAATTTTTTTTAATTTAAATTTATCTATTTATAGATTTGATGGAGGAGAGACTAATACTTTTCAAGATACTATAGAAATATATAGTAACGAATATTCTGATGATGTATTAAAGGAAGCAAAGCTAAAAGTTGAGCAGTTTGTAAATCAGCAGTGGAAAACTGCTAATGTTATAACTTCAAAAAAGGAGTTTGAAAGAATTACAGTATCTTATAAAAATTTAGATGATTGGATAAATATAAAAAAAATAATAAATAATATTTCAATAATTGACAAATATAACGTAAGTAAGTTTTCATCCGATAAAGCAGTAATCCTTTTATCTTATTCTGGAAACCTCAATCAGTTAAAAGTTGCCTTTAAACAGTCAGATCTTGATTTTGATTTAAATAGTAAAAATTTAAATTTAGTAAAATAGTATAAAAGAAAGAATTATTAATTTATGATTTATAAAAATAATAAAAATATTCAATTAACATTTAATTTAAAAAAAAAAAAAATTTATGATGAAAATAATTTTTTGGTTTCAAAATCAAACAAAGAAGCGTATAAGTTAATTAATAAATGGCCTGATTGGCTAACTAGAAAATTAATAGTTTTTGGAGATCCAGGTAATGGAAAAACACATTTATCGTATATTTGGAAAAAAAAAAGTTCTGCTGAAATTATAAATTTAGAAAAATTTAAGAAAATTAAGTTTGATAATTTTTCTATAAAAAAAAAATGTTTTATTATTGAAAACATTTCAAGTTTTTTTGATAAAATTAATTTAAAAGAGAAAGAAAATATAGAAAAAAATTTGTTACATTTTTATAATTTAATAGATGAAAATAAAGGTTATTTGTTGTTAACAGCATCAAAAGCCCCAAAATTTTGGGGTATTACTTTACCTGATTTAAGATCTAGAATTTTATCGTCTATATTAGTAAATATTAAAAAACCAGACGATGAATTATTGGCATCTGTTTTAGTTAAGTTATTTTCGGATAAACAAATTTTAATAGATAAAAAAATTATTAAATTCATTGTTAACAGATCTGAGCGTTCATTTAATAATTTACAAAATTTAGTTAACAAAATAGATGAACAATCTTTAATAACAAAAAAGAAAATAAATATAAGTTTTATAAAAAAGTTAATTTAAAATTATTAAATGCATTTATATAGAACACATAACTGTAGCGAATTAAGAATAAAAGATAAAAATCAGACTGTTAAGCTATCAGGATGGGTTCATAGAAAAAGAGACCATGGCAACTTACTTTTTATTGATTTAAGAGATCATTACGGTATTACCCAAATTGTAATTGATAAAAAAAATAAATTTTTTCCTTTAGCTGAAAAAACTACTTCTGAAAGTGTTATTACAGTTGTTGGTAAAGTTGTTCCAAGGGNCAATGAAACGCTTAATAAAAAATTACCAACAGGAGAAATAGAAATATCTGTAGAGGAATATATTAAAGAATCTGATTCAAAACCTTTGCCTTTAGAAGTTAATTCCGATTCTGATTATGGAGAAGATACTCGTTTAAAATATAGATATTTAGATCTTAGAAGATTTAAAATGCAAAAAAATATTATATTGCGTAACAAAGTAATCTCTTTAATAAGAGAAGGAATGATTAAACAGGATTTTTTAGAAATACAAACTCCTATTTTAACAGCAAGTTCACCNGAAGGCGCTCGTGATTATTTAGTTCCAAGCAGGGTACATCCTGGAAAATTTTATGCTTTACCACAAGCACCTCAACAATTTAAGCAGTTATTAATGGTTGCAGGATTTGATAAATATTTTCAAATAGCCCCATGTTTTAGAGATGAAGATAGTAGAGCAGACAGATCGCCTGGTGAATTTTATCAATTAGATTACGAAATGTCTTTTGTTACTCAAGATGATGTGTTTAATGCTTTAGAGCCAGTTTTATATGATGTTTTTACTAAATTATCAGACGGTTATAATATTTCCAAACNTCCTTTTAAAAGAATACCTTTTGATGAATGTATTGAAAAATATGGATGTGATAAACCAGATTTACGTAATCCTATAATTCTATCAGATGCTACTGATGTATTTAGTAATTCTTCATTTAAATTATTTGCTGATAATGTAAAAAAAGGAGCGGTTGTTATTGCTATCCCAGCACCAAACACAAAAGACCAGCCTAGAACATTTTTTGATAAATTAAATTCTTGGGCTAAAAATGAAGGACAAGGTGGAATGGGTTATATTCAATTTGTAAATAAAGAAGGAAAAGGTCCAATAGCTAATAATTTAGATAAAGAAAGATTGCAAAAAGTACTTGATATTAAAGGAGTAGACGAAAATAGCTCTGTTTTCTTTTTATGCGGCAAAAGAAGCCAAATATTAGAATTTGCTTCAATAGCTAGAATGAAAATTGCAAATGAATTAAAGTTAGTTAAAGAAAATGAATTTCAATTTTGTTGGGTAGTAGATTATCCAATGTATCAAAAAAACGTTGAAACAAATAAAATTGAATTTAGTCATAACCCGTTCTCAATGCCACAAGGCGGATTAGAATCTTTAGAAAAAAAAGATCCATTAGATATAAAAGCATATCAATACGATATAGTTTGTAATGGTGTAGAATTATCAAGCGGAGCTATTAGAAACCATAAACAAGAAATCATGATTAAAGCTTTCGAAATTGCTGGTTATTCAAAGAAAGATTTAGAAAAAGAATTTAGTGGTTTATTAGAAGCTTTTAATTTTGGAGCCCCGCCGCACGGCGGTTGTGCACCAGGAATTGATAGAATTGTAATGTTGATTGCAGGAGAGCCGAATATTAGAGAAATAATTCCTTTTCCATTTAANCAACAAGCGGAAGATTTAATGATGAAAGCTCCAACAACAATTTCTGATGAAAGACTTAAAGAATTATCTTTAAAAATTTTGAATTTAAAAAAGAAGAATTAATTTTTTTTTTTAGTTTTTTTTTTTTTAGTTTTTTTCTTTTTATTTGAATCTTTTTCTTTTTTTATTTCAATTAATTCAATGGCTTTTTCTAAACTTATTGTTTTTGCATCTATTTCATTTGGCACTCTAATGCTAGTTGTTCCATTTTTTAAAAAATATCCAATTCTACCTCTTTTACTTACACTTAACTCTTTTTTATCATGAGTACCTAAAGTTTGTTTTTCTATTTTTTTAAAATGTTCTTCAATAATATCAATTGCTCTATTCTCACCAACTGTATAAACATCATCTTCTTTTAAAGAGACAAAATAATCTCCTACTTTCAAATATGGACCAAAGCGGCCATTATTAGCTATAATTATTTCATTATTCTTTGGATATTTACCAACTTCTCTTGGTAAAGATAACAGTTGAGATGCTTTTTCAATATTTAATTGTTCTAATGGTAAATTTTTTGGTACCGAAGCTCTCCTAGGTTTTTCTCCATCTTCATTTTCTGTTTCTATATAAATGCCATACGGACCTTGTTTTATTGTTATTGTTTTATTTGTTTTTGGATCAATACCTAATTCTTTTGGTAGTGAAANACCAGTGCCATTTTGATCATCACCATTAACATTAGAAGTTAGTTGTGTTGCGTACTTACAATCCGGATAATTTGAACAGCCTATAAAAGGGCCAGTTTTTGCAAGTTTTAGACCTAATCTTCCATTATCACAAGTAGGACATTTTCTTGGATTAGGATTTTTATCATTAGGTTGAAAAAAATGATCTTCTAATTGATCGTCTAGCTTATCTATTACTTCAGTAATTCTTATNTCTTTAGTTTGTTCAATTAAATTATAAAAATTTTTCCAAAAATCATCTAAAACATTTATATAATCTATTCGTCCACCAGATATATCATCTAATTGATTTTCGAGATTAGCAGTAAAATCATAATCAACATATTTTTCAAAGAAGTTAGATAAAAATACAGTAACTATTCTACCCCTGTCTTGTGGAAATATTCTTCTTGATTCAATATTTACATATCCTCTAGTTTTTAACACTTGAATAATAGGAGCNTAGGTAGAAGGTCTTCCAATTCCTAGTTCTTCTAATTTTTTAACTAAACTTGCTTCAGTGTAACGAGGAGGAGGTTGAGTAAAATGTTGTTCATCAATTATTTTTTCAATATTAACATCGTCCCCTGGGTTTATATTAGGTATAATATTTGTTTCATCATCTTTCCCGGTTGATTTTTTTTCATAATTATAAACTTTTAACATCCCATCAAATACTGGAGAAGATCCTGTTGATTGTAAAAGAACAGAATTATCATTTGCTTTTATAGTTAAGGTTATTTGTTTAAATATGGCGCTACTCATTTGAGAAGCAACGGTTCTATTCCAAATTAATTTATAAAGTGTAAATTCATCTGGGCCGATTTCATTTTTTATTTTTTCAGGAGAATTACTAATATTTGTAGGTCTAATTGCTTCGTGTGCTTCTTGAGCATTTTTTGCTTTAGATTTATAAACTCTAGGTTCGTTTGGTAAATAATTTTCACCAAAGTTATTTTTTATATATTCTCTAGATTGATTTATTGCGTCATTAGATAATACTATACTATCAGTTCTCATATAAGTTATAAAACCGCCTTGATATAATTTTTGAGCTTTTCCCATTGTAGATGCAGCAGAATATCCAAATTTATTACCAGCATCTTGTTGTAGGGTTGAGGTAGTAAAAGGGGCATAAGGATTTCTTTTTACTTCTTTAGATTTTAATTCGTCTACTTTGTAAGTTTTAGAATTAATTATATCTACATATTCTTTTGTTAATGTTTCTGACCCAATATCTAGTTTTTTCAGTTTTTTATCATTTATTTCTTTTAGACTAGATTTGAATATCTGGTTATCATTTGATTTTAACAAAACATCAATAGACCAATATTCTTCTGGTTTAAAATGTTCAATTTCATTTTCTCTTTCACATATAATTCTAAGAGCAACAGATTGAACTCTTCCGGCAGATTTACTTCCAGGAAGTTTTCGCCATAAAATAGGGGATAA
>PBCY01000015.1 GCA_002717245.1 Pelagibacteraceae bacterium
ATTGGGTTAATATTTTTTTTATTTTTTTTCATTATTTTTTGTTCATTAGATAATATACTTTTTTTAGGTTAAAAGCTTTTTCTATGAAATTTTTTATATTTATATTTATAATATTTGTATCTTTATCTATTAATTCCTATTCAAATGAGCATAAAAGTTCAATAAATGAATATTTAAAGAATGAGTTAGAAGATTTTGAATTAAGTAAAGAAAAAAAAAAATATATCTAATTTAGTATTTAATAATTATAAAGAAGAAAAAGTTTCATTTTCAGAATTTAAGGGAAAAGTATTATTAGTTAATTTTTGGGCTACATGGTGTGCACCATGCATTAAGGAAATGCCATCTTTAGATAGACTTAAATATAAAGTTGGTAACAATTTTGATGTTATAGCAATATCAGTTGATAGAGATGGAATAAATAAGGTTAAAGATTTTTTTGACAATAATAATATAAAAAATTTAGAAAAATTTTTTGATATTAAGAATTCACTAGCTAAAGAAATGAATTTATTCGGAGTTCCAACAAGTTTTTTTATTGATAAAAATGGAAATATAATAGGGAATTATCAAGGTGATATGGAATGGGATAATCTTACAGTAATTGAATTTATAAAATATTTAATTAAGATTTAATTTTATCTAGCTCTGCAGATAATTCAGGTAGTATTTTAAATAAATCTCCAACAATTCCATAATCAGCAATTTGAAATATAGGAGCTTCTTCATCTTTATTTATTGCAACAATAATTTTACTATCTTTCATACCTGCTAAATGTTGTATAGCTCCTGAAATACCTACAGCAATATATAATTCTGGTGCAACCACTTTTCCAGTTTGACCTACTTGATAATCATTAGGCACAAAACCAGCATCTACGGCAGCTCTTGAAGCACCAACAGCTGCTTTTAATTTATCTGCAACTTCTTCTAATAAACTAAAATTTTTCCCACTTTCCATACCTCTGCCTCCAGAAATAATAATACCAGCAGCAGTTAATTCAGGCCTATCTGATTTATTAAGTTCATTTTTAATAAATTTAGATAATCCAAGGTCCTCTTTTTTTTCAATTTTTGTAATTTTTGCATTTCCTCCATTAGGATCTGTAGCTTCAAAATTTGTTGTTCTGACTGTTATTATTTTTTTATTATCTGTAGATTTTACTTTTAAATTAGCATTACCTGCGTAGATTGGTCTAACAAAAGTATCTTCACTTTCAATTGAAATAATGTCTGAGATTTGAGCAACATTTAGCAGAGCAGCTATTCTAGGCATAATATTTTTTCCAAAAGTTGATGAAGGTGCAAGAATATGAGAATACTTATCTGCCAATTCAATAATTACAGGAGCTATATTCTCAGCAATATGATTTTTATAAACACTATTATCTATTAAAAGAACTTCATCAATATCTTTACATTTACTTACTTCATCAGCAACATTTGAACATCCTTCCCCTAAAACAATTGCATGAACTGATTTATTAATTTTTTTTGCAGCAGTTATTGTATTTAAAGAAGACATCTTTAAATTTTGATTATCATGTTCTATTAATACTAATACACTCATTATTAAATTACCTTTTCTTCTTCATGTAGTTTTTTTATAAGTTCTTGAACACTATCAACTTTTATTCCAGCCTCTTTTTTTGGCGGTTCTGTTACTTTTAAAGTTTTTAGTCTTTGTTTTATTTCTACATTTAGATCACTAGGTTTGATTTTTTCTATAGGCTTTTGTTTAGCTTTCATAATATTTGGTAATGACGCATACCTCGGTTCATTTAATCTTAAATCTGTTGTAACAATAGCTGGAAGTTTCATTCCTAGAGTTTCTAAGCCACCGTCAATTTCTCGTGTAACATTTATTTCTTTACTATTAATTTCTAATTTTGAAGCAAAGGTACCTTGTGGCCAATTAAGTAACGCAGACAACATTTGTCCTGTTTGATTAGAGTCATCGTCAATTGCTTGTTTTCCCATTAAAACAAGATCAGGGTTATTCTTTTTTACAATTTCTTGTAATACTTTTGCTACTTCAAGAGGTTGTACTTCTTCATTAGTTTCAACTAATATACCTTTATCAGCCCCAATAGCTAATGCAGTTCTTAAAGTTTCTTCAGAATTTGATGAGCCAATGGATATTGCAGTAATTTCTTCACATAATTTTTTTTCTTTAAGTCTTACAGCTTCTTCTATAGCAATTTCATCAAATGGGTTCATTGCCATTTTAACATTTTCTAGATCTACACCAGAATTATCGCTTTTAACCTTAATTTTCACGTTATAATCTACAACTCTTTTAACAGGTACTAAAATTTTCATGATCATAAATATTTACATTCAAAAAAAACAATTTCAATTAAAAAAATTAAAGTTTTTTATTTTTAAAATTATTTATAGCTAAACAAAGAGCTATAATAAACCAATTCATAGTTGCGTTTCTATTTGAGAAAAAACTTCCTGTAGACATAATAGGCCAAAATATCACTATTAAAGTTAATAATGGGGCATAATATAACGGTTCAATTTTTTGATTTATATTAATAATAAAATCTTTAAACCAACAATATAATAAAATTAAAAAACCTGTTAAGCCTAATATACCGGTTTCTAATAACCATTGAATAAAAAAATTATGAGGATGAGTGGTACAAAAAAAATATTTAAAATTTTTTTTATATTTTTCTAATTCACATGCAGTTGTATAGTTTTTAATTCCTATACCAAAAATTGAATGGTCTTTCCAGATAGTTATAGCTTGATTATAAGTTTCCCAATATGCACTTTTTCGAAAATTTATTAATACTTCATAAAAAAAAGGTTGAGTCTCGAATTTTTTTTTACACATTTTATTTTTTTCATTTTCACACGGAACATCGATTTGGTAAATAGTTCCGTTATGCCAAGGATTTTTTTCTACTATTTCTATTTTTTTCCATGCTGGATTAAATTTTATTGCAATAAAAATTAAGCAAAACAAAATAACTAGTGAAAGAATTATTTTTTTTCTGAATTTTTTTTCTAACAAAAAAAGTATTAGTAAAGCAAGGCCAACGCTTGCAAAAGACATTGCTTCTCCAGTTAAGAAAATTAAGAAAAATATTAATGTAATTAGAGGTACAAATATCCAGTTGTCATTATTTCTTTTTTTTAATTTAACTAATGTAAATAAAAATATTATAAAAAAAAATTTAGATAAATAAGCGCCTGGTATATTGCTTCTAAATGGTCCTGTTAATCTAAAATGATCATTAGAATAATATCCTAAAATATCAGGCCCATATCCTTTAATTATATCGAAATTTAAAAATTGGTAAAATGTATCAATAAAAACAAAAATGAAAGCAATAGAAGTAGAATATAAAATATAAATTAAATATTTGCTATTGTTTAACACCCAATATTGTAAAGCAATGGCAAAAATAAAAAAACGTATGAATAAAATTGAATGTTCTAATGCTATTTTAAGATCTAGAGCAAAAAAACTTGCGAAAATTAAATAAATCCATAAAAAAAAGATTATTTTTACCCATTTTATTTTTAACCAATTCCAATCTTTATTAATTGTAGAATTTATTAAAAATAAAATTGAAATTAAACTTACTATAATATCTGAGGGTGCTTGGCCAACAATAATTGCAAATGGAAGCAAAATAAGTAGAAAAAGTGGTATTTTTTTTAAACTTATTTTATTCAAATTAATTTCTTTTTAAATTTTTTCCTGGTTTCCATAGAATATCTTTTTTACCTTTATTATTTGTATATCTAGCTAGCACAAATAGTAAATCAGATAATCTATTTAAATATATAATAGTTATAGGATTAATTTTTTCTTTTTCAGATAATGCTACAACTTTTCTTTCCGCTCTTCTTGTCACAGTTCTGGCAATATGTAAGTAAGTTGATGATTCCGAGCCTCCTGGAAGTATAAAAGAATTTAATGAAGATAATTTTTTATTAAAGTTATCAATATTTTTTTCAATAAATTCTACTCTATCTTTTGTTATACTTAATTTTTTTAAGTTTTTTTTATCTGGGACACATAAATCTGCCCCTAAGTCAAATAAATCATTTTGTATTACTTGAAGTATTTTTTTTATTTTTAAATTTGTTCTTAAAATAGATAGACCAATTGTTGCATTTGCTTCATCCACAGATCCATAAGCATCAACTCTTAAAGAATTTTTTCCTACTCTTTTCCCATTTCCAAGAAGTGTAGAACCTTTATCTCCAGTTTTAGTATATATTTTATTTAATTTAACCAATTTAATTTAAAAACTTAATTAAGAACACTAAAGAGAATATTAAAATAATTATCCCTTGGGTTATTACTCTAAGTCTCATTAATTTGTTAGAATATTTTTTATTAAAATCACTTTTTGATAGCATTGATATTAATCCTATTAGTAAAACTATAAAAACTAAAATTAGGCCAATTATTATTAATATTGGTGCAATTTTTGTAAAAAGTTCCATTGAATTAAATTAACTTAATAAACCTTTTGCAATTACATGGGCTTGTATTTCTGCTGTTCCTTCAAAGATATTTAAAACTCTAGCATCACATAACACTCGGCTTATTGGATATTCTAAAGCATAACCATTTCCTCCATGGATTTGAACAGCATTATCAGCGTTAGACCACGCTACCCTAGCAGCTAACAACTTTGCCATCCCTGCTTCAATATCACATCTTTTATCAGAATCCTTTTCTCTTGCAGAAAAGTAAGTTATTTGTCTTGCAATCATAGTTTCTACTGCCATCCACGCAAGTTTTATTGCGACTCTAGGAAAATCAAAAATTTTTTTTCCAAATTGCTCTCTTTCTTGAGAATATTGTAAACCAATATCTAAAGCATTTTGAGCTAATCCTACTGCTCTAGCAGCAGTTTGAATTCTAGCTGATTCAAATGTTTCCATTAATTGTTTAAAACCTTTACCTTCTTCAGTACCTAAAAGATTTTCTTTTTTTGCTTCGAAATTATCAAAAGCAATTTCATATTCTTTCATTCCTCTATATCCTAATACTTCTATTTCACCTCCACTCATTCCTTTGGTTGGAAAAGGATTTTCGTCAGTTCCTCTTTCTTTTTCAGCTAAAATTATACTTAATCCTTTATATCCTTTTTCTTCAGGATTAGTTCTTACCATCATTGTCATTAAATCTGTACGAGCTCCATGAGTAATCCAAGTTTTATTACCAGTAATTTTATAAACATCGCCATCTTTTACTGCTCTAGTTTTTAAGCTTCCAAGGTCCGATCCTGTATTTGGTTCGCTAAAAACTGCTGTTGGAAGAATTTCCCCAGAAGATATTTTTGGTAACCATTTCTTTTTTTGTTCTTCAGTACCTCCGAGTTTTATTAATTCGGCAGCTATTTCTGCCCTAGTTCCGATTGAACCTATTCCAATATAGCCACGACTTAATTCTTCAGTAACTACGCACATAGCAATTTTTTTCATTCCTAATCCACCATATGATTCAGGAATTGTTAATCCAAAAACACCAAGTTCACTCATTTGTTTAATTACATCCATAGGTATTAACTCATCTTTTAAATGCCATTCATGGGCGTTTGGCAAAACTTGTTCTTCAGAAAACTTTTTAAATTGGTCTTGTATCATTTCTAATGTCTCGTCTTCCAAACCTATGTTTCCATAATTTTTATCTGAAATTAATTTTGCAATTTGTATTTTTACTTCATTTGTATTTCCGTTTTTTATTAAATCTTTTACATCTTCAATTAAAAAATTATTTATTTCTTGATCTGTTAACCCAAAATCATGCGCTCTTATTATTTCTGATTGCCACATTGGTATTCCACCAACTATTTGTGATAAATATTCGCTAAAAGCTGATTGCAAAATTAGTTTTTCTGTTTCAAAAATTTTTTTATTTTCATCTAACTTTTTTGCCCAGTTAAGCATTTCTCTTAATGCCATATTGTATGTTTTTAACCAAGCAAAACCGTGTGAGATAAATTGTTCTTTTTCTAAAAGTTTTGTGCTAAAAACTCCATTTTCTGAAACTTTATTTTTAACGTGTATTTCAGCTTTTTTTATTAATTCATCTAAAGCTTTTAAAGAAGCTTCACATTTTTGAAAAAGATCATTAAATAAAACATTGTCTTTTTTTTTAATATCTATAGCGGCATCAGTCATATAATATAATATACTATTTTAAAGTCTTCATGCCAGGCTTCTTTGCTTGAACTAAAACCGCCATGTTGCCAGGTTTATGTTCATTTCTTGCCATTTTCATATGTGCTTCTGGTATATCTTTCCAACTTAATACTTCGGACATACAAGGATCTATATTTTTATTAATAATTAATTTGTTTGCTTCTGAAGCTTGTTTTAAAGTTGCAAAATGACTTCCTTGTATTCTTTTTTGATGCATCCAACCATAACGAGCATNAAATGTTAAATTATATCCACTTGTAGCTGCGCAATAAACAACCATACCTCCTCTTTTTACTACAAAACAAGAAACAGGGAAAGTTTGACCGCCAGGATGTTCAAAAACACTATCTACCGCAATATACTTTCCTGTATATTCCCAAATTGCTTTTCCAAATTCTTTAACTTTTTCTATGTATTCTCCATATGCTTTTACATCATTTACATCTGGCAATTCACCCCAACAATCGAAATTTTTTCTATTTATAACACCTTTTGCTCCAATAGATTCTACATATTTAATTTTGTCATCGCTTGATACAACGCCTATTGCATTTGCGCCAGCAAATTTAACTAATTGTGTTGCAAATACACCTAATCCTCCAGTTGCTCCCCAAACTAATACATTTTGCCCTGGTTTCAGAGAGTGAGGATCATGACCATATAGCATTCTATAAGCTGTCGCTAGACACAGAACATAACAACCACTTTCTTCCCACGTAAGATGTTTTGGTCTATGCATTATTTGTTGTTGTTGAACGGCAGTAAATTGTGCAAATGAACCATCTGGAGTTTCATATCCCCAAATTCTTTGAGAATTTGAAAGCATTGGATCTCCGCCATTACATTCTTCATCATCACCATCATCTTGATTGCAATGAATTACAACTTCATCTCCAATTTTCCATCTTTTTACTTTTGATCCTACTGCCCAAATAATTCCAGAAGCATCAGACCCTGCTATGTGAAATTCTGCTTTATGGTAATCAAAAGGAGAAATAGGTACTCCACGAGAGGCCCAAACACCATTGTAATTAACTCCTGCAGCCATTACCATAACAAGCACATCATTTTCACCTACTTTTGGGGTGTCAATTACTTCAATTTTCATAGCAGATGTAGGATCACCATGTCTTTCTTTTCTAATTAGCCATCCATACATTTGTTTAGGAACATGCCCCAATGGTGGAATTTCGCCTATTTCATATAATTCTTTTTTTTCGTTCATTTAAATATTTTTAATATAATAGATAATATAAAAATCTAATAAATTTTTTTTTTTATAACTATATATACTTTTTTTTCGTAATTAAAAACAAAATATGAATAAAAAAGATAAAAAAATTAAAGATGATATATGGCTTATTAGAACATATTCAGGTCATTCATCAGCAAAAGAGTCCAATAAGCTCTATAAAATGAACTTAAAAAAAGGGCAAACCGGGCTATCGGTAGCCTTTGATCTTCCTACTCAAACAGGTTATGACTCTGATCATATTTTAGCACAGGGAGAAGTTGGAAAAGTTGGAGTACCTATTTGTCATTTAGGAGATATGTTGGATTTATTCGATGGTATTCCAATTGGTAAAATGAATACATCTATGACGATAAATGCAACTGCCGCTTGGTTATTGTCTTTATATATAGCNGCTGCAGAAAAAAGAGGTTTTAAAAGAAGAGATCTTCAAGGCACAACCCAAAACGATATTATTAAAGAATATCTTTCTAGAGGAACTTATATTTTTCCTCCTAAAGAAAGTATGAAGTTAACTTCTGATATTATTTCATTTACTTATAAACAAATACCTAAGTGGAATCCTATAAATATATGTTCCTATCATTTACAAGAAGTAGGAGCTACTCCTGAGCAAGAAATTTCTTATGCTCTTTCAAATGCATGTGAAGTTTTAAATACTGTAAAAAATAATGGACAAGTTCCAAAAAAAGATTTTCCTTTAGTTGTAGGAAGAATAAGTTTTTTTGTAAATGCAGGCATTAGATTTATAACTGAAATGTGTAAAATGCGTGCTATGACAAATTTGTGGCGAGATATTTGTACTAATAAATTTAAAATAAAAAATGAAAAATTTAAAAGATTGAGATACGGTGTTCAAGTTAATTCTCTTGGATTAACAGAACCACAACCAGAAAATAATGTCTATCGAATATTATTAGAAATGCTTTCTGTAGTTTTATCAAAAGATGCTAGAGCTAGAGCAGTTCAATTACCAGCGTGGAACGAAGCNTTAGGATTGCCTAGACCATGGGATCAACAATGGAGCATTAGATTACAACAAATTATTGCTTATGAAACTGATTTATTAGAATATCAAGATATATTTGATGGTTCTAAAATTATTAATAATAGAGTTAAAAAATTAAAAGAGATTGTTAATAAAGAAATGAGAATTATAGAAAAAATGGGTGGAGCAGTTGCTGCTGTTGAAAATAGTTATATGAAAAATAATTTAGTTAAGTCAATGTCACAAAGAGTTTCTGCAATAGAAAATGCGGAACAAGTTGTTGTTGGAGTAAATAAATTTAAAGAAACCGCCGAATCTCCATTAAAAAATGATAAAGAAGGATTTGTAAAAATTGATATCAATGCTGAAAAAAAACAAATAAAAAAATTAAAAGAATGGAGAAAAAAGAGGAATGAAAAAAAATGCATTAGTTCATTGAAAAAATTAGAAGAAGCGGCATTAAGTAATAAAAATATAATGGAAGCATCAATTGAATGTGCTCATTCTGGAGTAACTACAGGGGAATGGACTGATACATTAAGAAAAATTTATGGTGAGTACCGCGCTCCAACAGGAGTAGGTAAAACAACAAAAATTGAAAAAAATACTCATAAGCAAATTAATGAAAGAATAAATAAGTTGTCCTCAAAATTAAAAAGAAGAGTTAAATTATTAGTTGGAAAACCAGGGTTAGATGGTCATTCAAGCGGAGCAGAGCAGATATCTGTTGCAGCAAGAGACTCTGGAATGGAAGTTGTTTATCAGGGAATTAGACTTACACCTGAACAGATAGTGAACACCGCTATAGAAGAAAGTGTTCATATGATAGCTTTATCAATTTTATCAGGTTCTCATTTATCTTTAACAAAAGAAACAATTAGATTGTTAAAAAAAAATAAAATTTCTAAAATTCCTTTAGTTGTTGGAGGAATAATACCTAAAGAAGATGAAAAAAAATTATTAAAGTTAGGAGTTTCAAGAGTGTATACGCCTAAAAATTATGATATAAATTCAATTATGACAGATTTTGCAGGTATTCTCGAAAAGAATTATTCTTAAAATTTTTAAATGTCATATCTTCAAAGATTATTAGATTGTAATCAATATAATAAATTAGATTTTGTCAATTTTTTTATTAGTAATCACCANGTAGGTTATATNAAAAAAGACAATTTAAAAATTATTAATAAATTTCCTAATTATTTTTTAATAAAAAAAAATAAAGTTTTATTAAAAAATGGACTTAATAATTTTAATAAAAGAACATACGCAATTAATAAAGTTTTTGAATATTTAGTAAAAGAAAAATTAATTTTAACAAAACATAGAGAATATTTTCCTGTTTTTAAATTCTTTGATTCTAAGGCAATATTAAAAGCACAAAGAGCAGTAGGATCTTTTTTTGGATTTCAATTCTTTGGTGTTCATTTAAATGGATATTTAAAAAAAAAAAATAAATATTTTATGTGGGTCGGGAAAAGGTCAAATGATGGCAATTTTCCCAATGATTTAGATCAAATTTCTGCAGGAGGTCTCCCTTATAATGTAAGTGTAAAAAATAATTTAATTAAAGAGTCTTTTGAGGAAGCTAATATAGATAAATCTTTAGTTTTAAATTCTAAATATCAAGGAACTATTTCATATAGAGTAGAAACNTTTTTGGGATTAAGTAGACATATTTTATTTTGTTATAGTTTAGAATTACCTGACGAGTTTACCCCTAAAAATAATGATGGAGAAATTGTTAAATTTTATTTGTGGAAAATTGAAAAAATTCTAGAAATTATAAAGAATTCAAGAAAATTTAAGTTTGATTGTGCATTAGTTATTTTGTTATTTGCTTTAAAAAAAAAATTAATAAAATCTAAAAAAATAAGAATGATGTTAAATGATAGATTAGATTTAAAAATTTTAAGAAAGTTTAAAGAATATTAAAAAAATAATAGCTATTATTATTCTATAAATTACAAATATTTTAAAATTAATTTTTTTTAAGATTTTTATAAAAAAATCTATTGTGAAATATGCAAATAAAAAGCTTAGAAAAAAAACAGATATTAGTTCAATCCAAATTAGAGTTGAATTTTGTTCAATTACATTAAGTATCATTAAAAAAGTTGCACCAGATATTACCGGGATAGATAAATACATAGAGTATTTTGTGGCACATACTCTGTTAACTCCAAGAAAACGAGCAGCAGTAATGCATAATCCAGCCCTACTAGCACCTGGTATTAAAGCGAATATTTGAAAAATTCCTATGATAATCGAGTCTTTTAAAGATATATTGTTTAAATTTTTTTTAATTTCTTTTTTATCTGAAAAAAATAATAGTAATGAAAAAAATATTGCTGAACTTGATATTACCCACGCTTTATAAATATAATTTACATCAAACACTGTTATTAGAAATCCAAATAAAATAATAGGAANGGAGCTATAAAATATATTTGTAAATAAATAAAAATCAGAATTTTTATTTTTTTTTAATATTTCAAAAGGAGCAATTATAAAATATCTTTTAAAATCAATCCAAAAGTAGTTTATAACTGCAAGTAAAGTTCCTAAGTGTGCAGAAATCATTAATGTTAAATTTATGTCACTCCAGGAAAATAATTTATTAATAAAAAATAGATGCCCTGAGGAACTAATAGGTAAAAATTCGGTTATTCCTTGAATAATTGAGGTCGTTATTATTTGAAATATATTTTCTAATACCATAAATGTTTAATTATAACTACAATTTTATTTAATAATAGGACAGTTAAGTTGCCCTAATATTTGTTGATTTTCCTTACTTTTTTTAATAAAAACTTATTTTTAGTACAAAATTATTAACTTAGAGTTATATTTATATTTATGACAACTAAACTTTTACAATTTGTAAATCAAAAGAAAGAAATGCCAAAAAAAAGAACTGGCTCAATTAGATTAAAAGATTTTAATGAAATATATAAAAATTTTAATAAGGTTGAGGCAAAAAACCAAGCCGGTAGGTGTTCTCAATGCGGAATTCCTTTTTGTCAAGTTCATTGCCCTTTGCAAAATAATATACCTGATTGGTTAAAATTGGCCGCTGAAGATAGACTTGAAGAAGCCTTTGAAGTATCACAATCTACGAATAATTTCCCTGAAATTTGTGGGAGTATTTGTCCGCAAGATAGATTATGTGAAGGAAATTGTGTTATTGAAAAAGGTTTTGAATCTGTAACTATTGGTAGAGTTGAAAAGCATATCACAGATACTGCTTGGGAAAAAGGTTGGGTAAAACCAGTTAAACCAATTAAAGAAATTAATAAGTCAGTTGGAATAATAGGCTCTGGACCAGCAGGGTTAGCAGCTGCTGAACAACTTAGAAAAAAAGGATATAAAATTGAAATTTATGACAGATATGACAGGCCTGGTGGATTATTAATTTATGGTATACCAAATTTTAAATTAGAAAAATATGCAGTTGTTAGAAGAACAGAAGTTTTAAAAAAAAGCGGAATTATCTTTCATAATAATTTTGAAGTTGGAAAAACAAAATCCTTTAATTTTTTAAAAAAAAAGCACGACGCAATATTAATTGCAACTGGAGTTTACAAAGCAAGAGAATTAGATATGCCAGAGATCAATTCTAAGGGAGTAATACCAGCTCTTGATTTCTTAATAGCTAGTAATAAAAAAGGTTTAGGAGATACAGTTGATAGATTTAGTAATGGAGAATTAAATGCTCAAAATAAGAATGTTGTTGTTATTGGAGGTGGAGATACAGCAATGGATTGTGTAAGAACTGCAATAAGGCAAAATGCAAAAAGTGTTAAGTGTTTGTATAGAAGAAATAAGGAAAATATGCCAGGTTCTTTAAGAGAAGTTTTTCATGCAGAAGAAGAAGGTATAGAATTTTTATGGCTATCTATGCCTAAAAAAATAATTTTAGAAAATAATGAAATAAAAATTGACGTAGCCAAAGTAATTTTAGATAAAAAGGATTCATCTGGTAGACAAGAACCTAAATTGTCTAATAATAGTTATTCTATCAATGCAGATTTAGTTATTAAAGCATTAGGTTTTAATCCAGAAGATTTACCAAATTTATTTAATTATCCAAATTTAAAAGTAACTNCATGGGGCACAATTAAAGTTAATCATGAAACTATGATGACTAATGAGCCTGGTATCTTTGCTGCAGGCGATATTGTTAGAGGAGCATCTTTAGTAGTATGGGCAATTAAAGATGGTAGAGATGCTGCAGATTCTATTGACAAATTTTTGATTAAAAAAAATAATTTTGTAAAAGAAAGTATTAATTTTTAAAAAATGTTAGAAAAAAAAAATAAAAATTTTAAAAAACTTTTTGACGCCGGTATTTATAAAAATTCTTATGAACATGATAGTTGTGGTGTAGGATTAGTCGCATCAATAGATGGTGAATTTAAAAGAAATGTTGTTGAAGCAGGAATAAAGGCTTTAAAAGCAGTATGGCATAGAGGAGCAGTTGATGCTGATGGAAAAACTGGAGATGGAGCGGGCATTCAAACTGCTTTACCNCAAGAATTTTTTAAAGATTATATAAGATCTTTGGGAGTTATTCCTTCAAAAAAAAATATAGCCGTAGGCATGGTTTTTTTACCAAGAACTGACATGGTATCACAGGAAATCTGCAGGACAATTATTGAAAGAGAAATAATTAATTTAGGAAATAAAATTTATTGTTGGAGATCAGTTCCTATAAATTTAAATGCTATTGGTAAAAAGGCAAATGAAAGTAGGCCGGAAATTGAGCAAATTTTCTTTGAAAATACAAAAGATTTAAATAATGAAAATTTAGAAAAAGAATTATTTGTATTAAGAAGAAAGATAGAAAAAAGAATTCCTGCAAATGCAAAAAAAGATTTTTACATATGTTCTTTGTCATCTAAGTCAATTGTTTATAAAGGAATGTTTTTAGCTGAGCAAATTGATAAATTCTATCCTGATTTAACACACAAAGAATTTATTTCTAACTTTTCTATTTTTCATCAAAGATATTCAACTAATACATTTCCAACTTGGTCTTTAGCACAACCATTTAGAGTTTTAGCTCATAATGGTGAAATAAATACTATTCAAGGAAATACAAATTGGTCAGTAATACATGAGTCTAAAATGTTTTCTAAAAATTTAGGAGAAAATTTAAAAGATATATTTCCTATAATACAAGAAGGAGCATCAGACTCTGCTTCTTTAGATTCTTTTTATGAACTTTTGCTTAACGCTGGAAAAGATTTACCAATGATTAAGGCNCTAACTATTCCTGAAGCAAGGAATAATAATCAAAGTATTAAAATTAAAGATTTTTATGAATATTGTTACTCAGTTTTAGAACCATGGGATGGCCCAGCTGCTATAGCTGCTTATGGAAATAATTGGGCTATAGCAGGAATGGATAGAAATGGTTTTAGACCAATGAGATATACAATAACAAAAGATAATATTTTATTTGTAGGTTCAGAGACTGGAATGGTTGAAATAGATAATAATAATATAAAAAAAAAAGGTCATATAGAACCGGGACAAACAATTGGTGTAAATTTAAAAGAAGGAAAGTTCTATAATTCAAATGAAATTAAAAATGATTTAATTAATAGGCATCCATATCATAATTGGCTTAAAAGAATTAAGAAATTTTCTGTAAAAAATGATTTTAAACAAAAAGACTATTATTTTAAAGAAAGTGATTTAAAAAAAAGACAAAGAGCAGCAGGATGGAATATTGAGGATTTGGAATTAATTTTAGACCCAATGTCTCTAGAAAAAGTTGAGGCTGTAGGTTCTATGGGNGATGATACTCCGATTACTTTGCTATCAAAAAACTATAGAGGATTATATCCTTTTTTTAGACAAAATTTTAGTCAAGTAACTAATCCTCCTATGGATTCATTAAGGGAATCTAATGTAATGTCTTTAAATACAAGATTAGGAAATTTATGTAATATTTTAGAAGAAAATGAATCTCAGTGTAATTTTGTTCTTTTGGATACNCCTTTTTTATTTACATCAGAGTATGAGTATTTAAAAAAGAAATTAAAAAATAAATCAAAAGAAATTGATTGTATTTTTAGCATTAATAAAAAAAATGAGAATTTAGAAAAATCTATAAAAAGAATTCAACAAGAAGCAGAGGAATCTGTTAGAAGCGGTGTCGAACATATTTTATTATCTGATCGAAAGGTTAATTTAAAAAAAGCTTCAATTCCAATGCCTTTAGCAGTTGGTGCAGTTCATACTCATTTAGTTAATGAAGGTTTAAGAAGTTTTGTTTCAATAAATGTTCAATCATCAGATGTATTGGATGTTCATTCATTTACGGTATTAATAGGAGTTGGTGCAACAACTATAAATCCATATTTAGCTGAAAGAACAATTATCAATAGATATAAAAAGAATAATTACTTAGGTATTAGTTCGAAAGATATTTTAGAAAATTATAAATCTGCAATTAATAAAGGCATTTTAAAAACAATGTCTAAAATGGGAATTTCTGTTTTAAGTTCATATAGAGCAGGTTATAACTTTGAAGCTATAGGTTTAAATAGAACTTTAGTCGCAGATTTGTTTCCAGGAATGCCATCAAGAATATCGGGTTTAAGATATAATGAAATTGAAGATAAAGTTGTAACTTTGCATTTGAAAGCATTTAATGAGCAATTTTTATCTTTACCAATTGGAGGATTTTATAAATTTAGAAAAAATGGAGAAAATCATTATTATCAACCAACTTTAATTCATACTTTACAAAACGCGGTTAATAATAATTCTTATGAAAAATTTAAAATTTATAGTAAAGGAGTAGAGGATTTACCTTTAATTAATATTAGAGATTTATTTGCATTTAGAAATGTAAAAAAAGAAATACCTTTAAAAAAAGTTGAACCCGAAAGCAATATTTGTAAAAGATTTGGAAGTGGCAGCATGTCTCATGGTGCTTTATCGAAAGAAGCACATGAAACTTTAGCAATTGCAATGAATAGAATGGGAGCATATTCATGTAGCGGTGAAGGAGGTGAAGATGAAAAAAGATTTAAAGTTCTTAGTAATGGAGATAGTAAAAATTCTAGAGTAAAACAAATTGCATCAGGAAGATTTGGTGTTACAGCAAATTATTTAAATAATTGTAAAGAAATTGAAATTAAAATGGCTCAAGGTGCAAAGCCAGGAGAAGGAGGGCAGCTTCCAGGATTTAAAGTGTCTGATGAAATAGCAAGATTAAGACATTCAACCAAAGGCGTTACATTAATTTCGCCACCACCACATCATGATATTTATTCAATCGAAGATCTTGCTCAACTTATTTATGATTTAAAACAAATAAATCCTTTAGCAAGAGTTTGTGTAAAATTAGTTTCTAGATCTGGCATCGGAACTATTGCTGCTGGTGTTGCAAAAGCAAAAGCAGATACAATTTTAATATCAGGGCATTCTGGAGGAACTGGAGCAAGTCCTCAAACAAGTATAAAGTATGCCGGAACTCCTTGGGAATTAGGTTTGTCTGAAGTTCATCAAGTTTTAGTCGCTAATAATTTACGTCATAAAGTAAGATTGCGTACTGATGGAGGTTTAAAGACTGGAAAAGATATTATTATTGCATCAATCCTAGGAGCAGAAGAATATGGTATTGGTACTACATCTTTGGTTGCAATGGGTTGTATACTTGTAAGACAGTGTCATAGTGATGTTTGTCCCGTTGGTATTTGTACACAAAAACCAGAATTAAGAAAAAAATTTGAAGGTACTCCTGAAAAAGTTGTAAACCTTTTTTCATTTATAGCTAAAGAAACTAGAGAGCATTTATCAAAATTAGGATACAAATCTATAAATGATATTATTGGTAAAACAGAATTATTAAGACAAGTTAGTAAAGAAAACATTACAGTTAATACAATTGATTTAAATTCGTTATTAGTTAAAGCAGAATCTAACAACCCGGTATATTGTACTATTAAAAAAAGAAATGAAGTGCCAGAGAGTTTAGATAAAAAAATTATTAAAGATTATTTAATAAATAGAAAAAAAAATAAAATAAATTTAAGTTATTCAATTAAAAATACAGACAGAGCAGTTGGTTCAAAATTTTCTTCTTATATTATTAATAATTTAAAAGAAAAAGAAGAATTAGAAGTTAAAATTAAATTAAATGGAAGTGCAGGACAATCTTTAGGAGCATTTCTTGTTAAACAAATTGAAATCCAGGTTAATGGAGATGCTAATGATTATGTAGGTAAAGGTTTAAGTGGAGGAAGAATAATTGTAAAACCTGGAAAAAATTGCCAATTTGTTGCTAGTGAAAATGTAATTATTGGTAATACAACATTATATGGAGCTACTAGCGGTGAGTTATTTGCGAATGGTCAAGCAGGCGAACGATTTGCTGTAAGGAATTCTGGAGCAAATTCTATTATTGAAGGTTGTAGTAATAATGGTTGTGAATACATGACTGGAGGTACAATTGTTATATTAGGTAAAATCGGAGAAAATTTTGCTGCTGGAATGACAGGAGGAATGGCTTTTGTATATGATAAAAATGATATGTTTCCTAAATATGTTAATAAAGATTCAGTAATTTATTGTAAATTAGAGAAACAATACTGGGAAAATTTTTTAAAAAAATTTATATTACGTCATATTGAATATACTAATTCAATATTAGCTAAAAAGATAATTTTTAACTGGAAAAATGAAAAAAATAATTTTTGGCAGGTAGTCCCAGAAGAAATAATTGACAAATTAGAAAATCCTGTTTTTTCTCAAAAAAATATAAATTTACAAAAGAAACTAGCTTAAAAAAAAAAATAATTTAAAATTTTTAAATTATTTTAATTTTATAATGACAAAAATAGAAAATAAAAAAACATTGCTACAAATAATTCCATCTATGGAAATGGGAGGCGCTGAATTTGGAACTTTAGAAATTTCAAGTTATATGAAAAAAAAAGGGTGGAACGTTATGGTCGCGTCTTCAGGCGGCTCATTAGTTCAAACATTGAATTTTAGAAAAATAAAGCATATTAAATTATTATTAAATTCAAAGAATCCATTTATTATTTTCATTAATATTTTTTTATTAGCCTGGGTAATAAAAAAAAATAAGATAAAAATTGTTCATGTTAGAAGCAGAGCCCCAGCTTGGAGCACTTATTATGCTTGTTCTATGTTAAAAGGAATAAAACTTGTTTCCACTATTCACGGAGCGTACAGTAAACAAAATTTTTTAAAAAAATTTTATAATTCTATAATGTTAAAATCCTCAAAAATTATTGCAATTTCTAAATATGTAAAAAATTATTTGATTAACAATTATAAGTTTACAAAGAGAGAATTAGAAAAAATAACGGTTATTCCAAGAGGTGTAGATCCAGATAAATTTAATTCAAGCAATGTTGATAGCCAAAGATTATTTTCACTATCAAAACAATGGGATTTACCAGATGGGATTCCAATAATATTATTTCCATCAAGAATTGCTCCTTTTAAAGGACATAAAACGCTTTTAAAAGCAATTAATTTATTAAAAAAAGAAAGTAAAAATAAATTTATTTGTATAATGTCTGGGTTATTGAGAGAAAATTCTAAATATGAATCTGAAATAAATAATTATATTAAAGAAAATAATCTTATGGATTATATTAAATTTCCAGGACCATGTAGAGATATGCCAGCAGCTTATAAAATATGCGATATAGTTGTATCTCCAGCAGATAAACCAGAAGGTTTTGGTAGAATAATTATAGAATCTCAAGCAATGAAAAGACCAGTTATTGCAAGCGCACATGGTGGGTCATTAGAATTAATTAAAAATAATTACAATGGATTATTGTTTCAACCAAGTGATGAAAAAGATTTAGCTGCAAAAATTAAATATTTACTTTTTTTGCCTAAAGAAAAAAAAAGAAAATTAATTAAAAATGCAAGCTTATTAGTTAAAGATAAATATAATATAGAAAGAATGTGCGAGTTGAATTTTAAATTATATAATTCTATGATTATATAATAAATGATTTCAAAAAAAAAAAATCTTTTAGTCATAAAACATGGCGCTCTAGGTGATTTTATTTTGTCATTAGGCCCTTTTAAAGCTATAAGGAATAATCATCCTAAAGAGCATATAGCTTTATTAACATCAAGTAATTTTAAAGAATTTGCCGAAGAAAGTAATTTATTTGATGAAGTAATAATTGATGACAGGCCTCCTTTCTGGAATATAAAAAAAATTCTAAAATTAGCAAGTTTATTAAGAAAAAAAAATTTTTATAGAATTTACGACCTACAAACTTCTCAAAGAAGTTGTTTTTATTATAATTTTTTTAGATTTTCTAATAAAGTAGAATGGTCTGGTAATGCTTCTGGTTGTTCACATCCTGATAATAATGTTAATAGAAATAAAATTCATACTATAGAAAGACATAAGATACAATTAGCTGAAATTGGTATAAAAAATATTCAATTAAGTGATTTAAGTTGGGTAAAAAATACTAATAATTTTAAAATAAAAAAACCTTATGTATTATTATCTCCAGGCGCATCACCTCATAGATTGAAAAAAAAATGGCCAGAAAAAAATTACGTTGAAGTTGCAAAAAAATTTGTAAAAAGAAATATAACTCCAGTAATATTAGGAAATTCTCAAGATTTAGAAATAGCAGATTTTATATGTATGAATTCAACTGGGTGTATAAATTTAGTAAATAAAACAACTATTCAGGATTTATGTTATTTAGGAAGGGAAGCTCTATTGTCTATAGGTAATGACACAGGCCCTATGCATATTTTTTCTTTAAGCGGGTGTAATTCCTTGGTTTTGTTTTCAAATGATTCTAATCCAATTAGATCTGCTCCTAGAGCAACAAGTAAAAAAAAAATAGTTAAAATTATACAAAAAAATGATTTAAGAAATTTATCTTTTAATGAAGTTTTACATTGTTTACGTAATGACTTTGGATACGAATTGTAATTTGTTATAATTTAATTGTTATGGTTTCGATAAAACTTTCAGATGGTTCGAAAAAAAAATTTTCAAGTTCAATTACGGGGTTTGAGCTTGCAAAAAGTATAAGCTCATCATTATCTAAATCTGCAGTTGCAATTTCAATTAATGGAGAATTAAAAGATTTAAATTTTGAAATAAAAAAAGATTGTGATGTAAAAATTATAACTAAAGAAACAGATGAGGGAATTGAAATAATAAGACATGATGCAGCGCATGTTTTGGCCGAGGCAGTAAAATTATTATATCCTGATGTACAAGTAACAATTGGACCTCCAATTAAAAATGGTTTTTATTACGATTTTTCTAAAAAAAAACCCTTTACACCTGAGGATTTAATTAAAATTGAAAAAAAAATGTTAGAAATAATTAATAATAACATGCCATTTGAAAGAGAAGTTTGGGACAGAAAAAAAGCAATTAGTTTTTTTAAGAATGAAGGCGAAATTTATAAAACTGAAATAATTAATGATATTTCAAAAAATGATGAAATATCGATTTATAAACAAGGAAAATTTTTAGATCTTTGTAAAGGGCCACATTCTCCTTCTACCGGTAAAATTGGTAAATTTTTTAAATTAATTAAATTAGCAGGAGCTTATTGGAGAGGAGACTCTAATAACGAAATGTTACAAAGAATATATGGCACAGCATGGACAACAAAAAAGGATTTAGATAATTATCTTAATATTTTAGAAGAAGCTGAAAAAAGAGATCATAGAAAATTAGGCCGTGAAATGGATCTATTCCATTTTCAAGAGGAAAGTCCAGGATCAATTTTTTGGCATGAAAAAGGTTGGGATGTCTTTAAAAGATTAGAAAATTATTTAAGGGAAAAGCAATTAGATTCTGGTTATAAAGAGATAAATACGCCTGATATGCTTGATAGATCATTATGGGAAAAGTCAGGGCATTGGGAAAAATTCAAAGATAATATGTTTACAATTGATACTGATGATGAAAGAGTTTTTGCTCTTAAACCTATGAATTGTCCTGGCTGTATACAAATTTTTAATCAAGGCATTAAAAGTTATAAAGATTTACCAATTAAATTTTCTGAATTTGGAAAAGTTCATCGATATGAATCATCTGGTGCTGTGCATGGAATGATGAGAGTTAGATCTTTTACTCAAGATGACGCACACATTTTTTGTACTGAAGATCAAATAACTAGCGAATGTATAGAAGTTACAAATTTAATTTTAAAAATATATAAAGATTTTGGATTTTCTAATATAAAAATTAATTATGCAGATAGACCAGAAAAAAGAGTCGGTAATGATAAAATTTGGGATAAATCTGAACAGGCTTTATTAAAAGCTATAAAAAAAGCAGGAGTAGAATATAAAATAAACAAAGGGGAAGGAGCTTTTTATGGTCCTAAAATTGAATTTGTATTAAAAGACGCTATTGATAGAGAATGGCAATGTGGAACGGTCCAAGTAGATTTTAATCTACCTGAAAGATTAAATGCAAATTATATTGATGAAAAAGGAAGTAAACAAAGACCAGTTTTAATACATAGAGCGTTATTTGGTTCTTTAGAAAGATTTTTAGGTATATTAATTGAGCATTATAATGGAAAACTTCCTTTTTGGTTAGCACCAACACAAGTTGTTATTTGCACAATTTCTGAGAAATTTGACACTTATGCAAAAGAAGTTTTTAAAGATTTGTCTAAGTCAGGAATAAAGGTTGATTTTGATTCTCGAGGTGAAAAAATAAGTTATAAAATTAGAGAACACAGTCATAAAAAAGTACCTGTAATATTGATAATTGGTGAAAAAGAAAAAAAAGAAAAATCTGTTACTTTAAAAGAATTGTCTGTAGAGAAGCAAAATTTTTTTAAATTAAATACAGCTATAGAATTTTTAAAAAAAAAAATTTGAATATATTAAAATTTAAGCGATAATTTAAATAATTAAATATTTTAAAGGAGTAAAAGAATACAACAACACAACCGGAAGAAATTCTATAAATCACGAGGTCCTAGAGTCAATCATTATATAAGAGCGGATAAGATAAAATTAATTGATCATGAGGGAGAAATGCTCGGTATATTTTCTGTTGATGATGGTATAAAAAAAGCAAAAGATTTAGGATTAGATTTAGTTGAAATATCACCAAATACAAAACCACCTATTTGTAAAATATTAGATTTAGGAAAATATAGATATCAACAACAAAAAAAACAAAATCAAATAAAAAAGAAACAAAAAATATCAATTACTAAAGAGGTGCGTTTTAGACCTGGAATAGATAATCATGATTATGAAATTAAAATGAAGCATATTCAAAAATTTTTACAAAAAGGAGATAAGGTAAAAGTAACATTGAGATGGAAAGGAAGAGAATTTTACGGAAATAGAGATTTAGGAAAAAATTTATTTGTTAGGATAAAACAAGATATAAAAGAACTTTCTACAATAGAGCAAGAACCTAAAATGTTAGGTAGACAATTAGTAATGGTTTTAAATCCAAATAATTAAATCATTGATTTCAACTTAAATACTGAGTATATTTCTAGTTTTTTAAGGTTATTTTATGCCAAAACTTAAGACAAGAAGTGCTGCAAAGAAAAGATTTAATTTTACTGGTTCAGGTAAGCTTAAAAGAAATTATGCTTTCAAAAGACATAACTTAAGAAAAAGATCAAAATCTATGAAAAGAAAATCTAGAGGAACAACAATTTTAAAAAAATCTGATTTTCAAACTATAAGGGATTATTTACCGTATAATAATTAATAAATAAAATGGCAAGAGTAAAAAGAGGCGTACAAGCAAGAGCAAAACATAAAAAAATTATTAAATTAGCTAAGGGCTATAGAGGTAGATCTAAAAATGTATTTAGAATTGCTATAGAGAAAGTAGAAAAAGGTTTACAATATGCTTATCGTGATAGAAGAACAAAAAAAAGAAGTTTTAGAGGGTTATGGATACAAAGAATAAATGCTGGAGCAAGAGAACATGGTATGAGTTATAGTCAATTTATAAACGGTATAAAAAAAGCAGAAATTGATATAGATAGAAAAATTCTTGCAGAAATAGCCAAAGATAACCCAACTACATTTAAATATTTAGTAGAAAAAATCAGACAAACTAAATAAAAAAAATTTATAAAAAACTTTTTATAAAACTGTTAAAATAAGGCTTTATAAGAGTTTTTTTTTTAAATTTATGTCAGAAGAATTAGATAATCTAGAAAAACAAATAGAGGAAAAAATATCTAATACCTCTAATTTAAATGATTTAAATTCTATAAGAGTAGAAGTATTTGGAAAAAAAGGCTTAATAACTAATCATTTAAAATCTTTATCTACTTTATCTGAAGAGGAAAGAAAAGAAAAAGGAAAAAAAATTAATAATATTAAAGATAAAATTAATGTTTTACTTATACAAAAAAATAAAATTTTGAATGAAACTGAAATTTCACAAAAATTACAAAAAGAAAAAGTGGATATTACTTTATCTTCTAGGCCTTTTAATCAAGGTAAAATAAATCCAATTACTCAGACTATAGCTGAAGTTACAAAAATTTTTCAAAAAATGGGATTTGAAACTGCTTTAGGTCCTGACATTGAAGATGATTACCATAATTTCACTGCATTAAATATTCCTGAAGAACATCCAGCTCGTCAATTACATGATACTTTTTATTTAAAAGGTGATAATAAGAAGCTTTTAAGAACTCATACATCGCCTGTTCAAATTCGAACATTAGAAAAAAGAAAGCCACCGTTAAAAATAATAGCTCCTGGAAGAACTTATAGAGCTGATTCAGACACAACACACACCCCAATGTTTCATCAAATCGAAGGTTTATTCTTAGATAAAGATGTAAATATGAGTCATTTAAAAGGATGCATTATGGATTTTTGTAGGGAATTTTTTGAAATAAATGATTTACCAGTTAGGTTTAGACCAAGTTTTTTTCCATTTACAGAACCATCAGCAGAAATTGATATAGGTTGTTTCAAAGATAATAAACAAATAAAAATAGGAAACGGAGGAAGTTGGTTAGAAATTATGGGATGTGGGATGGTGCATAAAGAGGTTTTAAATTATTGTAAAGTTGATCATAAAAAGTTTCAAGGATTTGCATTTGGAATGGGAGTTGAAAGATTAGCAATGTTAAAATACGGAATTTCTGATTTGAGGAGTTTTTTTAATTCAGATATAAAATGGCTAAATAATTTTGGCTTTTCAATTTTTGAAAATATAGAAAAAATTTAAAAAAATGAAATTTACACTTTCTTGGTTAAATAAGTATTTAAAAACAAAAAAAAGTCTTAAAGATATTTGTGACAAACTAACAATGTTAGGAATTGAAGTTTCTGAAGTTATAGATAATCAAAATTTTTTTAAACAATTTAAAATTGCAAAAGTTAGTGAAGTAGAAAAACACCCAAATGCTGATCGATTAAAAGTATGCAAAGTTAATGATGGTAAATCTAATTTAAATATTGTTTGTGGCGCCCCTAATGTTAAAAAAGATATGAAAGTTGTTCTTGCTCCAGTAGGAACAAAAATGCTGGATGAAAATTTTATAATACAAAAAACAAAAATTAGAGATATTGAAAGCGAAGGAATGCTTTGTTCTGAAAAAGAAATTGGTCTTGGACTAAATAGTGATGGTATAATGCATTTAGATGACAAAGCAAAATTAGGAAGTTCATTATCAAGCTTGTACCCTTCAGAAAAAATTATCGATGTAGAAATTACCCCAAACAGATCTGATTGTTTAGGCGTGTATGGCATTGCAAGAGATTTAGCAGCCGCAGGGGAAGGTACATTTGTTGAGAAAAAAATTTTAAAAAATAAAGGTAAATTTAAAAGTAAAATTAATATAAAGATTTCAAAAGAAGCTAGATCACTTTGCCCAGTATTTTACGGGCGTTATATTAAAAATGTAAAAAATTGTGAGAGTCCAGATTGGCTGAAAAAACAATTACAAGCGGTAGGTTTAAAACCAATTTCTGCTTTAGTAGATATTACTAATTATTTGACTATTGATTGCAGTAGACCTTTGCATGTTTTTGATGCTGATAAAATAAATGGAAATTTAGAAGTTTTTTTATCTAAAGGAAAAGAAAATTTGGAAGCTTTAGATGAAAAAAATTATGAATTATCAAAAGAAATGATTTCTATTAAAGATAATAAAAATTTATTAAGCATAGCAGGCGTAATTGGCGGTAAATTATCAATGTGTGATTCAAATACTAAAAATATATTCTTAGAAGCAGCGTTTTTTGATCCAATATCTATAGCAAAAACAGGAAGAATATTAAATATAGAAACAGATGCAAGACATAGATTTGAAAGAGGAGTTGATCCAGAAAGCGTTTCTTTTGGTATAGAAGAAGCGACAAATTTAATTTTAAAAATATGTGGAGGCGAGGCAAGCGAAGTCATAGTTGATGGAAAAATACCTATAAATAAAAATAAAATTATTCTTAATAAAAAAAAAATCGAGAATTTTACAGGGGTAAAGGTTTCAGATAAAATTATAGAAAATATTCTAAATAAACTTGGATTTAAAATTACAAAATCTAGTTCTAAATATAATTTATTTTCACCGTCTTGGAGGCACGATATTAAAAATGAAGAAGATGTTATAGAGGAAATTATTCGTGTTTATGGTTATGATAAAATTCCCTCTAAATCTATTTATACAAGTAATGAGAAAAAAATAGATAATCGTTGTCAAATTAGAGAATTAAATATAAAAAGATCTTTAGTTCAAAGAGGACTTGTAGAAACTATTTCATGGTCTTTTATGTCAAATGAACATGCAAAAGTTTTTGGTATTAACGATAGCTTAGAAATTGAGAATCCAATAAGTAATGATTTAAATGTTATGAGAAAATCTATAATCCCAAATTTATTGAATGCTGTGAAAAATAATATAGATAATGGTGAGGAAAAAGTTTGTTTATTTGAATTAGGCCCTGTGTTTAATAAAAAATATAAAGATAATCAGCAATTACATTTGTCTGGTATAAGAAGTGGAAAAACAAAAAAACATTGGCTTAAAAAAGAAAGAGATTTTGATATTTTTGATGTAAAATTAGATTTAGAAACAGTTCTTAATTGCTGCAAACTTCCTTTAAAAACATATGAAATTAATAATGAAACTATAAATTATTATCATCCTGGAAAATCTGGGTCTATAATTTTCTCATCAAATCATAATGTTGGAACATTCGGAGAAATTCATCCTGATATTATAAAAAAATTTCAAATTGATTTCCCTGTTTTTGCATTTGAATTGAATCTAAACGATTTACCTCATGAATTTAAAGATATAAAAAAAATAGATAGTAATAAGAATTTTCAGAAAGTTGAAAGAGATTTTGCTTTTATTGTAAACAAAAATATTTCTTCTCAAACTATAATTAAATCTATAAATGAAAAAGAAAATGATTTTATTGATGAAGTTAATATTTTTGATGTATATGAAGGAGAAGGAATCCCTGAAGGAAAAAAATCTATAGCGATTTCAATAGTTTTACAACCTAGGGACAAAACTTTAAAAGATTCTGAGATAGAGTTAATTTGTAAAAAAATTATTGATAATGTTGTAAATAATACTGGCGCGGTCTTAAGAGAAAAATAACGAAAAATGAAAATTTCTAATATAAGAAACTTTGCAATAATTGCACATATTGATCATGGAAAATCAACTTTAGCTGATAGATTAATACAACACTGTGGCGGCATAACACAAAGAGAATTTAGAGAACAAATTTTAGATTCCATGGATATTGAAAGAGAAAGAGGAATAACAATTAAAGCTCAAACAGTTCAACTAAACTATAAACATGATAATGAAGAATATAAATTAAATTTAATTGATACTCCTGGACATGTAGATTTTTCATATGAAGTTAATAGGTCTTTAGCAGCTTGTGAGGGTTCGATTTTAGTTGTTGATAGCACACAAGGGGTTGAAGCACAAACATTAGCAAATTCGTATCAAGCCATTTCTAATAATCATGAAATAATTCCAGTACTTAATAAAATAGATTTACCAGCCTCTAATCCTGATGAAGTAATAAAACAAATTGAGGACATTATAGGAATTGAAGCAGAAGGTGCTATAAAAATATCAGCTAAGACAGGTGAAGGAGTTAAGGATTTATTAAGTTTATTAATTAATAATTTACCTTCTCCTAAAGGAGTAGATGAAAACCCTTTGCAAGTTTTTGTTATTGATAGTTGGTATGATAAATATCTTGGAGTTATTACTTTAGTTAGAGTAAGAAATGGTGTTCTTAAAGTTGGGCAAAGAATTCAAATGATGTCTAATAAAGTATTATATGACATTGAAAAAGTTGGAGTATTTACTCCTAAATTAAAATACGTTGATAAATTATCTGCAGGAGAAATAGGCTTTATTACTGCGGGTATTAAAAGGGTAGCTGATTGTAAAATTGGTGACACATTAACTGAAGAAAAAAAACCTTGTGACAAAGCACTTCCAGGTTTTAAACCTTCTCAACCTGTAGTCTTTTGTGGATTATTTCCTTATGACAGCTCACAATTTAATGATTTTAAAGATAGTTTAGAAAAATTAAGTCTTAATGATTCAAGCTTTTCTTATGAACAAGAATCCTCTGCTGCTTTGGGACAAGGATTTCGTTGTGGCTTTTTAGGCTTATTACATATGGAAGTAATACGAGAGAGATTAGAAAGAGAATTTAATATTCAACTTATAACTACTGCTCCAAGCGTGGTTTACCAAATAACTGATAATAATAATAAGATAAAAAAAATACAAAATCCTATAGAGTTTCCTGACCCATCCTTGATAAAGAAAATGGAAGAACCGTGGATAATTTCAACAATTATTGTTCCTCAAAAATATTTGGGAAGCGTTTTTGAATTATGTGAGTCAAGAAGAGGAGAACAAATAGAACATAATTTTATGGGAAAAACTGTTGTTGTTAAATATAGATTGCCATTAGCAGAAACCATAATCGATTTTTATGATAGATTAAAGTCTATCACAACTGGTTATGCAAGTTTTGATTATCAAATAGAAGGTTATAGGGAAAGTAAATTAATAAAATTAAATATATTAGTAAATCAAGAAATAGTTGAACCATTATCAATCATTATTCATTCTACACATGCAGAACAAAGAGGAAGAGAAATTTGTAAAAGATTAAAAGATGTTTTACCTAGACAGCAGTATAAATTGCCAATTCAAGCTGCCATTGGGGGTAAAATTATTGCGAGAGAAACAGTGCCTGCATATAGAAAAGATGTAACTGGTAGTTTGTATGGAGGAGATAGAACTAGAAAAGATAAATTATTAAAAAAACAAAAAAAAGGTAAACAAAGATTGAAACAATTCGGAAAAGTTGATATTCCTCAATCCGCATTCTTAGAAGCTCTTAAGACTAGCGAAAATAATAAATAATTATAATATAATTATAAGGACAGGTGTCAGAGTGGTCGATTGTGCATCCTTGGAAAGGATGTGTTCTAGCAATAGAACCGGGAGTTCGAATCTCCCCCTGTCCGCCATTAA
>PBCY01000016.1 GCA_002717245.1 Pelagibacteraceae bacterium
AAATTAAATTTTGGTGGGTGATGACGGGATCGAACCGCCGACCTCCTCGGTGTAAACGAGATGCTCTACCAGCTGAGCTAATCACCCCATGGTTTATATAGAAATATAGTATATTTTCAAGAAATATTCATTAATAAAAAATTGATATTATTAATGCTAATCCATTAAGTATCAAAGAATAAAATGTAATTCTCATTCCATTTCTTCTAAAAAAAATACTTCCGTCATACATTCCTTTTATATGAAATAATCTCCCTAAAACAAAAATTATTCCTAGAGTATGAGTATAAATTAAATAATATGGAATTTCTTTCATTGAACCAATCCATTCTATTCCAATTAAAGAAATAAGAAAAATAGGCGTAAACTCGGTAAAATTACCTTGAGCTCTAATTCTTCTTTCTAAGTCTTCATGTCCTTTATCTCCAAGTGAAACTTTATGTTTTCTTCTGTAGATAATTACATTAATTGAAATTCTGTATAAAATAAAAAGCGATATAGCTACATATATAAAGGAATGAAAAAACATATGTATAATTTATATTAAAAACATTACAGGTTTATTAAAAATAAAAAAAAGCTAGAAAAAATATTTTCTAGCTTTTTTTATGATTAATATAATTTAATTAACAGAATCCTTTAATGCCTTACCTGCTCTAAATTTTGGAACTTTTTTTGCTGGTATTTGTATTGATTCACCAGTTCTTGGATTTCTTCCAGTTGTAGCTGCTCTATTTACAACTAAGAAAGTACCAAATCCAACTAATCTTACATCATTACCACTTTTTAAACTATCTGTTATATTTGAAAAGATTGAATCAACAGATTTAGCTGCATCTGATTTAGAAACGCCAATACTTTTAGCAACTTTACCAATTAAATCGTCTTTGTTCATAATTCCTCCCTAAAAAGACAACGGCCTCTTAACTAACATCAATATTATTTTTAAATAAGATAAAAAGTCAATAGAGATTCTAAATATGTTGTGGATAAAAATTATACATTTAGACTATAAGTTGGTCTCCAGCTGATTTTTTATCTGCAACTGGTAATTTAGTCCATCTTATAGGAGATATTTTCTTTGTTAATGAATGTTTAAGAACTTCATCAACATTTGAGACAGGTATAATTTTAAGACCTTTAATTAATTTTTTTGGAATTTCTGTAAGATCCTTTTCGTTTTCTTTAGGAATCAGTACAATTTTGATATTTGATCTGTTAGCAGCTATAAGTTTTTCTTTAAGCCCGCCTATAGGCAACACTCTTCCTCTTAAAGTTATTTCACCAGTCATAGCAACATTTCTTTTTACTGGTATACCTGTCATTACAGATACAATTGATGTACACATTGCAACTCCTGCTGATGGACCATCTTTTGGAGTCGCTCCTTCAGGAACATGAACATGTATGTCTTTAGTATTGAAAAAATTTGAATTAATTCCAAAATCATCAGATCTTGATTTGACATAGCTCTCTGCTGCTCGTACTGATTCCTTCATAACTTCTCCTAATTTACCAGTACTTATTATTCTACCTTTACCATTTACGGATACTGCCTCTATTAATAAAAGTTCACCGCCTACTTCTGTCCAAGCTAGTCCTGTTGTAATACCAACTAAATCTTTGTCTTCTAATTCATTTTTCCTATATTTCTTTATTCCAGCATATTTTTCTAAATTTTTTGGAATTATTGTAATATTTTTTTTCTTTGAACTTGATAATTCTCTAATAGCTTTTCTGATTAAATTTGTTATTTCTCTTTCTAAATTTCTTACTCCTGCTTCTCTAGTATAATATTTAATTAATTCCTTTAATGCAGTATCGCTTACTTTCCATTCATATTTTTTTAATCCGTGGTTTGATGTGTTTTTAGGAATTAAGTGTTTTTTTGCAATTTCAATTTTTTCATCTTCCACGTATCCAGGCAATCTTATTATTTCCATTCTATCCAATAACGCAGGCGGAATATTTAATGTATTTGCTGTAGTTATAAACATCACGTTTGAAAGATCATAATCAACTTCAAGATAATGATCATTGAATTTATTATTTTGTTCAGTATCTAATGCTTCAAGAAGTGCCGAGGCAGGGTCACCTCTAAAATCAAATCCCATCTTATCAACCTCATCTAACAAAAATAATGGATTGCTTTTTTTTGCTTTTTTCATTCCTTGAACTATTTTTCCTGGCATCGATCCAATATATGTTCTTCTATGTCCTCGTATTTCAGATTCATCTCTTATTCCACCAAGAGATACTCTAATAAATTCTCTACTTGTTGCCTTTGCAATTGATTTACCTAAAGAAGTTTTTCCTACACCTGGTGGGCCAACAAAACATAGAATTGGTCCCTGAATTTTATCTACTCTTTTTTGAACAGCAAGAAACTCTATAATTCTTTCTTTTACCTTATCTAGACCATAGTGATCGTTATTTAATATATTTTGAGCTTTTTTTAAATCAGTATTAATTTTTGATTTTTCATCCCAAGGAACACTTATTAGCCAGTCTAAATAATTTCTTACTACTGAAGCTTCAGCTGACATGGAACTCATTGATTTTAATTTTTTTAATTCCGATTCTGCTTTTTCTTTTGCCTCACTAGTTAGTTTAATTTTTTTTATTTTTTCCTCTATTTCAGAAAATTCATCTTTTCCATGATCAAGATCTCCAAGTTCTTTTTGAACAGCTTTTAATTGTTCATTTAAATAATATTCTCTTTGAGTTTTTTCCATTTGTTGCCTAACACGAGATTTAATTTTTTTTTCAACTTCAAGAACCCCTATCTCGTTCTCGACATATGTTAAAATTTTATCTAAAAGTTTTTGGACTGTCGGTATTTCAAGTAATTTTTGTTTTAATTCAATTTTTAAAACTATGTAAGAAGCAAGTGTGTTTGCAAACTGATAGGTATCACTTATTTGAGATATAGAGCTATACGCTTCAGAAGGTACAGTTCTATTTAATTTTGCATATGAACCAAATCTAGTAACCAATCTTCTAACCAATGCATCATTTTTTTTTGATTTATTTAATTTTGGTTTACTTAATATTTCAATATTAACTAAATAGTAGTTTTTATTTTTATTATATTTAATAATTTTCGCTTTATCTTGAGCTTCTATTAATGCTTTAATGGTACCATCAGGTAATTTTAATAATTGTATTACTTTTCCAATACATCCAACATTATAAATTTCGTTTGGCATAGGATCATCTGTCTCTGCGTCTTTTTGTGTTGCAATAAAAATTGTTTTATCCTTACTCATAACTTCTTCAAGTGCTTGAATAGATTTAGATCTTCCTACAAATAATGGTGTTATCATTCCAGGGAAGACAACAATGTCTCTTAACGGTAATAATGGTAGTTCTATATTATTGTTAGATATTTTTTTCAATTTTTATAATTTTAATAATAGATTAATTTAATAGCAAATGTAACTATAAAAAACAATTACGCTGGAGTGTCAACTTTATTCTTTTTATCAGTAAAAATTAACAAAGGTTCTCTTTGATGCTTTATAACTTCTGCATTAACAACAACTTCTTCCAAGCCTTCTAAAACAGGCAATTTGTACATTGTATCAAGTAATATGTTTTCTAATATTGATCTTAAACCTCTAGCGCCAGTTTTTTTCTGAATAGAATGTTCTGCTACACTCAATAGTGCGTCCTTTGTGAAACTTAATTTAACATTCTCCATTTCAAACAATTTTTGATATTGCTTAACAAGAGAATTTTTTGGAGTTGTTAGAATCTCAACTAAAGAAGTTTTATTAAGATCTTCCAAAATTGCTACGACAGGCAATCTTCCTATAAATTCAGGAATTAGTCCAAATTTTAAGAGATCTTCTGATTCAACTTTTTTAAATAAATTTGTCTTTTCACCTTTGTCATGAATTTTTAGTTTTGATTCAAAACCAATCGAAGTATCTTTCTCTCTAGAATCAATAATTTTTTCTAATCCTGAAAAAGCACCTCCACAAATAAATAAAATATTAGTAGTATCAACTTGTAAAAACTCTTGTTGCGGATGTTTTCTTCCACCTTGTGGTGGAACAGATGCTGTTGTTCCTTCCATTAGCTTTAGCAATGCTTGCTGTACACCTTCTCCTGAAACATCTCTAGTTATTGAAGGATTTTCTGATTTTCTTGAAATTTTATCAACTTCATCAATATAAACTATACCTCGTTGTGCTTTTTCAACATTATAATCTGATGCTTGAAGCAATTTTAAAATTATATTTTCTACATCCTCCCCAACATAACCAGCTTCTGTTAATGTTGTTGCATCAGCCATAGTGAAAGGCACATCTAATATTCTAGCTAATGTTTGAGCTAACAATGTTTTTCCACAACCTGTTGGGCCTATTAAAAGAATATTTGATTTAGATAATTCCACATCATTTGATTTAGAAATATGATGTAACCTTTTATAATGATTGTGAACTGCTACAGATAATATTCTTTTTGCTTTTTCTTGGCCTATTACATAATCATTTAAGGTTTTTTCTATATCACTTGGTGAAGGAACACCGCTATTACTTTTTAATACATGAGATTTATTTTCTTCTTTAATTATGTCCATACATAATTCAACACATTCATCACATATAAAAACTGTCGGACCAGCTATTAATTTTTTTACTTCATGTTGGCTTTTTCCACAAAAGGAACAATAAAGAGTGTTTTTTGAATTATCGCTAGTTGATTTTATCATTTTTTGACCCTATAAAATTATATGAATCTAAATTTGCCAATTGCAATAGAAAATTTATCCTTTTTCTATATCTTCTCTTTTATTAACAATCTTATCAATTAAGCCAAAGCTCTTTGCTTCATCAGGCCCCATAAAACTATCTCGATCTAAATGCTCTTCAATTTTTTTAATATCTTGTCCTGTATGTTTTACATAAATTTCATTTAACTTTTTTCTTATTGTAAGAATTTCATTTGCATGAATTTGTATATCTGAGGCTTGACCTTGAACTCCTCCTGAAGGTTGATGAACCATAATTCTTGAATGTGGAAGTGCAAATCTTTTATTTTTAGTTCCAGCTGCTAACAATAAAGAACCCATTGATGCTGCTTGTCCAATACATACTGTAGTAATATCTGGTTTAATATATTGCATTGTATCATAAACAGCAAGGCCAGAGGTAACAGCGCCACCAGAAGAATTTATATAAAATGATATATCTTTATTTGGGTTTTCTGATTCTAAAAAAAGTAATTGTGCGCAAATCAAAGATGAAACATTATCTTCTATCACACCTGTTAAAAATATTATTCTTTCTTTTAATAATCTAGAATATATATCATAGGATCTTTCACCTCTGGATGTTTGTTCAACTACCATAGGTATTAATGTGCTCAAATTATTTATTTTAGATCTAGTCATTATTATTAATATAGATATTAACTAAATTTTATTTTTAAATAGTTTTATTTCTTTAATAACTCTTTTTTAGAAATCTTTTTTTCTTCTATTTTTATATTTGCTAATATGTAATCAACAACTTTTTGTTCAAAGATAGGCGCTTTTAAAGATGCTAATGCCTGCGAATTTTCTGTATAAAATTTTATAATTCTATCTTTTGCATCCGGTTGTCTCATAATTTCTTCTTCAATAGCTTTTTTTAAATCAGACTCTTCGACTTCTATTTTATTATCTTCTCCAATTTTTGCTAAAATTAGTCCAACCTTCACTCTTCTTTCAGCTATTAATTTATATTCTTTTTTTAAAACAGTTTCATTTTTATTTTTGTCAGTATCATCAATCAGACCTTTTGATTTATCATCATTAAATTTTGCCCAAATATTATTAAATTCATAATCTACCAAACCTTGAGGAAGGCTAATTTTGTGGATTTTGTCTAATTGATCTATCAAGTCCTTTTTTATTAACATTTTAGAAACATTATCCAATTCACCTTGCATTTGCTTTTTAACTTTTTCCTTTAAATCATTTAAATTTTTAGCACCTAAAGATTTGGCAAGATTATCATCTAAAGTATTTTCTTTAGGAACTCTAACCTCTAAAATATCAATTTCTACTTTCACATCTTTATTGGCAATGTTTTTGTTAGGAAAATTACTTGGAAATTTACAAACAAAATTTAATTTATCCCCTGCTTTAGAACCAATAATTTTTTCTTCAATTTCAGGAATCATCATTTTGTTTCCTACAATTGTCATCTTATTTTCAATTTGTGCTTCCTTTACGATTTCATTTTCATACATAGGTTTTAAATTAAGTAAAACTCCATCACCGACACTTACTTTTTTTCCATCTTTTTTTTCAAAGTTTTGCTGAACTTTAGAAAAAGTATTTAAAGTTTTTTTATAATCATCTTCATCAACTTCTGAAACAAATTTAGTTAACTTGACTTTTTTTAAATCTTCAGTTTTAAATTGCGGTATTACCTCAAGTGACATAATATATTCTAATCCTTTTTCTTCTCCAAAATTTTTGACGTCAATCTTTGGTTTGATTGCAAGTTTAAGTTTTTTATCTCTTATTATCTCATTTGTAGAAGATTGAACTAGTTCATCCAAAGTTTCGTTTAAAGCATTTTGTCCAAACCTTTGTCTAACAATATCTAGTGGAACTTTTCCTTTTCTAAAACCTTCAATTTCAACATCTTCTGATATTTTTATTAAACTTTGATTCAATTTTTCAGTAACATCCTTAGCAGGTATGTTTACTTTTAGTTCTACTTGTAATCCATTCTTTTTTAATTCCTTAACTAACATAATAACTATAATATTTACTATTTATTTTTATTCATGTATTTTTTTGGTGCGGGTGGAGGGACTTGAACCCCCATGGAAAAATCCACTGGTTCCTAAGACCAGCGCGTCTACCAATTCCGCCACACCCGCTAACAATCTTCTTCATACGAAAATACTCAATGATATTAAAAATTCAATAAAATCTTTATTTTAATTTTTTTAATATTTTAGGTATCATATCAGGCAAATCTTCTGCTATTAATCCCGGACCTAATTTTTTTGCAATTTCGCCGTGAATCCATGTTGCAGCACAACATGATTCAAAAATTTTCATACCTTGTGCAATTAGCCCTGTTATCATTCCCGCTAAAACATCTCCCGATCCACCAGTTGCTAAAAACGGCGATGAATTTGTATTTATTACAATTTTTCCGTCATTGGAAGAAATGATAGTTGAATTACCTTTTAACAATAAATTATATTTTGTTTTTTTTACAAATTTTTTTGCTAAAGATAAATTATCATTAGTTTTTTTTATTTTTAGATTTTTTAGAATTTTAGAAAACTCACCATAATGAGGAGTTACAATAATTTCACTATTACTTTTTTCAGCAATCTTTTTAAAATTATTTTTTAAAGCATCAGCGTCTAAAACAACTATTCTTTTTTTATCTTTTATTACTTTTAAAATTAAATTTAATTTTTTTTTGTTAACGCCTAAACCAGGGCCAATTAAAATAGTGTTAATTCTCTTATCTTTTAGTATGTTTTTTAGATCGGCTTCATCATCAATAGTCTCAATTAATGCTATAGGATTTTCAGTAGCATAAATGTTGAAACTTTTTTTTGGAACACCAAGGCAAAGTAAGCCACATCCAATTCTTGCGGCTCCTCTTGCAGCTAATCTAGAAGCTCCGGTAATTTTTTCTCCACAAATAATTAATGTAAATCCTCTAGTATATTTATGAGAATTTTGATTTGGCCATGGGAAATCTTTTTTCCAAATATTAGGATTGTTCTCATATATTCTTGGTTTAAAAAATAATTTTTTTAAATCTATCCCTATATTTTTAACAATTACATCNCCACTATACTCTTTTCCTGGTGATATTAGATGTCCGGGTTTTTTTTTTGTAAAAGTTATTGTTAAATCAGATTTAACTGCAACTCCTTTTATTTCACCAGTGTCCCCATTAATTCCTGAAGGTATATCTATAGAAATACAATAATGATTTTTCGAATTAATCTTTTCAATAATTTTTTTTAAATTACCAGCAATATTTTTATTTAAACCAGATCCTAAAAGTCCATCAATAATAAGATTGCCTTTGGTTATTTTTAAATTAGAGATATTCTGTATATTAATATTTATTTTTTCAGCAGCTAATTTTGCATCACCTTTTAATTTATTTTTTGTAATTAAGCAAAACAATTCAATGTTTTTAAAACCATTTTCTTTTAATAATTTTGCAACTATAAATGCATCTCCTCCATTGTTACCAGAACCACATAATATTTTTATATTCTTATTTTTATTAAATTTTTTTTTTATTATTTCAAAAATTATTTTTCCAGCATTTTCCATTAGCTTATAGCCAGACATAAACTTNTTTATTGTTTTTTTATCTAAATCTGTGTGATCTTTGCAAGTTAANACTGTGTGATCATAAATATTTTTTTTTAACATTTTAAAATAAGATTTAAAACTGTATTCTATTTAACTTCAGTATATCATTTTATATATAGTTATGATTAGATCAAATTGGACACAAAATCAGATATTAAAAATATTAAANTTACCTTTGTTTGAATTAATTTTTAAAGCTCAAAAAATACATAAAAAATATTTTCCAAAAAAAGATGTNCAACTTGCTAGTTTGCTAAGTATTAAAACAGGATCTTGCCCAGAAAATTGTAAATATTGTCCTCAATCAGCGCACTATAANACAGGGGTAAAAAAAGAATCTTTAATAAGTGTTAACGAAGTTATTAAAAAAGCTAAAAAAGCAAAAAAATCAGGTGCATCTAGATTTTGCATGGGTGCTGCATGGAGAGAAATAAAGGATGGGCCAGAATTTGACAAAATAATTAGAATGATAACAGGCATAAATCAAATTGGAATGGAGACATGTGTTACTCTTGGTATGCTAAACCAAAAACAAGCAAATAAACTAGCAAAAGCTGGATTGAAAGCATATAACCATAATATTGATACAAGCCCAAATTTTTACAAAAAAATTATAACTACTAGGAAATTTAAAGATAGGATAGAAACAATTAAGAGAGTAAGAAAGGCGGGAATAACCGTTTGCTGTGGTGGAATAATAGGTATGGGTGAAAAAATTGAAGATAGAGCTAAAATGTTACAAGTTTTATCAAATCTTANNCCACATCCAGAAAGTGTCCCAATTAATGCCTTAGTTCCATCAAAAGGAACTCCTTTGGGTCATAGGAAAAAAATTAATTCATTAGAGCTAGTAAGAATGTGTGCTACAGCAAGAATTATTATGCCAAAATCACGTGTAAGATTAAGTGCAGGAAGAAAGGATTTATCAAATGAATCTCAAATATTATGTTTTATGGCGGGAGCTAATTCAATATTCTATGGTGATAAACTATTAACAACAGGAAATAATGACACAAGATCAGATAAAAATTTACTTGAAAGCGTTGGTTTGCCTTTAACTCAAACAAATAATTAATTCAATTTATTAATATACACAATTAAATCACTGATTTATATTACTATTTGGGGCGAGAGACCGGATTCGAACCGGCGACATTCGGCACCACAAGCCGACGCTCTAAACCAACTGAGCTACTCCCGCCACAGCGATTATTATAAACAAATAATATAAGAAAAAACCGGCTATTTTAAATCAAAATAACCGATTTTTTTCTTAACTTATAATTATAAATTATTTGCCAAGTGAAGCGGAAACATTCAATGCAACTAAACCAAGTACTGCACCAGCAATACCTGAAAGAGCTGTTAGAATAAGTGGGTTTCCGAGACTAGCAGATTGTAAAGCATCTGTTCCGGCAAGAAATGCTGTAAAAAATGCAGCATATCCATAAACTGCTCCTGGCGCTAATGAAAAAGCCTTAACTTTTGTACCATATATAAGTACAAACACACTAGCAGCAATAGCAACGGGAACTCCTAATCCAGCAGGTAATCCTCCTAGATTTGGAATTAATACGAGTGCAGTTAACCAAGCAACTACAGCACCCCAAAGCCAAGCAGAGATCGTGGAACTTAATGCTTTGTTGTTACCGCCTGCAGCAACAAAACATGCCCAAGCAATAAAGGAAATTGGTATTGATAGAGCTAAAGGTGTGGATGTATAGATCCAAGTCATAATACCACCTACTCCACCAATTGCCAAAGATAACGCAACTAATTTATTCATAATACCTCCCTCTTTATAAAAAGGTTGNCATATTATACTATTTGTAATTATTAAAAAAAACCTTTATTTTTTGAAAATTTCTCCCGCCTTATTTTGGCTTAATTTTTTTTCTTTTAATAGTTTTTCTAAGTAATTTAGCTGCTTTTTTAATAAAATTATTTCATTTTTAAGCTCAGCAATATCATAAGATTCGTAATTTTTTTCTTTTANTATTTCTTTTTTAATATTTTCGTCTTCTTCCATAAGTTATTTATTATATTCTTTATAATAAATATACTAAATTAATATTATTATTTATGATATCTGCAAATTTTTTTATAAAACAATTATCCAANTATGGTTTTACTTTTTTTACAGGAGTTCCTTGTTCGTATTTAACACCAGTAATAAATGGGGTTATAAATTCTAAAAAAATAAAATATATTGGTGCTACAAGTGAGGGAGAAGCTGTAGGAATAGCATCAGGGGCTTGGCTGGCTGGGNAAAAAGGCGTTGTTATGATACANAATTCTGGTCTAGGAAATACTATAAATCCATTAACATCACTAAATTATCCATTTAAAATTCCAATCTTATTAATTACAACTTGGAGAGGAGACCCCAAAATAAAAGATGAGCCTCAGCATAAGTTAATGGGGGAAATAACTAAAAAAATACTTTCTTTATCAAAAGTAAAAAACGAAATATTTCCAACAAATAAAAAGAAATTAATTAAAGTTNTTTCTAAAATTAATAATTCAATTAACAATNAATCTTTGCCTTATGCTTTNATAATGAGAAAAGAAACAATTAAAAAAGAAGTTTTAAAACAAAAAAAGTTTTTTATAAAAAAAAGAAATAACGCAAGTATTTTTTACAAAAATAAAATTCCTAATAGATTTCAAGTTCTAGAAGAAATAAAAAAAAATATTAATAATAATATCGCAGTCATTACAACAACTGGTAAAACTGGAAGAGAACTATTTACTTTGAATGATTGTAAAAATTATTTTTATCAAGTTGGTTCAATGGGTTGTGCTAGCGCTATTGCTTTGGGCGTTGCTTTAAATTCAAAAAAAAAAAATAATTGTATTAGATGGAGATGGATCTTTGCTTATGAAAATGGGAAACATGTCTACAATTGGTGCTAATCAACCAAAAAATTTAATTCATATACTTTTAGATAATAATGTGCACGACTCAACCGGACAACAATTAACAAATGCTACAAATGTTGAATTTGCAAATGTTGCAATAAATTGTGGTTATAAACAATCTTATTCAACAGATAACACAAATGATTTTTCGAAAATTTTAAAAAAAAATTTAGTAAATACTAATGGTCCTATTTTTATTCATATTAAAATTAAAAAAGGATCTATCGATAATTTAGGAAGACCTACAATACAACCAAAAGATGTTGCAAAAAGATTTAAAAATTTTTTGAAAAATTAAACTTTAAATTTGTAATCTTTATTTGGATCTCTATCTACATCTGGCGGATAATTCTTATACTTATCATCGTAATACATTTCTTTAAAATTTCCGTCAACTAATTTGTTATATGTTAAATATAAAATCCTTCTAGGCTTGTTTGTTAAATTTGGCTCAGATCTATGAGGCNCATAACAATCAAAAAAAACAGCATCTCCTGGTTTAGTTTCAATTGGAACAAATTTCATATTTTTCATATCTTCATCTGATAATGGTTTCCATAATTTACCTATTAGACCTGATTTATTGTGTCCAGGAGCAAATTCTAAGCAACCATTCTTAATAGTTGATTCATCAACACTAACCATCGCCGTTAAATAAAACTTTGCATAATCATCCCAACCAGCTTGAGAGTCCTGATGAGGAGTAAAGCCTGCCCCACCTGGCATCTTAAAATTAATTTTATCTTTAAATAATATTCCCTGTTCCCCAAAACAATCATTTACACAATCAATAATTCTACTTTTTGTACATAATTCATGAAACCCTTTATGATATTTACAAAAGTTTTCTATTCTTGCTAAAACTTTTTCTTTTTCATTAATTTTACTTTCTTCAAAATATTTCCATTCTTTGCCTGATATCTCAGGAGCATTCTGAAGCTCCTCTGTATATTGCAAAATTTTATTTACTTCAGAAGAATTAAATAAACCTGGAATTAAGACAAAACCATCATCTTTAAACTTTTTGATTTGTTTTTCACTTAGCATAAAACTATTTTAATAAAAAAATTAATTTGATAAATGTTTAATACGCTTTTTTTTAATAATATTTTTTATAGCCAATAAAAGCATTTTTATATCATTTGGATAAATATTCCCAATACAACCAATTCTAAAAGTTTTTTTACTAGTAACGCTTCCAGGGTAAATTACAAATCCTAAATTACTAAGCTTGTTATATAAAAATTTAAAATTTAAATTTTTAGGAATAAAAAAACTAACTATTATTGGTGAATGAAGTTCTTCGTTTAAAAAACAATTAAAACCCATTTTCTTCATACCCGACAAAAGAATTGAATAATTTTTTCTATATCTTGCATTTCGTTTATTTATTCCACCTTCTTTTTTTAATTGTTGTAAAGCCGATGATAATGCAACAATAGCATGTGTAGGTGGTGTAAATCGCCATTGATTATTTTTTTCAAATCCTTTCCATTGATCATATAAATCTAAAGATAATGAAGTAGAATTATTTTTTGATTTTGATAAAGAACTTTTTTTAATAATAGAGAAAGAAAATCCAGGTATTCCTTCTAAACATTTATTAGCAGAACTTACTAATGCCTCTATATTATATTTTTTTATATTTATATTTATTCCTCCAAATGAACTCATAGCATCAACAATTAATTTTTTTTTAAACTTTTTACAAATTAATGATATTTCTTTTAATGGATTTAAAATTCCACTACTGGTTTCGCAATGTACTAATGCAATATGTGAAATTGTTTTATTTTTAGCTATAGTTTCTTTAATTTTATTAATATTAATTAAAGAATCTTCATTAAATTTTAAAGTTAGAAATCTTTTTCCAATTCTTTTACAAATATCAATAATTCTATTTCCATACACTCCATTAGACAAAATTAAAATCTTAGATTTATAATTAAGTAATGTGCTTAGTGTAGCTTCTAGACCAAAAGTTCCGCTACCTTGAATCGGCAAACAAACATATTCATTATTTGCATTGCCTAGTCTTAATAGATTAGACATTAATGTTTTATTGATTCTAATAAAATCTACATCTCTTGAGCCCCAATCTGAAAGAACACTTTGTTTCGTTGTATCCGATGTATTAAGCGGTCCTGGTGTGAAAAGTAATTTTTTTTTAAATTTTTTTGACATATTTCTTTTATATAGAAGATATAAGCTCTATAGAGTATTTTATTATAAATAATTAAAAAAAGGATATCTACATTTGTCTAAATTTAAGTTTCTTTATTTAATCTTCGGAATTGCTCTACTAATTTTTATATTTAATAAAGTTGATTTTAATTCTTTTTTAAATGAACTAAACAAATTAAGATTTAATTTTTTTGCTATCTTAATTATTTATTTTATTGGCTTTATTTTAGATAGCTACTCATGGCAGTTGTGTATAGAGAATTTAGCAAAAACAAAATTAAAAATTTACCAAGTCTTTAAAATTAGAATTATTGGAGAAGCGTTTAATTATATACTTTTTCAAGTAGGCGGAGAACCTGTAAAAGCATTTTTGTTAAAAAACAATTTTGGAATTAAATATAAATTATCTATTGGCTCATTAATATTAGCAAAAACAATTATTCTATTTGCATTAATAATCTTTTGTTTTATTGGCCTTATTAGTATTTTTTATACAGGTAAATTCGGTGAGAATTTTGAAAATGCTGCTTTGGTTGGATTTGTTTTATTTACAACGTTAATTTCTTTATTTTTTATTGTACAAAGATATAAACTAACATCAAAACTACACAATATTTTTAAAAATAAATTTTCAAAAAAATTTAATAACGTTTTTAAACATTTAAAAGATACAGAAAATAAGATTTCTAATTTTTATAAAAAAACAAAAGCAGATTTTTTCAAAATATTATTTTTAAATCTAAGCAATTGGTTTTTTGGAGCACTTGAACTATATGCAATTTTTTATCTTTTAGATGAAAGAATAACTTTTTTAGAAGCAATAGCGATTGAAACACTTGTACAATTAGTAAGAGCTATGCTTTTTTTCATACCATCTAACATAGGGACTCAAGAAGGTGTTTTTGTTTTAGCTGTAAATGTATTAAAAGATTCAACGCCTTTAGGTTTGGCTGTAGCTATAATCAGAAGATTAAGAGAAGTTATCTGGATCTCAATTGGTTTAATTTTGGGTTTTAATCAAAAAATAGATTTTAAAGAAATAAAAAAAAAATTATAAATTTTTAGTTTTATTAATAAATATAAAAATAGTTATAAATAAAAAAATTGGTGTTCCTATAAAAGAACATAATAAAAAAATATCAATCTTATTAAAAAAAGTTATAGGAATTACGATGTAAATTATATCTTCGTGTTCAAATCCTAATATATTCTTTTGTTCAATAGCAATCCCTCCTTTCATTCTTTCTAAAACAAATCTAATAGTCATAATTAAAAAAACACAAAAAGCAGAAACATAACTATAAGTTAAGTCGGTGTTAAAATTTTTTTCTGCATAAAGGCCAAGTCCAATAAATAAAAATATATATGAAAGACAAACGCCCATATGATCTAGATAGTGACCTAATGTACTTGATTTATTTAATTTTCGAGCAACCTCACCATCAACATGGTCAAAGCATGCAGCAATAAAAAATAATAACGAAGCTATTTTTGCATAAAATAAATTTCCAAAAGAATAACAAATAAGTGAAGCTGTACCAAATAAAATACCTATAACAGTGACTATATTTGGGTGTACTCTAAAAAAAATAAATGGTTTTGAAATAATATATGCAAGTTTTTGGTCCCAAGGAGTAGATAGAGATAATTTGTTTAAAAAATTATTCATTAATTTTTTTTAAAATATTTTTTTTTGCTAATTGTAAATCTTTTTTAAAATCAATTTCAATCCATGGTAAATTTGTAATATTTTCGAAAGCTATAAAAATTTTTTTATCTTTAATTATTTTTTGAATTGCATCTTCGTACATTGCGTTCTTATTATTTTTCATAATCTTTTTTGATTCATTTAAAAGCATAAAAGCTGCATCCCTAGAGAATTTAAAAAAACCAACAGACTCTCCTTGGAAATCAAAATCACTATCAATAATTTTACCAAAATCACAAACTTTATTATTTTTTATACAAACTTTAACCGGTTCATCCCCTGGCTCAATTTTTTTATCAAGTAATAAAGAATTTTTTTCTTTAGTAGAAATAAGTTTTTTTAAAATCTTTTTATCATATAAAACATCACCATCCATTAATATTAAATCTCCTTTTTTTTGAAAAAAACTTTTTGCACAAACTAAAGAAACGATACTTCCTTCCTTATATTTTAAATTTTTAAATATTTTAATTTTTTTTTCTTTATCAATTTTATTTATAAATTTAACCAAATAATTTGATTTATAACCTACAACAAGTCCAATTTCTTTTATTCCAAAATTTAATAAATTTTCATAATGTCTTTCTAGCAAAGTTTTTTTTCCAATTTTCAATAAAATCTTAGGTAAGTTAACATTTAATCTTTTACCTATTCCTGCTGCAAGTATTAAAGCTTTCATTTTTTTTAACTTTAAAATATATAAGTAATATTTACGTCATATATTTGTAATATTTTATATTTTTTAATATAATTTTAACATATGAAAATAATTCATTCTAAAGATATAGGTATAAAAAAATTATCAAAATCTCAACTATTAAAAAAAGAACTTAATAGCAAAGAATTGTCTTTTTTAATGGAAGCACATAATGGTATGACCGCAAAAATAGTTGAGGCAAGTGGATTCAAAGGTATCTGGGCTTCTGGCTTATCTATTTCTACTGCTTTAGGAGTAAGAGATAGTAATGAAGCTTCTTGGACACAAATTTTAGATGTTTTAGAATTTATGTCTGACGCAACAACAATTCCAATACTAGTTGATGGAGANACTGGTTATGGAAATTTTAATAATTTTAGAAGACTAGTTTCAAAATTATGTCAAAGAAAAATTGCAGGNGTTTGTATTGAAGANAAACAATATCCNAAAANAAATTCNTTTGTTAAAAAATATCAAAAGTTAGCAGATATAGANGANTTTTGTGGNAAAATAAAAGCTGGTAANGANACNCAAGAAGATNNNAATTTTTCTATAGTTGCAAGAATTGAGGCTTTANTNGCTGGTTGGGGAATTGGNGAAGCAATTAAAAGAGCTGAAGCTTATTATAAAGCAGGAGCNGANGCTATACTTATTCACTCNAGTAAAGACAAAGCTGATGAAGTNTTAAAATTTAAAAAAGATTGGGNTAATAAATGTCCTGTTATTATTATTCCTACAACTTATTACAAAACTCAAACAAGTGTTTTTAAAAAAGCAGGTTTTTCTGCATTAATATGGGCNAATCATTCACTAAGAGCATCGATTAAAGCAATTCAAGATGTAACAAATCATCTAATTAAAAAAGAAACTCTTAAAGGNTTAGAAGAAAAAATATCCAGTTTAAANGAAGTNTTCGATTTAGCAGGNAATGAAGAATTGTATGAAGCTGAAAAAAAATATTTATTAGAAAAGAAAAATTATAATGGAATTGTTTTAGCTGCTTCTAGAGGNCANCAACTTAAACATTTAACAAAAAATAAACCAAAATGTATGTTNGACATACAAGGNAAACCNCTTTTAGAAAGATTAACTTCAACNTTAAAAAAAGATAATATTGGAAAAATCTCAATAGTTTCTGGATATAAAAATANCGTAATTGAAGAAAATAATAATCTTTCAAATCTAAATATTATNCANAATAAAANNTACGCAAAAACNGGNGANTTATTTTCTCTTAATNAATTATCAAATGAAATAAAAGATGATTGNATTATNACTTANGGAGATATAGTTTTTAGAAAATANATTCTAGATGCTTTACTATCAACAAAAGGNGANATNGTAATAGTTGTAGATGCCCTNNTAAAAGATAAAATAAANAAATCTCAAAAAGATCTNGTNATTTGTGATAGAAAATTTACTGGAAATTATTTACTTGAAGAAAAACCAGCNACATTNATATCNATGGGTAATCAATTNAAAAAGAAAATTACTGGNCAATGGATTGGNTTAATGAAAACAAATNCAATTGGATCAAAAATAATTANAACTGAGCTTAAAAAAATAAATAAAAACAAAAATTTTNANAAATTAGGAATGCCNGATCTTTTCAACNACTTAATTAAAAATAAAATTAAANTTAATGTTCTTTATGTTGCNGGTCAATGGCTTGATGTAAATGATGCGTTTGATCTNGCNGANGCNAGAAAAGTATCATGGGCCAAAAACTTTAATTAAAAGTTTTTACAAATCTTTTCAAATTATAAATAACAAAAACAACNGAACCTANAGNAGCTGCNAAAAAAAATAAATTAATTAAACCAATCCAAGTAATNGGNCCAATTAAATATATNCCATCCTCTAATGCAACCTTATCNGTTNCTGGAAANCCATAAAAATCTTTACTTGTNCTATATCTATGAATAATTCCTAANANAGTNTTAAAAATAGATGCAANAATAGCTGAAAATAATAAATAATTTTGTAAATCTAGATCTACAATANTAAAAAACTTAATTTCAAANGTTNCTGGNGGTATTCCNGCAGAAATACCTATAAACATTAGTANGTATGTNGCTGTATCAACAAAACTATCATAATACCATCCAAATTTACTTTCTTTTTTNAGCTCTCTTGCTAATTGNCCATCAACATGATCTAAGAATTTTGANAAAATAAATAAAATTGAACCTATAACAGAGAAAAAATAAATTCCAAAACTAAAAAAAACTGCAGCAAATGCTGCTAATAATAAACTAAATGTTGTAACTTGATTTGGAGTAACAGATGTTTTTATCAAATATTTAACAATTTTCTCTGCAATCTTTTCATCAATTTTTTTTCTATATTTAAACATATAAAAAAGTTAAAAAAAAAATTTTCATTACTTGCAAATTGATTATAATGATTTATATCTCTTTTTATAAACTTTATTATTTAATTATGAGTAACAAATTAATTTCAAGAAAAGCTAAAGACATTGCTACTGCTAATTCTTACGCTTTTTCAAAAAAAAGAATAGCTGGAAATATAGCAACATCAAATAGTTTTACTTCAACAAGAACTGCAAAAAATATAGCTACTAAAAATTCATAAGAATTTTTTAGTATGAGTATTTTTCCAAAAAAAAACCCCTTAATTAAATTAAGGAGTGGGAAATCTATTGGTTATAAAATATATGGGAATAAGAGTAATTTTCCGATATTTTATTTTCATGGTTGGCCCGGATCTAGGTTTGAATTAGAAAATATACCTTTAAATAAAAAAAATTGTTTTTTAATAGCGCTTGAAAGACCTGGATACGGAATATCAGATCCTATATCAAAATTTGAAATATTAGATTGGCCTAAGATAGTATTAGAAGTAGCAAATAAATTAAAAATAAAAAAGTTTTCAATAATTGGAGTTTCAGGTGGTGCTCCCTTCGCTCTTTCTTGCGCCTATTTAATAAATGACGATAAACTTAAATCTGTTGCAATAATATGTGGATTAGGACCTCACAATGTTAATGGAATGAGTAAAGGTAGAGTTGGATTATTATTATATTATGGAAAAAAACCAATTTTATCTTGGTTTTTACTAAACTTTATTAGAGCAAGATTATTAAAAAATAATTTAGAAAATAATTTTTTAAGATGGAAAAAAAAAATTCCATTACCAAAGTCTGATTTGAAATTATTTACAATAAATAGAGGTATAAAGTTAATTAAGAATTTTAAAGAAGCCTTAAGATACAGCACTACTGGTGTCCATAGAGATGCTCAGTTATATGCAAAAGATTGGGGTTTTAATATAAAAAATATAAAAAAAAAAATATTTATTTGGCATGGAGCTTCTGATCTAACTGTACCCATTTCAATTGCAAATCACTATAAAGCAAAACTAAAAAATAAAAAAATTTATATAAAATCAAATGAAGGCCATTTTTCAATTTGTTATAATTTTATGAATAAAATAATAAAAAAAATAAGTGAGTAAATTTTTACATAAACCATTAAATACAAAAAGCCTACCTAAAGGAATACCGTATATAATTTTAAACGAAGCAGCCGAAAGATTTAGTTTCTATGGCATGAAAGGAATACTAGTCATTTATATGACAAAATATTTATTCTTAGAAACAGGCGAAGCAAATCTTTCTGAAGAAAATGCTAAAGCTTATTTTCATCTATTTACATCAGCTGTTTATTTTTTTCCTATTATTGGAGCGTTAATATCTGATATTTTTTTGGGAAAATATAAAACAATAATATTATTGTCTTTAGTTTATTGTCTAGGTCATTTAACACTTGCGATTGACCCATCTAAGTTTGGCCTATCAGTTGGATTAACTCTTATTGCTATTGGCTCTGGCGGAATTAAACCTTGTGTTTCTGCACATTTAGGAGATCAATTTGGTAAAAATAATATATCTTTTATAAGTAAAGCGTTTAGCTGGTTTTATATATCTATTAATTTAGGAGCTTTTACTTCAACCTTACTAATTCCTTATTTATTAGAACATTATTCCCCTGGTATTGCATTTGGTTTACCTGGAATATTTATGTTTTTAGCTACATTCTTTTTTTGGTTGGGTAGATATAAATTTATACATATAAAACCAATAGGTCATAAATCATTTATTGAACTATTTAATAAAAAAAATATAAAAAATATATTCCAACTTTTAATTATTTTTATATTTGTATCTTTTTTTTGGTGTTTATTTGATCAAACAGGATCGTCATGGATACTACAAGCAGAAAAAATGGATAGAAATATTTTTGGAATTGAAATTCTTAGTTCACAGATTTTTTCTCTAAACCCAATTATGATATTAATTTTTACTCCTTTATTTTATAAATATTTGTATCCGATATTAAACAATCATATAAACTTAAATTACATAAATAAAATTTCCATTGGATTTTTTTTAACATTTATATCATTTCTAATAATTACTATTATTCAATTTTGGATTGATATCGGTATAAAAGTAAATATTGGATGGCAAATTCTAGCTTATGCAATATTAACAAGTGGTGAAATCTTTGTTTCTATAACATGTTTAGAAATATCTTATACTCAAGCACCGAAAAAATTTAAATCGATAACAGTGTCTGTTTTTTTATTAAGCATTGCTATAGGTAATATATATACAAGTCTAATAAACTTTTATAATGAAAAAAGTGATGGAAGTATAATTTTGTCAGGAGCAAGTTATTTCTTATTTTTTACTATATTAATGCTTATTGTGACAATAATTTTTATGTTTTTTTCTAAAAAATTATTTAAAGAAAGATTATATATACAAAGTTAAATTTAGAAAATTAATCTAAGATTTGAATTTTTAAGAGTTTTTCTTACGTTTTGTTCAAGAGAATTATTTAAATCATAAACCTCAGATGGAAACTTCATTTTAATTACATTATTTTTACTTACAACCTTACCTTTATTGAAGATACTAAATTTTTGTGTGCTAGGATCTAATTCTATGCAAATCGGTCTTTTTTGTATAATTCTTCCTAATTTACAATCTTTTTTAACAGCTGCGGATAATATATGATCATTTACGGTTTTACCTGTTTTAGCGTATAACGTCAAATCACCTACACCTTTAGCGATACCTAAAAATTTAAAAGTTTCACTACCAGTTGGCACTAATGCGCTACAACTTGATAATGCAATAAAGGATCCTAGAATTATTATATTTTTTTTAATGTTCAATTTTTTTTTTAAGTTTCCTAACATATTATCAACATATTTTTGCTTGACAAATAAAATACTTGTATTGTATATATAATTTCATATATACTATATATTGTATTATGAAACATCATTACAAGTAAAAAATGTTAAAAAAAATTAAACAATTATGCCCAATTTGCAACGAATCAATTCAAAAAAAAGATATGAAGGTATTTAACCTTAATAATACTACTGTAACAGATTCGCGTGTAACAAAAAATGGCTCAATGATTAGAAGAAGAAGAGTTTGCACATGTGGGAGTGGATATAGATTTACAACATATGAAAGAATACATAGACCTGAACTAACTGTAATTAAAAGAAATGGTCAAATTATACCTTTTAGTAAAGAAAGAATATTTCAATCTGTTAAAGTTGCTTTAAATGGCTGTGTTGATCAAGAAAAAAAAACAGAACAAATTTCTAACGAAGTTAATGAAAAAATACAAGATATCGGAAAAGATAGTGTTCCAACAAAAAAAATTGGAGAATTTATATTAAAAGCTTTAAAAGAAAGAGATAAAATGGGATATGTAAGGTTTTATGGTGTGTTTAAAAAAGTTACTGACCCAAAAGAATATAAAAGAATAGTTGATACTCTTCATTAATTTCTAAATTGATTTTCTTAAAAAACTGGCAAAATTAGAAAAATCATTATTTCTAGGAGATGATAATCTCCAGCATAAAGCTATTTCTCTAAAATTTTTATTATTTTCATAATCTAAAATTTTAATCTTACTATTTTTTAACAATTCTGAATTTATAACTAAATCTGGAAGTAATGTAATTCCAGTATTATTAGCAACCATCTGCACTAAAGTTAACAAGCTTGTTGCTTTAAAAGCATCGATTTTTTGCTTAGTTTCCTTGCTGCATGCTTGTAGTGCATGATCTCTTAAACAATGTCCTTCATCTAATAACAACATATTTGTTTGACTAATATCGCTATTATTTAATGATTTTTTTTTTATCTTCGAAAGACTGCTATTAAAAGGCAACGCGACATGAAAAAAGTCTTTTTTTATTAACTCAACGTTTAAATTTTCAGTTTTATAGGGTTTTGCAATTAAAATTAAGTCTAAACTTCCAGAATAAAGCATGCTTAAAATATTAGCTGTCTGATCCTCTACTAACTTTAAATTTAAACCTGGATAATGTTTTCTAATTTTTGGCATTAATTTCGGTAGCAAGTATGGTGCTATAGTTGGAATTACACCTAATCTAGTTTCCCCAAACATTTTTTCTTGCGCTGACTTTACTAAATCTAGAACATCGTTCATCTCAATATTGATAGATTCAGCTTTTTTTGAAATTTCTTTACCTAAAGGAGTTAAAAATACTGTTCTTTTTGTTCTTTCAAGCAACTTAACATTTAATAATCTTTCTAACTCTTGGATACCAGAACTTAAAGTGGATTGGCTTACAAAACATTCTTTAGCAGCTTTTCCAAAATGTAAATTCTTTGATATTGAAACTAAATATTTTAATTGACGAAAAGTTGGGTGAAACATAATTAAATCTACTCGATATTACTAATCGATAATTTCGATTATTTTATACAAAAAAAATCATTAGATCAATTAAAAAAAATTGAATACTATTATAATAACTTTAAAGGGAGGTCACTATGACTTGGTATACACCTAAAGTTGCAGAAGTAGCTGTTGGTTTAGAAATTAATAGCTATGCATGCGCTGAAGTTTAATTGTTAAACTTCTTTAAACGGTTCTTAACATCTTGTTAAGAGCCGTTTTTTTTTTTATAATCTAGAAAATTGTTATCAAAAAACTGGAATAGTCTAAATAAATCTATATTAAATTGCAGAAAATGTAAGAGACTCGTTAATTTTAGAGAAAAAATAGCCCGAAATAAAACTAAAAGATATAATGATTGGAAATATTGGGGAAAACCTGTGTTAGGTTATGGTGACAGACAAGGAGAATTAATAATTTTAGGTTTAGCTCCTGCAGCTCATGGAGGAAATAGAACTGGAAGAGTTTTTACAGGTGATAAATCGGCAGATTTTTTAATTGATTGTTTGCACAAATCTAAAATTACAAATAAACCACAATCTGAACATAAAAATGATGGATTAAAAATGCTTAATAGTTATATGACTCCAGTTTTAAAATGTGTTCCTCCTGAAGATAAACCTACATCAAAGGAGCTAACGACCTGTTTCGATTTCTTTGAAGAAGAAATTAAATTATTAAATAAAAGTAAGATTTTTTTAGCATTAGGTAAAATAGCTTTTGACGCTTGTATTAAATTTTTTAAAAAAAAAAAAATTATTGATAACAATAATAAATATAAATTTTCCCATGGAATTAGTTATAAAATAAACAACAAATTAATCATAATAGGTTCATATCACCCAAGTCCGAGAAATGTAAACACTGGGAGATTAAATAAAAGAAAAATGCTAAATCTATTAAAAAAAATTAAAAAAAAAATTAACTAATTTATTTATGAATGAATTTTTTAAATTATTGAAGTATTTTTTTATTATTTTTATTCTAATTATTATTTTTTACTTAATTATAATATATTTAAAATGAAATTAGAAAAAGCAATACTTGGGGCTGGTTGTTTTTGGCATGTAGAAGAATTTTATTCTAATCTTAAAGGAATTTTATCTACTAGAGTTGGCTATGCTTGTGGTAAAACAAAAAACCCAAATTATAAAAAAGTTTGTGCAGGTGATACTGGTCATATAGAAGTTGTTGAAGTTACATACGACCCTAAAATTATAAAATATGACCAATTACTTAAACAATTTTGGCATATTCATGACCCAACGTCATTAGATAAACAAGGGCCGGATTATGGATCACAATATAAATCAGCAATTTGTGTGACCAATCAAATCCAAAATGAAATTGCTAGTAAAAGTCTAAAAGAAATTCAAAAAAAATTTAAAAAAGAAATTGTTACCATAATATGTAAATGCAAAATTTTTTATGTGGCTGAGGAATATCATCAAAAATATTTAAAAAAAAATCCTGGCTATATAAAAACGTGTAAAATTCCTACGGCAATCTAATTTTTAGAAAAAAAAACAATTTTAATTAAAAAAAAGCTTTTTTTTTAGTTTTTTTGATGTATTTGGCACATTTTGTGCTGTATTTATAACGAAATGAAAAAAATTGAAGCAATAATTAAGCCGTTTAAACTAGATGAAGTTAAAGAATCTTTAAGTAAGATTGGTATTAATGGAATGACAGTTTTAGATAGTAAAGGGTTTGGCAGACAAAAAGGGCACACTGAATTATATAGAGGTGCTGAATATATTGTAGATTTTATACCTAAAATAAAAATCGAGGTTGTAATAGATGATAAATTATTAAAAAAAGCTATTGATACAATACAAAAAACAGCAAATACAGGTAAAATTGGAGATGGAAAAATCTTTGTAACGAATATTGAAGAAGCAATAAGAATTAGAACTGGAGAAAAAGGAAACAATGCAATTTAATTTATTATTTTTTAATTTTATTAATTCTAAGAATTCACGGTACTTTTTTTGGAGGTATACATCATGGATTTAAAATGTAAAACACCAGCTGATGTGTTAAAAGCAGCAAAAGACAATAAAGTCAAAATGGTTGATGTCAAATTTGTTGACATGCCTGGAATGTGGCAACACTTCAGTGTGCCGCTTCATGAACTCGAAACAGATTCATTTACTGATGGTTATGGATTTGACGGTTCTTCTATTAGAGGTTATCAAGATATTAATGAAAGTGATATGTTAGTGGTTCCTGATGCAACTACTGCAATTCTTGATCCTTTTACAGCTGTCCCTACTCTATCTTTAATATGTAACATAGTTGATCCTATTACTAAAAAACGTTACGAAAAAGATCCTAGATTTATCATTCATAAAGCGGAGGAATATGTAAAAACAGGTGGTTTTGGAGACACATGTTATGTTGGTCCAGAAGCTGAGTTTTTTATTTTTGATAATATTAGGTACGATTCAGGGGTTAATTTTGGATTTTATGAAATAGACTCAGTAGAAGGTAACTGGAATACTGGAACAGAAGAAGATCCTGGTAATTTAGGACATAAGCCAAGACCAAAAGAAGGATATTTTCCTACGCCACCAGTTGACACAATGCAAGATATAAGATCTGAAATGGTTAATGTAATGGAAGATTGTGGTTTGGACATTGAATGTCATCACCACGAAGTTGCAACCGCGGGTCAGGCTGAAATTGATATGCGTTTTCAAACAATGGCTAAGATGGCAGACCAACAAATGCTTTATAAATATATTGTAAAAAATGTTGCAAAAAATTATGGAATGTCCGCAACGTTTATGCCTAAACCTCTTTGGAATGATAATGGTACTGGTATGCATGTGCATTCAAGTATTTGGAGAGATGGAAAACCTTTATTTGCTGGAAACAAAGAATTAGGTTTAAGTGAAATGGCACTTCATTATATAGGTGGTATTTTAAAACATGGGCCTGCAATTTTAGCTTTTACAAATCCAACAACTAATTCTTATAAAAGATTAGTTCCTGGTTTTGAAGCGCCTGTTAACTTAGTTTATTCAGCTAGAAATAGATCAGCTGCTTGTAGAATACCTATGTACTCACAAAATCCAAAAGCTAAAAGAGTTGAATTTAGATGTCCAGATCCTTCTGGTAATCCATACTTAGCTTTTGCAGCAATTGTTATGGCTGGATTAGATGGAATTAAAAATAAAATCGATCCAGGTAAGCCAACTGAAGGCGATTTATTCAGTATGACAGCTAGACAATTATCAAGAATAAAGACTGTACCGGGTTCTTTAGATGGAGTATTAGATGCTCTTGAAAAAGATCACAAGTTTTTATTAGAAGGCGATGTGTTTACAAAGGAACTTATAGATACATGGCTTTCATATAAAAGAGAAACTGAAGTGGATGAAATTAGACAAAGACCACATCCACATGAATTCTTTTTATATTACGATATTTAAATTATTTTATAAGTTGTGAGATGTTTTTAAAATGAGGATGGTTAGATGTTTTTAACCATTCAAACAAAACCATTTCACAACTTACTATTTGAATATTAGAATGTTTATCTAATCTACTAAGCGCAGTCAAATAATCTTTTTCATGTCTAGAGCTAACACCATCCTGCACAATATAAACTTTTTTTTCTTTTGCTAAATTTATTGCAGTTTGTAAAACACAAACATGTGCTTCTATACCACATATTATAATTTGTTCTGAAACTTTAGTTATTTTACTTAAAGAATTTATCGGTATTGCAAAATCTGTTTTTTCAATATTCGAAAAATTGTTTTTTTCTCTCATTTTACTAATAGTTTTTCCTAAACCTTTAGGGTATTGTTCAGAAAAAATTACTGGTACTTTTAAAATACTTGCCGCTTTTTGAAGCTTTATTATATTATCAATAAATTTATGAGGTTTAGGCATAGCAGAAACTAATTTTTCTTGAACATCAACAACTATTAAAGCTGACTTATCTTTTTCTATTAGCATTTTAATATTCTACTAAAAGAAATAAAAAAATTAACTTGCTTGTTTTTGTTTTTTTTGTTCTTCGATTATAAGTCTGCAATGAAAGGCACAATATTCTCGTCCTGGCTGAGATGTCATATTGCAATTTGAATGTGAACAGATTTTTGGTTGATATAACTCTTCTACATTATTATTTTCTTCATAATTAATGTCCTCATTATCCTCTAATCTACTAGGATGTTTAGGTAATTTTAACCTATTTGCTTTTCCAATAACTGCATTTCTAGTTGTTCTCAATTGAAGAGCAATTATTCTTGCTGGTTCGCCTCTACTCCACAGTTTCTTTAATATATCAACTTCTTCTTTTGACCACATATTTCTACTACATATTGATTACTTATAATAGTACCATACTATATGATTTAATCAAGTACTTTTTATATACTATATATAGTAGATTATCTTAGTCCCTTGGCAACAGAGGTCATAGACTTTAATGATTTTTTGACTTCAGGCCATCCTCTGGTTTTTAAACCACAATCAGGATTAACCCATATTTTATCAACATCTAAATACTTTTTAGCTTTTTCTAATAATATCTTCATTTCTTTTGCGGTTGGAACTCTTGGCGAATGTATATCATATACACCTGGTCCAATTGAATTTGGATATTTATATGCTTTAAAAGAGTCCAATAATTCCATATTTGACCTTGATGTTTCAATTGATATTACATCAGCATCTAATTTCTCAATTGAATCTAAAATATCATCAAATTCACAATAACACATATGTGTATGTATTTGAGTTTCATCTTTCACTGAAGAGGATGCAATTTTAAATGAGTCTATAGCCCAATTTAAATAATTATTCCATTCACGTTTTCTTAAAGGTAACCCTTCTCTAAGTGCTGGCTCATCAATTTGTATAATTTGTAAACCATTTTTTTCTAAATCTAAAACTTCATCCAAAAGTGCTAAAGCGATTTGTTTACAGGTAATTTCTCTTGGTTGATCATCTCTAACAAATGACCATTGCAAAATAGTAACAGGTCCAGTTAACATACCTTTAACAATTTTTTTAGTTAATGACTGAGCAAATTTAGACCAAAATACAGTCATGGATTTTGATCGAGATATATCACCAAAAATAATTGGAGGCTTAACGCATCTTGAACCATAACTTTGCACCCAACCAAACTTTGTAAATATAAAACCTTTTAATTTTTCACCGAAGTATTCGACCATGTCATTTCTTTCAAATTCTCCGTGCACAATTACATCTATATCAATTTTTTCCTGAAACTTAATTGCTTTTTTTGTTTCTCTTTTTAAAAAGTTCTCATAAGTTTTTTTTGTTATTTCTTTTTTTTTATATTTTAATCTTAATTTTCTTACTTCTTTAGTTTGAGGAAAAGATCCAATAGTAGTTGTTGGAAATAAAGGTAAATTTAATTCTTCTTGCAACATTTTTCTTAAAAAATATTTATTATTTCTTGAAAGCATCTTTGAATTTATAGATTTAATTCTTTTTTTAACCTTTTGATCATTAATAAGTTTCGAATTCTTTCTTTTTTTCAACGAAATAGAATTATTAATTAAATAATTACTTTTTATCAAAAAATTTGAATTAAAATATTTTTGTAAAAAAACAATTTCTATTAACTTTTGATCAGCAAAAGCTAACCAATCTTTTACATTAGCATTTAAATCCCTTTCATTATCCAATGAAACTGGGCTATGAAGCAATGAACAAGAGGAAGAAATAATAATTTTGTCATCCTTTATTCTTCTTTTTATTTTTCTTAAAATTTCAATTGATCTTGATAAATCGTTTTTCCAAATATTTCTACCATTAATAATTCCTGCTGAAAATAATTTATTTTTAGGGAAGTTTAATAAAATTTTATCTAAATCTTTATTTAAAGTATTTACTAAATCTATATGCAATCCATCAACATTTAGTTTTTTTAAAAGATTATAATTTGGAAGAATAGAAGAAAAATATGAAGTTAATAAAATTTTTGGTGAATTTTTACTTAATGATTTATATGTTGAAATAAATTTTTTTTTTAAACTTCCATCTAAATCTAGTGATAGTATCGGTTCGTCTATTTGAACCCATTCAGCCCCGAAATCTTTTAATAATTTTAATATTTGTTTATATACTGGAACTAATTTACTTAACAAATTAAATTTATTAAATTTCTTACTTGCTGACTTTCCTAAATGTAAAAATGATAAAGGTCCTAAAATAACCGGTCTTGTTTTTATACCAAAGTTTTTAGCTTCTAAAAATTCATCTATAATTTTATAAAAAGATAATTTAAAATTCTGATTTGGTTTAAATTCAGGAACTATATAATGATAATTTGTGTCAAACCATTTTGTCATTTCCATTGCTTTAAGATCTATTTTTCCATTCTGATACCCTCTCGCCATAGCAAAATATAAATCAAGAATATTCTTTTTTTTTAACTTATTAAATCTATCTGGTATAACATTTAATGTTAAACACATGTCTAAAACATGGTCGTATAATGAAAAATCATTAGAAGGAATATAATTAATTCCTGATTTTTTTTGTTTGATCCAATTACTTTTCTTTATTTCAGATATCTTTTTAAACAAATAATCTTCATTTATTTCTTTTTTCCAAAAAGACTCTAGTAACCATTTTAATTCTCTATTTGAACCAATTCTTGGATATCCTAAATTTGAGCTTAATATCATAAAAAAATATTATAATAAATAAATAGAACCAAGTCCTAAAAAAGTAAAAAAACCAAATATATCAGTTATTGTAGTAAGGACAACAGTAGATGCAATCGCTGGATCTATTCCAGTTTTATCTAATATTAATGGTATTAAAATTCCTGACAAACAAGCTATTATTAAATTTAGTATCATTGCTGCAGCAATAACTAAACCTAATAAAGGTAAATTAAACCAATACGAAGCTATAGTGCCAATTATAGCGGCAAATATTAAACCATTAATAGCTCCTACTGCAAATTCTTTACCAATTACTCTTAACGCATTCGCTCTAGTAATTTCTCTTAAAGCTAATGAACGAACTGCAACTGTAAGAGTTTGTGTGCCAGCATTACCACCCATAGACGCAACTATTGGCATTAGTATAGCAAGTGCTACCACTTGTTTTAAAGATGCTTCAAAAATACCTATTACAAAAGAAGCCGCAATAGCAGTTAGTAAATTAATAAATAACCAACTAAATCTAGATTTTATTGTTTGCAAAACAGCGCTGTATGTATCTCCTGATTGAACACCGCTTAATCTTAACAAATCTTCTTCTGCTTCTTCTTCAATGATATCAATAATATCGTCATGATTTATTTGACCTACTATTTTTCCAGATTTATCCACAACTGGTGCCGCTATTAAATTATTTTGTTTAAAACCTAGTGCTATTTCTTCTTGGTCGGTGTCAATAGGTATAGTTTTAAATTGGGTATTCATTAAATCTTTAACTATTGTATTGCTACTTGATCTAACAATAGTATTTAAATTTAAAGTCCCTATTGGTTTTTTTTTACTATCTAAAATATAAACTTCATAAATATCATCTGGCAATAAATCTTTTTTTTGGCGTAAAAATTTTAATGTTTTTCCTATTGTCCATGAAGCAGATATTGAAACAACATTTGTTGACATAATACGACCTGCTGTATTCTCAGGAAATTTTAATCCTTTCTTTACTAATTCTCTTTGACTTTTTTTTGGAAGTAATTTTAAGTATTGACCTCTTAAATCATCATCTAGCTCTTCTAATACAACAATTAAATCATCAGTGTCTAATTTTGAAACAACATTTAAAAAAGTATGCTCTCCTACTACTGAAATTATTTCTTTTCTAATATCTTTATCTAATTCTAGAATTATTTCAGGTTCAATTGATGAGCCTAAAAAAAATATTAATTTTTTTCTATTAGTAGCATCTAGTTGTTCAATAATATTGGCCAATTCACCAGAACTAACATCAGATAACAAACTTTGTGTTTTATCTATTAAACCTAAATTAATTGAATCCATTAATGCGTGAATAAATTTAGAAGGAACTGGAGTAATTACTTTCTTTAATTTATCGTAATTAGTTTTTTTATTAAAAAATTTATTAAAAGATTTAAACATTTTCAAAAAATTAAAAAATTATTCATAGATATTGTTTTTAAAACACTGTTTTTCAATCAAAAAATGGTGCGGCCGAGAAGACTTGAACTTCCACAGGATTACTCCCACAGCGCCCTCAACGCTGCGCGTCTACCAATTCCGCCACGGCCGCATACTAATAAATAAAAAAATTAACGAAATTTTTAAAATTGATTAGAAGATAAAGATAAATTTATTTGGATTCAAGAATTTTTATATCTTTAATATCTTTATTAACATTACTAATTTTATCAATAAAATTAACAATAACATCATTAACTTCTGCCAAAGGAGGGCCTTCTTTACATTTATTTATCATTTTATTTATATCTTCTTCTTTACCTAATATTTCAGCTTCAACCCTATTACTAGTTATATTTCTAACCCAACCAATCAGATTATTTGCAATTCCAACTTTTCTAAACCACCATCTATAAGAAACTCCCTGAACTTTTCCTGTTATTATTATGTGAGCTATTTTTAAAGAAATCTTATTCATCAAATTCAATTAATACTTGATCTACTTCAACAGCATCGTTCTCTTTTATATTAACTTTTTTAATTTTTGCATCTTTAGTTGCAGTTATTAAATTCTCCATTTTCATTGCTTCAAGAACTAAAATATTTTCACCAGATTTTATTTTCTGGCCATCTTTAACATTTACAGAAACAATTTTTCCTGGCATTGGGGCTAATAAAAATTTTGATAAATCTTTTTCTTCTTCTTCAATCATATATTTTTCTAAATTTGCCGTACTTTTATCATAAAAATTAAAATTTAGAGAATGATCTAAGTAAGTAATAGAAAATTGATTATTTAATTTATCAAACTGAAGTAAATATTTTTTTTTATTAATTGTTATATAAACTAATCCTTCATTTGTTTTCCATAAACTTTTAACTCTAAACTGTATGTTTCCATAAAGGATTTTAATAAAACCTTTTTTACTTTCTTTTATTTGAATGGAAAGTCTTTTTTTATTAAAAATTAAAGTAAAAAATTTTTCTTTTTGATTAACATAATTATAATTTTGTTGTTTTAAAAATTTATAACCAATAAAAGAAGCGGCTGGTATGAATATTTTTTCTAAAAGTTTATTAGATGGGTCTGTATAATTATAACCATCTTTGTATTCTTCATCCAATAAACCTGTATGAATATCACCTTTATAAAATTTATCTGATTTAAATATAGATATTAAAAACTTAATATTATTATTAAATCCTCTTATATAAAAAGAATTTAAAGCATCTATCATTGTAGATATACATTTTTTTCTATTTTTTCCATTAACAACAAGCTTTGCAAGCATCGGATCGTAATTAATACTTATTTCGGAACCATCCATAATACCTGAATCTAAACGTACATTCTTTTTATCAATTGGTTCAATATATTTTTTTACCCGACCAACTGAAGGTAAAAAATTTCTAATCGGGTCTTCAGAATATATTCTTGCTTCCATTGCCCAACCCTTTATTTTTACATCTTGTTGTTTTATTTTTAACTTTTCATCATTAGCAACTTTTATCATTTGCTCAACTAAATCTATTCCTGTAATTTCTTCAGTTACTGGATGTTCAACTTGTAACCTAGTGTTCATTTCTAAAAAATAAAAATTACTCTTGCTATCAACTATAAATTCTACTGTTCCTGCTGACTGATAACCAACTTCTTTAGCTAAAGCTACAGCCTGTTCTCCCATTTCTTTTCTTAACTTTTTTGAAACAACTGAGCTTGGTGCTTCTTCTATAATTTTTTGATGTCTTCTTTGAATTGAACACTCTCTTTCTCCTAAATATATTACATTGCCAAATTTGTCTGCTAAGACTTGTATCTCAATATGTCTTGGTTTTTCGATATACTTTTCAATAAATACTCTTGAATCGCCAAAACTAGATTTTGCTTCACTAGAAGCTAGTTGAAAAGCATCTTTTACTTCTTTATTATTTCTTACAATCCTCATACCTTTACCACCTCCTCCAGCTGATGCTTTTATCATTAATGGAAATCCTATATCTTTAGCAATTTCTGATGCGTGATTATCATTCTTTATAACATCATTAAATCCTGGGATAGTATTAACTTTCGCCTTAATAGCTAAATTTTTTGACTTTATTTTATCACCCATGATTTTTATTGCTTCGATGTTAGGGCCTATGAATTTTATTTTTTCTTTGAATAATTTTTGAACAAATTGAGCGTTTTCTGATAAAAAACCATAACCTGGATGAATTGCATCTGCGTTAGTTTCTTTAACTGCATCAATAATTTTTTTTATAGATAAATAACTTTCAGAAGCTTGTGCTGGTCCTAATAAAAAAGATTCATCTGCTTCTAACACATGTTTTGAATATTCATCAGCCTCAGAATAAACAGCAACTGTTTTAATTCCCATTTTTCTTGCAGTTTTTATTACTCTACATGCAATTTCTCCTCTATTTGCAATTAGTATTTTTCTAATCATTATTTAAAGCGGAATATTATTATGTTTCTTTGGTGGGTTTTTTAAAAATTTATTTTTTAACATTTTTAAAGCTTTGCAAATTCTAGCTCTAGTTCCTGCAGGACGAATTATATCATCAATAAATCCCCTCGAGCCTGCAATAAAAGGGTTTGCAAATTTTTCTCTATATTCTTCAGTTCTTTCTGCAATCTTTTTTTTGTTTTTTAAATCTTCTCTAAAAATTATTTCAACAGCTCCTTTAGGTCCCATAACGGCAATTTCAGCTGTTGGCCATGCATAATTTACATCTCCTCTTAAATGTTTAGAACTCATAACATCGTAAGCGCCACCATAAGCTTTTCGAGTTATAATAGTAATTTTAGGAACTGTCGCCTCTGTAAAAGCAAATAATAATTTAGACCCATGCTTAATAATTCCACCGTATTCTTGTTTGGTTCCAGGTAAAAAACCAGGAACATCAACAAAAGTAATTATTGGTATATTAAAACAATCGCAATATCTAACAAATCTTGCTGCTTTTCTAGATGAATCAATATCCAAACATCCGGCTAAAACTGTTGGTTGATTTGCAACAACTCCTATTGGTTGGCCATCCATACGAGCAAAACCAGTGATAATATTTTTTGCATAGTTTTCTTGGATTTCAAAAAAATCCTCATTATCTACAATTTTATTAATAACCTCTTTCATATCGTATGGCTTGTTTGGATTTTTAGGAACAATTGTGTTTAATGAAGATTCACTTCTATCAAATTTATCAGTTTTTTTTGCTTGAGGAGGCTTTTCTCTAAAAGAAGATGGCATAAAATCAAACAATCTTCTAATTTCTTTTAAAGCAACAATATCATTTTTAAAAGATCCATCAGCTACACTTGATTTAGTTGTATGTGTTGATGCACCTCCAAGTTGTTCATGGTTGACGTTCTCATGTGTAACAGTTTTTACGACATCTGGACCAGTTACAAACATATATGAAGTTTTATTTACCATAAATATAAAATCTGTCATTGCTGGAGAATAAACTGCGCCACCTGCACAAGGTCCCATAATTACTGAAATTTGTGGTATTACTCCTGAAGCTAAAACGTTTTGTTCAAATACTTTAGCGTATGCAGCTAATGAATCTACTCCTTCTTGAATTCGCGCTCCTCCTGAGTCATTTAATCCAATTACAGGAGCACCAACCTGCATTGCTTTTTCCATAATTTTAACAATTTTATTTGCGTGAGCCTCTGATAAAGAACCTCCAAAAACAGTAAAATCTTGGCTAAATACAAAAACCTGTCTACCATTTATAGTGCCGTGTCCAGTAACTACGCCATCTCCAGGTACTTTATTTTTTGCCATACCAAAATCAGTAGATCTATGTTCAACAAACATGTCCCATTCCTCAAAAGAATCTTTATCTAACAATAATTCTAATCTTTCTCTTGCAGTTAATTTGCCTTTTGCGTGCTGAGCTTCAATACGATTATCACCGCCACCCTTTTGAGCCTTCTTTCTTTTTTCTTCTAATAATTTGATTATATCTTTCATAAGAAAATAAATTAAAGAGTTTACTTAAGTATATTTTCAGATAATTCTACTAATTTTTCAAGTTTTTGCATCTTTTAATATGTTTAAAAAAAAATAATTTACAAAATATTCTTTAAAATAATTTTATAAGAAATACAGAATTTTTTTATATATTCCGGTATGGGTGCTTTGAATTCTTCTTTGCTAAGATTTTCTTTAATAAATTCTAACTTATAAGCATGCAATAATAAATTTTTAGAATCAAATAAGAATTTTTTATTATTTTGTTTATAAAACTTTTTATCTCCAATAACTGGACAACCTAGTTGAAAGCAATGTTCTCTTATTTGTCTCTTTCTTCCGGTTAGTGGGTATAATAAAACTATAGAAAGTTTATTTCCTATTTTTTTTAATACCTCGTATTTTGTTACGGCGTCTTTGTTCTTACTATTATCAATTTTTTCATTTATTAGTCCTTTTGTTTTTTTAGGAACACCATTTAGAATTGCAAAATATGTTTTTTTTACTTTTCTTTCTTTAAATTGCTTAGATAAATAAACGCTGGATTTATATGTTCTAGCTATAACTAGCAAGCCACTTGTTTCTTTATCAATTCTATGAATTATTCTTGGATTTTCTTCAAATGAAAATTTTAAATCATCCTTTAAATCATCAATACTTAAGGATGTTTTTGTTCCTTTATGAACAGCTATACCGGCAGGTTTATTAATTATTATTTTTTCTTTGTCTTTATGTAAAATATTTTTTTTTATTATATTTTTTAAAGAATTTAATTTTCCATTTTTCTTTTTTACTACATTCTTTTTTTTAATTATAAAATTTGGAGTTTCAATTACATCTCCTACTTTTAACTTGTAAGAAAGTTTAATTTTCTTTTTATTTAATTTTATTTTTCCTTTTCGAGCAAGTTTCTCTAATAAATTTTGAGGTAATTTATTAAATTTTCTTTTAATCCATTTATCTAATCTTTGTTCTGACTCAGATAAATCTATTTTAAATCGCAATTTATTGTTTTTTTGGATTTGGTAATTTAGCTTCTTTAAACAAAACGTGTTTTTTTGCTACTGGATCAAATTTTTTAACTTCTAATTTTTCTTTTTTATCTCCTTTAGTTCCTCTTTTAACAATATAAGAATATCCAGTTCCAGCGGTACTCAACAATCTTTTAATTTCAAATGTTCTAGCCATTTATTTTTTTTTCTTTTCTTCTAATTTCTTTGCAATTTCTTCATTTTCTTTTAATTCTTTACTATCAACTTTTGCTTCACCTTCTTGTGATTTAATTTCTTGTTTTTTATCTTCACTAGCATCTTCAATTTTATCTTCGGTTTGGGTTTTTTTCTTTTGCACAGGACCTGAGTCAAGACCTTTTGCTTTTTCATCTCTATCAACTAATTCAATTACAGCTAATGGTGCCATATCACCATATCTAAAACCATTCTTAAGAATTCTAATATAACCGCCTTTTCTAGCTTCATATCTTTTTGCAATATTAGTGAAAAGTTTATCTATAATCTTTTTATTTTTTAAAATTGAATAAGCTTTTTTTCTAGAAGATAAATTATCAATTTTTGCTAATGTAATAATTTTTTCAACAAATGGCCTCAAATTCTTTGCTTTAGTTAAAGTTGTACTAATTTGCTCATGTTTAATTAATGATAATGCCATATTATTCAATAAAGCTTTTCTATGTGAAGTAGTTCTATTTAATTTATATTTTAAAACTTTATGTCTCATAGAATTTTATAAATTATCATCTAAATTTTTAGATAATTCCTCAATATTTTCTGGAGGCCAATCAGCAATATCCATTCCCAAATTTAACCCCATTTGCATTAACACTTCTCTAATTTCATTTAAAGATTTTCTTCCAAAATTTGGTGTTCTTAACATATCATTTTCTGATTTTTGGACTAAATCTCCAATGTAAACAATATTATCATTTCTTAAACAATTAGCTGATCTAACAGATAATTCCAACTCATCAACTTTTCTTAATAAATTTCTATTAAATTTTACTTCAGATTCTTCTTCTTTAGATTTGTCATCAATTTCTGGTTCTTCAAAATTAATAAAATATTGTAATTGTTCCTGTAAAATTCTAGCAGCCATAGCAATAGCATCATCTGGCTCTATAGCTCCGTTGGTTTCTACATTTAATGTAAGCTTGTCATAATCAGTTACCTGTCCAACTCTAGAATTATCAATATTATAAGATACTTTTTTAACTGGAGAGAAAATTGAATCAACAAATATTAAACCAATTTCTTTATCCTCTTTCTTTTGTTGTTCTGCTGTTACATAACCTTTACCATTTTGAACAGTAAATTCTAAATTTATTTTTGCAGATTTTTCAAGATGGCACAGAACAAGATCTTTATTTATAATTTCAATTTCAGAGCTAGTTTCAATCTGAGATGCTTTTATTTCACCAGGGCCAGTAACATTTAGTGTCATTTTTTTTGGTTGATCACTATCCAATTTTATTGCCAATGATTTAACATTTAAAATAAATTCTGTAACATCTTCTATCATTCCTGGAATAGAAGTAAATTCATGTAAAACTCCGTCAATTCTTACTGATGTAGCTGCAGCTCCCTGAAGAGATGATAGTAAAATTCTTCTTAATGCGTTACCAATAGTTAATCCAAAACCTCTTTCTAAAGGCTCAATGGTTACTGAACCAAAAGTTGTTTTTTCCTCTTTATTGACATCAATCTTGGTAGGCTTAATTAATTCAGTCCAATTTTTATAAGCAAACGGCTCTGGCTTTTTCAAATTTTTATCATTTTCTTCTTCTTTTTTTATCATAATTATCCTTTCATTAAAAAAAATTAAACTCTTCTTCTTTTAGGCGGTCTACATCCATTATGCGGCAATGGAGTAACGTCTCTTATTGAAGTTATAGTAAATCCTACAGCTTGAAGTGCCCTAATTGCAGATTCTCTCCCAGCTCCTGGGCCTTTAATATATATATCCAAAGATTTAACACCATGGTACTTTGCCTTTTCCCCAGCATCAGATGCTGCTATTTGAGCTGCATAAGGAGTTGATTTTCTAGAACCTTTAAATCCTTTTACGCCAGATGAAGACCAAGATAAAGTATTTCCTTTGTTATCAGTAATATTTATTACTGTGTTATTAAATGTAGCATTAACATGTGCGATTGCAGCTGGAATATTCTTTTTTTCTTTTTTCTTTAAAAATCTTTTTTTTGTTTTTAAATCAGATTTGTCATCTTTTTTAGCATCCTTGCTATCTTTAGAATCCTTAGCATCTGTTTTTAAATTATCTTTTTTATCTAATTTTTCTTTTGTTTCATCAACCATAATAAATTAAGCAGTAACTTTCTTTTTATTAGCTATTGCAACGCCTTTTCCTTTACGTGTTCTAGCATTAGTATGAGTTCTTTGTCCTCTGACTGGTAGTTTTTTTCTATGTCTTAGACCTCTATATGTCCCTAAATCTGTTAATCTTTTAATATTTAAAGTAACTTCACTTCTTAAATCTCCCTCTACTTTATATTTGCCTTCAATAAATTCTCTAATTTTTAATACTTCTTCATCAGTAAGTTTATTTACTCTTTTTTCATCAGAAATACCTATTTCTTTACAAATTTTAGTAGCTGTTGTTAAACCAATACCGAAAATATATGTTAATGCTACTTTAACACGCTTGTTTACTGGTAAATTAACACCGGAAATTCTAGCCAATTGAATACCTTAAAAAATAAAACGAATTATACTAGTTAATAACTTTAAGTCAATAAAAACTATATTTAACATATATTTAATTAATTTCAATTCAACTCTACTTCAATATTTTGGCTTACTTTCTCTACAGATTGCATTCCATCTATTGGTTTTAAAATATTCTTTTTTTTATATAAATCTATTAAAGGACTGGTTTCATTTAAATAAACGTCTATTCTAGATTTTAATATATCTACATTATCATCATCTCTGTTTTCTTCGCTTTGCCTTTTTAAAATTCTTTTAATTATTTCATTTTTATCAATAATAAGATGAATAACATAATCAATATCTTTATTTTTTTTTTTTAACAAATCTTCAAAGGCTTTTGCTTGATCTAAATTTCTTGGAAAGCCATCAAACAAAATTCCTTTATTATTTACTATTTTTTCTGAAATAATCTTTTCTACTATTTGTATAATTATGTCATCTCCAACTAATTGGCCTGCATTAATGATTTTTTCAATTTTTTTACCAATTTCTGATGATTTTTTTACTTCATTTCTTAAAATATCACCTGTAGAAAAATGAAATAAATCTTTTGATTTACAAATTATATTAGCTTGAGTTCCCTTGCCTGCTCCAGGCGGACCTAACAAAACAACTATCATTATAAACCACCTTTAAAATCTGTTTTTTTCAAAAGATCTTGATATTGATGTGCAAATAAATGTGATTGTATTTGACCGATCGTATCCATCATTACAACAACAACTATAAGTAGACTAGTACCTCCAAAATAAAAAGGCACTGAAAACTTTGATATCATTAGTTCGGGAATAATACAAACTACACCTAAATAAATAGCTCCTACTAATGTTAATCTTGTTAAAACATAATCAAAATAATCGGCTGTATTATCGCCTGGTCTTATTCCTGGAACAAAACCTCCATTCTTTTTCAAATTATCTGCTGTTTCTTTTGGATTAAAAACTATTGAAGTATAAAAAAAGCAGAAAAATATTATTAAAGAAAAATATAAAATTAAATATAATGGTTTTCCATGAGAAAGATACGTGCTTAAAAAATTTATAAAGCCTGGTCCTTTTCCACCAGTTAATCCGCTTAACGTTAAAGGTAAAAGTAAAACAGAAGAAGCAAAAATTGCCGGAATAACACCTGACATGTTTAATTTTAAAGGCATATGACTACCCTCTCCTCCGTACATTTTATTACCAACTTGTCTTTTTGGATACTGTACAAATATTCTCCTTTGAGCTCTCTCCATAAAAACAATAAATACAAAAATTAATACAACAAAAAATATAAGAGCAATAATAAAAAAAGGTGAAAGTGCTCCAGTTCTAACTAATTCAAAAGTTCCTGCGATAGCTGATGGTAAATTTGCAACAATCCCAGCAAATATAATTAATGATATACCGTTTCCAATTCCACGTTGAGTTATTTGTTCTCCTAACCAAAGCAAAAATATAGTTCCTCCTATAATAGTGATTACTGTACTTAATCTAAAAAAAAGCCCTGGATCAATAACTGCAGAACCAATTGAACCTCCCATACTTTCAAGACCCACTGATAATCCATAACCTTGCAGTGTTGCTAATAAAACTGTTCCATATCTTGTATACTGATTTATTTTTTGTCTTCCTAGTTCGCCCCCTTCTTTTTTTAACTGTGAAAGAGTAGGGTTTGCATGTGTCAATAATGACATAATAATAGAAGCAGAGATATAAGGCATAACACCTAATGCAAAAATACTCATTCTTTGAACGGCACCACCTACAAACATGTCAAACATGCCGAGTAATCCGCCAGAATTTTGAGCAAATATTTCTTGAAAAACTTTTGAATCTATTCCTGGTATTGGAATAAAAGTTCCTAGTCTATAAACTACCAATGCAAATAAAACGAAAAAAATCTTTTTTTGAAGATCTTTAGCTTTGCTAAAAGCTCCCATGTTTGCTTGAGCATTAGTATGATCAGTAGATGACATTATTTTTTAATTTGATTTTCTTCTTTTACTTTTTTATCTTTTTTTTTTAAATTATTTTTTTTAATTTCGATAATATTTATTTTTCCACCATTCTTTTCTATTTTTTTAATCGCACTTTTAGTTACTTTATTAACATTTATAGATATTTTTGATTTTAATTCACCTTTACCTAAAACTTTAACTCCGCTTAATTTTTTTTTTATGATTTTCTTTTTTAATAATAGCTCTACATTAATTTCATCTTTATCACTTATTTTCTTTTTATCTATAAAACTTTGAATTTGAATTAAATTAATAATATTAAAATCTTTTTTAAAAATATTTCTAAAACCTCTTTTAGGTAGTCTTCTATATAATGGCATTTGACCGCCTTCAAAACCTTTAATAGAAACACCAGATCTAGATTTCTGCCCTTTATGTCCTCTTCCAGAAGTTTTACCTTTGCCAGAACCAATACCTCTACCTAATCTTTTCTTAGATATTTTTTTCTTTTTTAAATTTACTAATGTATTTAACATAATTTATTTCTTATCAACTCTTATTAAATGATTTACTTTTTTAATCAAGCCTTCCGTAGATTTATTAACAATAACTAATCTAGAATTTCCAATTTTTTTTAAGCCTAAAGAAAGCAAATTAGTTTTTTGTTTTTTATCCCTACCAATTGTGCTTTTTATTTGTGTTATTTTTATTTTTTTACTATTTACTATCTTTTTGTTCATCTTTTTTCTTTTTAAAATATAAATCAGTTACTTTTTTACCACGTCTTTCAGCAATTTTTTTAATATCATCTAATTGATCTAAAGCATCAAACGTTGCTCTAACCATATTATGTGGATTTGTAGTACCAATAGATTTTGCAACTACATCTTGGACACCTAATGCTTCAAAAACTGATCTAATAGGACCACCAGCGATTATTCCTGTTCCAGGTGGTGCGGCTCTAAGAAGTACTTTTCCTGATCCATGAGTTCCTTGAACATCATAGAAAAAAGTTCTATTTTTTTTTAATGGAAAATATCTCATACTTCTTTTTGCTTTATCTGTGGCTTTTTTAATAGATTCTGGAAATTCTTTTGCTTTTCCATTACCAAATCCAGCTTTACCTTTACCATTACCAACAACTACCAAAGCAGCAGTTCCAAACCTTCTACCGCCTTTAACAACTTTTGAAACTCTATTAACATAAACAACTTTCTCAATTAAATTATCATTGTTGTGTCTTTGATGTTTTTTTATATCTACTTCCATAATTAAAAATCCAATCCTGCTTTTCTAGCTCCATCTGCAAATGCTTTCACTCTTCCGTGATAAACATATCTTCCTCTATCAAAAATTACTTTTTTAATACCTTTTTCTTTTGCTTTTTCAGCTAAAATTTTCCCAATCTCACTAGCTGCTTCTTTATTGCCTGTATTTTTAAATTTATTTTTAATATTTTTTTCTAATGTTGATGAAGATAACAGAGTTTTTCCTTTGTCATCATCGATGATTTGAGCATATATATTTTTTGATGATCTAAATATAGATAATCTATAACGACCTTTTGATGCTTTTTTTAATCTATCTCTAACTCTTCTTTGTCTTAATAAACTATTTTTTTTTGTAGTCATTTTTTATTTCTTTTTACCTTCCTTTCTATGTATATGTTCATTTTCATATTTAATTCCTTTTCCCTTATAAGGCTCAGGAGTTCTATATGATCTAATATCAGCTGCAACTTGTCCAACTTGTGTTTTATTTTGACCTGATACTTCAACAGTATTTGGATCTTGGCATTTAATATTTATACCTTCTGGAATTTGATAATCAATATCATGGCTATAACCTGCACTAATTTTAAGTATTTTACCTTGTAAATTTGCTTTATAACCAGTTCCAACTAATTTTAATATTTTTTTATAATCATTTACACAACCTGCAATAATACTATTTAACAAACTTCTTGTAGTTCCCCAAATCATTCTAGTTTTTTTGTTAAGTTGTTTAGGTTTAATTAAAATCTTTTTGTCCTCTATTGAAATAGTAAGATCTTTAGAAAATTTAAAATTTTTTTCACCAGATTTATCTTTTACAATAACATTTGAATCACTTAAAGTTACATCAATACCATCTGGTATTTCTATTGGCATATTTCCTGTTCTAGACATAAATAATATAAACTAAAAAACCTGACATAATATTTCACCACTTAAATTTTCTAATCTTGCTTTTTTATCAGTCATAATTCCTTTTGAAGTAGTAACTATAGTTACGCCATAACCTTTAAAATAAGAAGGCAAATCTTTAAGTTTTGAATAAACTCTTCTTCCTGGTTTAGAAATTCTTGAAATTATCTTTATAGCGGGCTTACCGTTAGTATAAGACAAATCAATTTTTATCTCTTTTATTCCTTTTTTTATTTCATTTTCTTTAAATGATTTAATAAAACCTTCTTCTTGAAGAATTTTTAATAAATTTAATTTAATTTTAGATGAAGGTGTTTTAACAAATTCTTTTGACAACAAAAGTCCGTTTCTAATAGTTGTTAACATATCGCTTATTGTATCAGTTACTACCATATTTCTACCAACTTGACTTAGTTATTCCTGGTAACTTACCATCACTAGCCAACTCCCTAAATGCTATTCTTGATAATTTAAACTTTCTATAATTACCTCTTGGCCTACCAGTTATAATACATCTGTTTCTTAAACGGCAAGGCGTACTATTATTAGGTAATTTTGATAATTTATTAATTGCATCAATTCTTTCTTCAGGACTAGTTTTTTTATTTTTAATAATTTTCTTTAAAGTAATTCTTTTTTTACTAAACTTTTTAACTAATCTCTCTCTTTTTAAATTTCTTTGTATTAAACTTAATCTTGTCATAATTTATTTATTTAAAGGAAAATTAAAAGCTTTCAATAAAGATTTTGCTTCTTTATTTTTATTTGTTGATGTTACGATAGTTATATCCATACCTTTAACTTTATCTATTTTATCAAAGTCAATTTCTGGAAAAATAATGTGTTCTTTAACACCAAATGTGTAGTTTCCTAAACCATCAAAATTTTTTTCAGATAATCCTGCAAAATCTTTTGATCTAGGTAAGGCAATATTTATTAATCTATCAATAAATTCGTACATTCTATTTTTTCTTAAAGTAACTTTACAGCCAATTGGCATATCTTTTTTAGTTTTGAAATTAGCAATAGCTTTTTTTGTTTTAGTTATTGTTGGTTTTTGACCAGATATTTTTTTTAAATCTTCAACGGCGGCCTCTAATTTTTTTTTATCATTTGCGTCTAATCCTAAACCCATATTTATAACTATTTTTTTTAATTCAGGCACTGAATATATATTTTTCAAATTTAATTCTTTCATCAAATTTGGTTTAATATTTTTTAAATATTCTTCTTGTAATCTAGACATTTTTTATCATTTCTCCTGTTTTTTTTTCATATCTTATTTTTTTATTATTTTCAAATTTATATCCAATTTTAGTTCTTTTTCCATCTTTTATAGAAATAAATGAAAGATTAGAAATATGAACAGACAACTCTTTTTCAACAATTCCGCCACCGCCTTGTTTTGATGGCTTTTGATGTTTTTTCACAATATTTATACCTTTAACTATTGCTCTATTTTCTTTTGGATAAACTGATAATATTGATCCAGATTTTCCTTTATCTTTTCCAGATATTACCATTACATTATCTCCTTTTCTAAATTTAATTTTTTTAATCAATTTTTACAAAACCTCAGGTGCTAATGAAATAATTTTAGTAAAATTCTTAAATCTTAACTCTCTTGTAACAGGCCCAAATATTCTTGTACCAATTGGCTCACCTTCTTTAGTTAGCAAAACTGCAGAATTTTTATCAAATCTTATTGAAGAACCGTCTTTTCTTGACACGCTTTTTTTTGTTCTTACTACAACAGCTCTTGTAACTTCACCTGGCTTTACTTTTCCATTAGGTATAGCTTCTTTAACTGAAACAACTATAACATCTCCAATACTTGCACTTCTTCTTTTGGAACCGCCTAACACTTTAATGCATTGAACTAATTTGGCCCCAGAATTATCCGCAACACTTAATTTTGTTTCATTAATAATCATTTTTTTGCTTTCTTTAGTTCTTTTTCATCAAATAAAATAAATTTTTTTGTTTTAGAAATAGGTCTAGACTCGACTATCTGAACTATATCTCCTACATTGCTTTTATTACTTTCATCATGTACTGCATATTTCTTATTTTTTCTTAAATATTTTTTATATTTTTTATGCATATAAATTGTCTCTACATCAACAATGATAGTTTTATCATTCTGGTTTTTAATCACTCTACCTTTAAATACTTTTTTTGGCATCACTGGCTCCTGAAATATTATCATTTAATTTAGTTTTAATTCTTGCTATATCTTTTTTTACTTGATCAATTCTTCCTGTTTTTTCTAGTTGACCATTCTTTTTTTGAAATCTCAGATTGTAACTTTCTTTTTTCAGATTTTTTAACAAATCAACTAATTCATCTTTAGTTTTCTTTTTTATTTCAATATATTTCATTTAAATACCCATCCTTTTTATAAAAAAAGATTTAATTGGAAGTTTTGCAGCTCCTAATAATAATGATTTTTTTGCAATATCCTCGCTTACACCATCAACTTCAAAAAGTATTCTTCCTGGATGAATTTTACTAACCCAAAATTCTACACTTCCTTTACCTTTACCCATTCTAACTTCCGCTGGTTTTTTACTTACAGGAACATCAGGAAATATCCTTATCCAAACTCTTCCTTCTCGTTGCATTTCTCTTGTTATAGCTCTTCTTGCTGCTTCTATTTGTCTTGCATTAATTCTTCCAGGATTTTTAGCTTTAAGTCCAAAACTACCAAAATTTAATTTTGACCCTGCCAAAGGTTTTCCGTGAATTCTACCTTTATGCTGTTTTCTATATTTTGTTTTTCCTGGTTGTAACATTTTATTAAATTAATAATTATTTTTTTTCTTCATTTAAAATTTTTTCACCTTTATATAACCATACTTTTATTCCACAAGTTCCATAAGTAGTATTAGCAGTGGAAATTGCATAATCTATATGTGCACGTAAAGTATGTAGTGGAACTCTGCCTTCCTTAAACCATTCTACTCTGGCTATCTCAGCTCCTCCAATTCTTCCTCCAACACAAACACGAATTCCTTTTGCTCCAAGCTTCAAAGCTGATTGGACTGCTCTTTTCATAACTCTTTTTGTTGCGGCTCTGTTTTCTATTTGCATAGCTATATTATCAGCAACAACTTTTGCATCTAATTCTGGCTTTTTAGTTTCGATAATGTTTAAATTTACTTCTGAGCCTGTTAATGCAGATAATTTCTTTTTTAATTTCTCAATATCTGATCCCTTTTTACCAATAATTATACCTGGTCTTGAAGCATGTATAGCTATGATAATTTTTTTTGAAGATCTTTCTATTACAATTTTTGACAAGCCTGCTTTTTTTAATTCAGATTCAACATATTTTCTAATTTTTAAATCATTCTCTAAAAATTCACTATATTTTTCTTCGGAATACCATTTAGAATCCCATGTTCTATTAATTCCTAATCTTAATCCTGATGGATTTACTTTTTGTCCCATTATTTTTTATCCTCTACAATTTTTTTATTATTTTGACTTTTTTTTTCTTTTGCCTCAATCTGCTCTTTTAATTTAATTGTAAGATTACTAAAAGGCTTAAGTATTCTTACACCTCTTCCTTTTGCTCTAGCTTTAAACCTTTTCATAACCAAACCTCTTCCAACTGATGCTTCATGCACATACAATTTATCAACATCTAATTGATGATTATTTTCTGCATTTGCAATAACAGATTGAAGAGCTTTTTTAATTTGATATGAAATACGTTTTTGAGAAAAGGATAAATAATTTAGAGCTTTTTCTACGTTTACTCCTCTAATTGGGGAAATAATTATATTTAATTTTTTAGGACTTATTCTAATTTGTTTAAGATATACTTTTGCAAAGTCATTATCTTTTTTTATAGCTTCGTTAACTACTTTATTTTTTTTTTCTTTATTAGAATCTTGTTCATTTATTTTATTATTTTCTACCATCTATTTTTTATCCTCCTTCGGTGCTTCTTTAGGTTTGTCATCAGCTTTGCTATCTGCTGCAGGTTTATCTGCTGAAGAAGGAGCAGCTGAAGATGTTGCGCCTGGAGGCGGAGAAGAAGTTGGTTTAGTTTCAGTTTTACTTACTGCAGAATGAGAATTAAATGTTCTTGTTGGTGAAAATTCACCAAATTTATGACCAACCATGTTTTCATTAACGCTAACTGGTATGAATTTATTACCGTTATGTACACCAAAAGTTAATCCAACAAATTCAGGCAAAATAGTAGACCTTCTAGTCCAAATTTTGATAACTTGATTTGTACGACCAGATTTTCTAACTTCATCTGCTTTTTTTAAAAGATATTCTTCGAAAAATGGTCCTTTCCACGTTGATCTAGTCATTTTTTATTTTTTTCTCCTTGATCTTACAATTGATTTATCAGTTTTTTTATTTTTTCTTGTTTTAAAACCTTTTGTTGGTTTTCCCCAAGGAGTTGATGGATGTCTTCCACCTGATGTTCTTCCTTCTCCGCCACCATGTGGGTGATCTATTGGGTTCATGGCAACTCCTCTAACTTTTGGTCTAAATCCTAACCATCTTTTTCTACCAGCGCTACCAATTTTAATATTTTTATTCTCTAAGTTTGAAACAGTCCCGATTGTTGCAAAACAATTTTCATTAACATTTTTAATTTCACCAGAGTTAAGTTTTATTATTGCTTTTCCAGAATCTATAGCTAACAAATTTACAGATGACCCAGCAGATCTTGCAATTTGCGCTCCCTTTCCTGGTTTCATTTCAATATTATGTAAAACAGTACCTACAGGAATATTTTTTAATGGTAAAGAGTTACCTGTTCTTATATCAACTTTCTCTCCTGATTGAACTTTATCTCCGATTTTAAGTTTATCTGGCGCAATAATGTATGATTTAGTTTTATCTTCATATTCTATTAAAGCTATGTGAGCGGTTCTTATAGGATCGTATTCAATTCTGATAACAGTAGCCGGGATATCAAATTTTTGTCTTTTAAAATCAATAATTCTAAATTTCTTTTTATGTCCTCCTCCTCTATGTCTAGAGGTTATTCTTCCAGAATTATTTCTACCTGCTTTTGCTGTATATTTTTTTGTTAATGATTTTTCTGAAGATCCTTTCCATAAATTTTCTCTATTTATCAATACTGCGTGACGCCTTGTTTGTGTATATGGTTTAAAATTTTTCATTTTTATTAAATCCCAGTTGTTATATCAATTTTTTGTCCTTTTTCTAAAGAAATAATAGCTTTTTTTTCATTTTTTCTTCTACCAATCTTCCCTTTAAATCTTTTAACTTTTCCTTTTGAAACAATAATATTGATTTTTCTTACATTTACTCCGAAAAGTTTTTCAACTGCTTTTTTTATTAAATTTTTATCTGCATCCATAGGAATTGAAAAAACTACCTGAGAATTACTTGATAAAATAGTAGCTTTCTCAGTAATAATTGGTTTTTTTATTAAATCATAAAATTTTGTATAAGATTTATCGTCCTTTTTATCAATTTTCTTTTTAAATATCATATTAATCTTTTTTCAACCTCAACTAACGCATCTTTAGATATGATTAAGTTTTTAAATTTTAAAATATCATGAACATTCATTCCTATTACAGGAATTAAATTTATATTTGTAATATTTAAAATTGATTTTTTAAAACCCTTATCGTCTTTATTAGAATTACTATCAATTATTAAAGCTGATTTTACTTTAAGTTTTTCTAATTTTTTAGAAATTTCTTTAGTAGATGCTTTATTAATAGATAATTTATCAATAATAATAATACTTTTTTCTTTTTCTTTAACTGACAATGCGGTTTTTAAGCCAAGTTTTCTAATCTTTTTTGGAAGTTTTTTTTTATGACTTCTTAATACTGGGCCATGTGTTACACCACCACCTCTTAAAATATTTGTTTTCAAATTACCTCTTCTAGCTCTACCTGTTCCTTTTTGTTTAAAAGCTTTGGCACTTGTTCCTGTAATTTCAGAACGTTGCTTTGCTTTATGAGTTCCTTGTCTACGATTTGATAATTGCCAATTAACAACATCTTTTAAAATATCTTTTCTAATAGGAACAGAAAAAATATCTTTATTTAATTCTATAGTTCCTACTTTTTTTGAATCTAAATTAACAACGTCATGTTTCATAATTATTTTTTATCCTCTTTAACATTTTTTTCTTTTTTTTCTTCAGTTTTATCATCTTTAGATTCAGGCTTTTTTTCTTTGCCAGCAGTTTCAACGACTTCATCAGTTTTAACTTTAGCAACTAAAGATTTAGGTTTTATAGCATCTCTTATAACTAAAATGGCTCCTTTTGATCCAGGTACCGCACCCTTAATTAAAATCAAACCATCTTCATTATATATTTCTACAACTTCCAAATTATGCATAGTAACTTTTCTATTACCCATTTGTCCTGCCATTTTTTTTCCTTTAAAAGTCCTTCCAGGATCTTGGCATTGTCCTGTTGAGCCATGACTTCTATGAGAAACTGAGACACCATGAGAAGCTCTAAGACCGCCAAAATTATGTCGTTTAATTGGTCCGGCAAAACCTTTCCCTACAGATCTTCCAATAATATCTACATATTGTCCAACTTTGAAAAAATTTACATCTAATTCATCTCCAGGATTCATATTTTGATCATTTGAAACTTTGAATTCTAAAATTTTCTTTTTTGGCTCTATTTTTAATTTTGAAAAAAAATTTCTTAATGGTTTTTTTACTTTTTTTAATTTTATATTTCTTGATGCAATTTGAACATTCTTAAAATTGCTTGTAGTAACTTCATTGACTCTGGTTACATAATTTTTTTCTATGCCTAATAATGTAACTGGTACATTTGTCCCATCTTCTCTAAAGAACCTAGTCATACCTAATTTTTTTGCAATTATTCCTGTTCTCATAATTAATTTTTTATGTTTTTATTTCAACATCTACTCCTGAAGCAATATCTAAATTCATTAATGAGTCAACTGTTTGAGGTGTTGGGTTAATAATATCTATTAAACGTTTATGCGTTCTCATTTCAAATTGTTCTCTTGATTTTTTGTCAACATGTGGAGATCTCAAAACAGTAAATTTATTTTTTTTAGTTGGTAATGGTATTGGACCAATAATTTTAGCTCCTGTTTTTTGTGCAGTATTTACAATCTCTACAGTTGATTGATCTAATAATTTATGATCATAAGCTTTAAGTCGTATTCTAATATTTGTTTTAACCATCTTTATTACCCTCTGCTCCGCCTACTTTCCCAGATTTAATTTCCTCAGCAACATTTTGAGGTACCTGAGCATAATGATCAAATTGCATTGTAAACTGAGCTCTACCTTGACTCATTGAACGTAAATTATTTACATATCCAAACATATTTGCCAATGGTACTTTAGCTTTAAAAACTCTAGCATTTCCTCTGTTTTCCATAGCACCAACTTGCCCTCTTCTAGAATTCAAATCACCAATTATATCTCCCATGTATTCTTCTGGAGTTACAACTTCAACATCCATAACTGGTTCTAATAAAACAGGTTGAGCTTTTGCCATTCCTTCTTTGAACGCTGCTTTAGCAGCTAATTCAAAACACATAACATTTGAATCTACATCGTGAAAATCGCCATCTACTAAAGTAGCTTTATAATCAATGACTGGATAACCAGCGAGTATTCCTGTCTCATTTGCCATTTCTAATCCTTTTTCTACCCCGGGAATATATTCTTTTGGAACAGATCCGCCTTTAATAGTGTCTTCAAAAATAAAACCTTCTCCTGGCTCTTGATTCTCAAATAAAATTTTTACTCTGGCATACTGTCCTGCTCCACCTGATTGTTTTTTATGAGTATAATCAATTTCAGCTGTTTGGTTAATAGTTTCCCTATAAGCAACTTGTGGCGCTCCAACATTTGCTTCTACTTTAAATTCTCTTTTCATTCTATCAACGATAATATCTAAATGTAGTTCACCCATACCTTTAATTATTGTCTGACTACTTTCTTCATCTTGAGTTACTCTAAAAGAAGGATCTTCAGCGGCTAATTTAACTAAAGCCTCTCCCATTTTATCTTGATCACCTTTTGTTTTTGGTTCAACGGCAACTTCTATGACAGGATCAGGAAAATCCATTTTCTCTAAAACAATTGGATTGTTAGGGTCGCAAATTGTTTCACCAGTAGTTGCACCTTTTAATCCAGCAATTGCAACTATATCTCCTGCAAAAGCTTCTTTAATATCTTCTCTGTCATTACTATGCATTAACATCATTCTACCTAATCTTTGAGTTTTCCCTTTAACTGATAATAATACATTATCGCCTTGATTTATTTTTCCAGAATATACTCGACAAAAAGTCAAAGTACCAACAAATTCGTCATTAGCAATTTTAAAAGCAATTGCTGAAAAAGGTTGTTCGTCATTACTTTCTCTTGAAATTTCTTCTTCTTCATCTTTAGGATTAACACCTTTTGCAGGGATAACTTCATTTGGAGCGGGCAAATAATCAACAACTGCATCTAATAATGGTTGCACACCCTTATTTTTAAAAGCACTTCCGCACAAAACTGGCACAAAACTAAAAGATACTGTTCCTTTTCTGATACATTTTTTTATTTCTTCTTCAGTTGGAGCTTTTCCATCTAGATATTTTTCCATTATTTCATTATCTTGCTCAACAACTAATTCTATTAATTCATTTCTGTATTTTTCAGATTTTTCTTTAAATTCTTCAGGTATATCTACAACTTCAAACTCAGCGCCTAGCTTTTCTTCTTTCCAAGTAATAGCTTTATTTTTAACTAAATCTATAACACCCTTGAAGTTTTCTTCGGAGCCGATAGGTAATTGCAAAATTGCTGGCTTTACATTTAATCTATCTTTAAACATTTCAATACACTTATCAAAATCTGCGCCCATACGATCCATTTTGTTTATAAAACAAAGTCTTGGTACTTTATATCTGTCGGCTTGACGCCACACAGTTTCTGATTGTGGTTCAACTCCAGCAACACCATCAAAACAACAAACAGCTCCATCTAAAACTTTAAGTGATCTTTCAACTTCAATAGTAAAATCGACGTGTCCAGGAGTATCTATAATATTTACTCTATGATCATTCCAATAACATGTTGTTGCTGCGGAGGTTATAGTTATCCCTCTTTCTTGCTCTTGCTCCATCCAATCCATGGTTGCGTTACCATCATGAACTTCTCCAATTTTATGTGATTTTCCTGTATAGTATAAAATTCTTTCAGTTGTAGTTGTTTTACCTGCATCAATATGGGCGCATATTCCTATATTTCTGTATTTACTTATTTCTGTTGTTCTAGCCATAAAATTAATTTTTACCATCTAAAATGAGCAAAAGCCTTATTAGCGTCTGCCATTTTATGAGTGTCCTCTCTTTTTTTTACTGCTCCACCTTTGTTTTGATGAGCGTCTAAGAATTCTTGATATAATTTCATTTTCATATCTTTACCACCTCTTTTTCTTGCGGCATCTATAATCCATCTGATTGCTAAAGCTTGAGATCTATCAGTTTTTACTTCCATAGGAACTTGGTAAGTCGCTCCTCCTACTCTTCTAGATCTAACCTCTACTCTTGGTTTCACATTACTTAAAACATCATGAAAAAATTTTATTGCATCCATTTTCTTTTCTTTTGAAATTTTATCTAAAATAGAATATAAAATTTTTTCTGCGATGGTTTTTTTACCATCAAGCATTACGACATTAACAAATTTTGATATAGTTTTATCTTTGAATTTGGGGTCAAGTTCAATTTCACGCTTATTTATTTTCTTTCTTCTAGACATAATTTTTTTTTAACAAATTATTTAGGTTTTTTGGTTCCATAAAGAGATCTTCTTTGTTTTCTATCCCCAACTCCTTCTGTATCTGCATTACCTCTTAAAATATGATATCTCACGCCTGGTAAATCTTTTACTCTTCCACCTCGTATCATTACAACTGAATGTTCTTGTAAATTATGACCTTCGCCTGGTATATAGCTAGTAACTTCGAATCCGTTAGTTAATTTAACTCTAGCTACTTTTCTAAGGGCAGAATTAGGTTTTTTTGGTGTGGTTGTATAAACTCTAGTACAAACACCTTTTTTTTGAGGAGACCTCTTTAAAGCAGGAACTTTATTCCTTGATAAAGTGTTTTTTCTCCCTTTTCTTACTAATTGACTAATAGTCGGCATAATTAAAATATCTCATAATAAATAAATAATTTATAAATCCTGTGTGGAGATAATATGTATTTAACTTATGTAATCAACAAAAAAAGACAAGAAAAATAAAAATATTTAATTTGCCCTTTTTTCTCTAGCTTTTGACTTTTTTAATGATTTTTTCTCTACTAATGACAAGATTTCTTTATCTTTTTCAACTGCAGTCTTTTTATATTGTTTAACTTTTCCACCTGTTCCAGCTGGTATTAATCTACCAACTATCACATTCTCTTTTAAACCTTTTAATCGATCAATTTTATTATTAACAGATGCATCTGTTAAAACTCTTGTAGTTTCTTGAAATGAAGCAGCTGATATAAATGATTTTGTTTGAAGCGCTGCTTTTGTAATTCCTTGTAACAATATTTTTCCTGTTGCTGGTTTTTTTCTGTCTTTTTCTAATTTCTTATTAGTTTCATTAAAAACATCTCTAAAAACAGTTTCGCCTGGTAAAAATGTTGAATCTCCAGCTTCCAAAATACTAACATTTTTAAGCATTTGTCTTAATATTACTTCGATATGTTTATCATTAAGTTGTACCCCTTGCAGTCTATAAACATCTTGTATCTCGTTTATCATAAAATTAGCGAACGCAACATTTCCTAAGACCTCTAATATGTCATGAGGTGTCGGCTGACCATCTACAATTAAATCTCCTCTATTAATTAAGTCACCTTCATTTACATTTACATGCCTTCCTTTTGGAACAAAATAAATTTTTTCTTTTTGTTTTTTATCAGTTGGCTCAACTACAATTGCTCTTTTAGCCTTATAATCTTTACCCCATTTTACAATGCCATCAGCAGCATTTAATATCCCATGGTCTTTAGGTTTACGAGCTTCAAATAAATCTGCAACCCTAGGCAAACCTCCTGTTATATCTTTTGATTTTGATGTTTCTCTTGGAATTCTAGCAATCACTGTTCCAGCAGATATTTTTGTACCTTTTGCTACGCTTAAAACTGCTTCAATTGGAAGAAAATATCTGGCTTCTTTAGCTTTAGAAGTTTTTATTATATTTCCTTTTGCGTCAACAATTTTAATTTGTGGTTTCAAATCTTTACTTTTAGGGTTTAATTTCCAATCAATAATAGCTCTGTGTGAAATACCTGTAGATGGATCTACAGTTTCTCTTGATGAAAATCCGTCAGTTACATCCTCATATTCAACAATCCCGTCTTTTTCTGAAATGATAGGGATTGTATAAGGGTCCCATGAAGCAATAACGTCTTCTGGCTTAACTTTTTTACCATCATCTATAAGCAATTTAGCTCCATAAGGAATATGATTAGCAGATTTTTCTTTATTAGTTTTTGTATCTAGGAAAAGAACTTTGCAATTTCTTGTCATAACAATCAAATGTCCTTCACTATTTTTTACTGTAGAATTATTTTGTATTTTTATTTTTGCATTGTAATTAGAAATAATATTAGATTGAACAGTTGTCTGTGTAGCAGCTCCACCAATATGGAATGTACGCATTGTTAATTGGGTCCCAGGCTCTCCAATAGATTGGGCAGCTTGTATCCCTACAGCTTCTCCCATATTTACTATAATTCCTCTAGCTAAATCTCTTCCGTAACATTTTTGACAAATACCATCAAGCGTTTCGCAAAATAATGGCGATCTTATTTTTACTGTTTCGATATTTGCATCATGGATTTGTTTAATTGATTTTTCATCGAGTAAATCACCTTTAGACAAAATCTTTTTTTTACTACCTTTTACCACATCATGTAAATCTTCGGCTATAGTCCTACCAAGAATTCTCTCCCCTAATGAAGCTACAACAGTACCGTTTCTTATAACTGCTGAAACTTCGATATGATTAGCTGTTTTACAATCTTCTTCAATAACAACAACATCTTGAGATGAATCTACAAGTCGTCTTGTTAAATATCCTGAATTAGCAGTTTTTAAAGCTGTATCTGCTAATCCTTTTCTAGCACCGTGAGTAGAATTAAAATATTCTAAAACTGTTAATCCTTCTTTAAAATTTGAAGTTATTGGTGTCTCAATAATTTCACCTGTAGGTTTTGCCATTAAACCTCTCATTCCAGAAAGTTGCTTTAATTGAGCTGCAGATCCTCTAGCTCCAGAGTCAGACATCATAAAAACAGAATTAATTTTATTTGTATTTCTTGTTTTTTCAATTTCTTTAGTCATTGCAGATGCAACAGAGTCTGTGCATTGTGACCATGTATCAATAGTTTTGTTGTATTTTTCTTTTTTTGTAATAATTCCATTTGTGTATTGTTGATCATAATTTTTAATATCTTTTTTTGCTTCACCAACTAGTTGTTCTTTTTCGTTAGGAATTATTAAATCATCCTTACCGAAGGAAATTCCTGCTCTGCAAGCATGTTCAAAACCTAAAACCATTATTTTATCACAAAATTTTACTGTATCCGTCTGACCGCAATGTCTGTAAATTGCATCAATCACATTACTTACTTCTTTTTTTGTTAAAATCTTATTTATTAAGTCTAATTTAATATTTTTATTTTTTGGTAAAATCTCATAAATTAACATTCTTCCAGCTGTTGTTTCTGCAATACCTGTTTCTTCTTTATCATCATCATTTATAAAAGAATACTTACATTTAATTTTAGAATGCAACGTAATTTTCTTTGCTAAAAGAGCATGTTCAATTTCTGCTATATCTACAAATGACATACCTGTTCCAATGTCTTCATCAAACATTAAGCTTAAATAATAAATTCCTAAAACCATATCTTGAGTCGGAACAATAATTGGCTTACCGCTAGATGGGCTTAAAATATTATTTGTAGACATAATTAAAACTCTTGCTTCTAACTGCGCTTCTAAAGAAAGTGGAACGTGTACAGCCATCTGATCACCATCAAAATCTGCATTAAAAGCTGTACATACTAATGGATGCAATTGAATTGCCTTACCTTCAATTAACATTGGCTCAAAAGCTTGAACTCCTAATCTGTGCAAAGTTGGCGCACGATTTAGTAAAACTGGATGTTCTTTTATAACTTCTTCTAAAACATCCCAAACTTCTGGTCTTTCCCTTTCAACTAATTTTTTTGCTGTTTTTATTGTATTGGACAATCCGTACTGTTCTAATTTTGAATAAATAAATGGTTTAAATAATTCTAAAGCCATTTTTTTTGGAATACCACATTGATGCAATAATAAATGTGGACCAGGAACAATAACTGACCTACCAGAATAATCTACTCTTTTCCCTAATAAATTTTGTCTAAATCTACCTTGTTTACCTTTTAACATCTCTGATAAAGATTTCAGAGGTCTTTTATTTGACCCCAATATTGCTCTACCTCTTCTTCCGTTATCAAATAAAGCATCCACTGCTTCTTGAAGCATTCTTTTTTCATTTTTTATAATTATATCTGGTGCATTTAATTCTATTAATCTTCTTAACCTATTATTTCTATTAAGAACTCTTCTATACAAATCATTTAAATCTGAAGTAGCAAATCTCCCACCATCTAATGGAACTAAAGGTCTAAGATCTGGAGGTATAACCGGCAAAACATCTAAAATCATCCAGTCAGGTTTAACTTTAGATTTGGCAAAAGCATTTAATAATTGAAGTCTTTTTAAAAGCTTTAACTTTGTAATATCTGATTTTGTTGATTCAATGTTTGCTTGAACAGCTTTAACTTCTTTATCAATTTTTAATTCACTAAGTAATCTCTTAATTATTTCAGCTCCTATGCCTACTTCAAACTTACCTTCTCCATATTTTTCTATTAATTCTTGATACTTTTCTTCTGTAATTAATTCATTTTGTTTTAAATCAGTTAAACCAGGTTCAATAACTATATATTCTTCAAAATATAAAATTTTTTCTAAAGATTTTAAAGAAATATCAAGAAATGTTCCTATTCTACTTGGAAGAGATTTAAAAAACCAGATATGTGCAACTGGAGAAGCTAGTTCGATATGAGCCATTCTTTCTCTTCTAACTTTTGATAAAGTAACTTCAGTTCCACATTTTTCGCATATAATTCCCTTATATTTCATTCCTTTATATTTGCCACAAATACATTCGTAATCTTTGGTTGGCCCAAAAACTCTTCCACAAAAAAGCCCATCTTTTTCAGGTTTAAAAGTTCTATAATTAATTGTTTCTGGTTTTCTTATTTCACCAAATGACCAGGATCTAATTTTATCAGGACTGGAAATTGAAATTCCTATACTGTCAAAATCTTCTATTTCAGAAGAAGATCTTTTATTAGTTTCAAAAACCTTTTTTGATAATGTCATAATTTTTTAAACCTCAGCATTCCTCAATTGAACATCCAAAGCTAATGATCTTAATTCTTTTACTAAAACGTTAAAAGACTCTGGTATTCCAGATTGAAAATCACTTTGTCCTCTAACAATAGCTTCATAAACTTTTGTTCTACCGGCGACATCATCTGATTTAACAGTTAACATTTCTTGTAAAGTATATGATGCTCCGTATGCTTCTAATGCCCAAACTTCCATTTCTCCGACTCTTTGTCCACCAAATTGTGCTTTACCTCCTAAAGGTTGCTGAGTAACTAAACTATACGGTCCAATAGATCTAGCATGTAATTTTTCATCAGCTAAGTGGTGTAATTTGAGCATATAAATATATCCAACTGTAATTTTTCTGTCAAAATATTCTCCTCTTCTACCATCTATAAGTTTTACTTGGCCTGAATTATGCAAATTAGTTTTATCAAAAAAATTATTTATATCAGACTCTTTTGCTCCATCAAAAACTGGTGTTGAAATAGATATCCCGCCTTTTATTTCATTTTTATAATCAAGTAATTCTTTTTTACTACTAACAATTTGATCTACAACTTTGTTGTCATAAAGAATATTTAGATTTTCTTCAAGCTCTTTTTTTTCATTATTTTTTAAATAATTATCAATAAGATTGCTTATTTTTTTTCCTAAACCTGCGCACGCCCAACCTAAATGCGTTTCAAGAATTTGTCCTACATTCATACGAGATGGAACGCCTAAAGGATTTAATAAAATATCTACTGGGGTACCATCTTCTAAATGAGGCATGTCCTCAATTGGAACTATTTTTGAAATACAACCTTTATTACCATGTCTCCCAGCCATTTTATCTCCTGCTTGTAATTTTCTTTTAGCAGCAACAAAAACCTTTACCATTTTCATTACTCCAGGAGGAAGCTCGTCTCCTAATTGTAATTTTTCTACTTTTATTTGAAATCTATTTTCAAGATTTTTTAATTCTTCGTCAAAATTTTTATTCAAATTTTGTATAAGTTCTTGTTTTTTTGTATCTTTTAAAACTATTTTTCTTATATCTTTTATCGAATAACTATCAATACTCTCTAAAGTTATTTTTTGATTTTTCTTAAGGTCCTTTATTCCTTTAGAAACAACATTATCTACAAGATTCTTTTTAAAAATTTGTGAAAATGACTCTTCTAAAATAGCTCTTTCATCATCTCTATCTTTTGCCAACCTTTCTATTTCAGATCTTTCAATAGCTAATGATCTCTCATCTTTTTCAACACCTCTTCTATTAAAAACTCTTACCTCTACAACTGTTCCAGCATCTCCTGGTGGAACTCTTAAAGAAGTATCGCTAACATCAGTTGATTTTTCACCAAATATTGATCTCAATAATTTTTCTTCTGGAGAAACAGTCGAATGTGCTTTAGGTGTTATTTTACCAACTAATATATCACCAGCTTTCACTTCAGCTCCGATATAAATAATACCGGCCTCATCAAGATTTCTTAATGCTTCATCTCCTACGTTAGGTATATCTCTAGTGATATCTTCTTCACCTAATTTTGTATCTCTTGCCATTATTTCATGTTCTTCAATATGAACAGATGTGAATTTATCTTGTTTAACAACTCTTTCTGACATAATAATAGCATCTTCAAAGTTGTATCCTTGCCATGGCATAAAAGCTACTAAAATATTTTTTCCTAATGCTAGCTCACCTTTAGATGTAGCTGGTCCATCTGCTATTATTTCACCTTCTTTAATGATATCTCCCTTTTTCACTAATGGCACCTGATTAATACATGTACTTTGATTTGATCTTTGAAATTTTTTTAAATTATATATATCTACTCCTGACTGATTTTGTGATGGGTTTGTAACACTTATAACAATTCTGGCAGCATCAACACTGTCAACTCTTCCTGTTCTTTTTGCTACAATTGTAACACCTGAATCTTTACCAACTGATTCTTCCATACCAGTTCCAACAAAAGGCGCATCTGGTCTTAATAATGGAACTGCCTGCCTCATCATATTTGATCCCATTAATGCTCTATTAGCATCATCATTTTCTAAAAATGGAATTAAAGCACTTGCAACAGACACAAGTTGCTTCGGTGAAACGTCCATAAAATCAATTATAGATGGATTTGCAATTAAAAATTCTCCACCTTGTCTAGCACTAACTAATAAATCAGTTATTTTACCACTATCATCTATTTTTGTATTTGCTTGAGCTATAGTATATTGTTGTTCTTCATCTGCAGCTAAGAAAATTATTTCTTCAGTAACTTTTCCATTTACAACTTTTCTGTAAGGACTTTCAATTAAACCATATTTATTAACCTTAGAATAAGTTGCTAAAGAATTAATTAAGCCAATGTTTGGTCCTTCTGGTGTTTCTACTGGACATATTCTTCCATAATGAGTTGGATGAACATCTCTTACTTCAAAACCTGCTCTTTCTCTAGTTAAACCACCTGGTCCTAATGAAGAAACTCTTCTTTTGTGAGTAATCTCAGACAAAGGATTAGTCTGATCCATAAACTGAGATAACTGAGAAGTTCCAAAAAATTCTCTCAGAATTGAAACAGCTGGTTTTGAATTAATTAAGTCTTGCGCAGTAGCGGTAAAAATATCAATAGAAGACATTCTTTCTTTGATAGCTCTTTCCATTCTAACTAAGCCAATTCTATATTGATTTTCTATTAACTCTCCAACTGATCTAACTCTTCTATTACCAAGATGATCGATATCATCTTTCTTTCCTTTTGTATCATTTAAAAATAAAAGATACCTACCAACTTCTAAAATATCATTTGGTGTAAGTACATTAACTTCTTCATCAATATTTAATTCGCTTCTTACATTTAATTTATATCTTCCAACATTTGATAAATCGTAACGTTCTGGATTAAAAAAAAGGTTATTAAAAAGGTTTTCAGCAGCTTCTAATGTTGGCGGCTCTCCAGGTCTAAGATTCTTATATATATCTATTAAAGCTTCTTCTCTGTTTAAATTTAAATCAGCATGCACAGTATTTCTTAATGCTGCTCCAATATTAACATGGTCAATATTTAAAATTTTTATATTTTTTATATCCTTTTTTATTATATTTTCTAAATCAGTCTCAGAAATTTCATCTCCGGCTTCGAAAAAAATTTCTCCAGTACTTTCATTTATAATATCTTCAGCTAAATATTTCCCAACTATAGTTTGATTGCTAAAAAAAATTTCTTTTAGACCTTCTTGTTTCATTTTTTTTGCTTCATCTAATGATATTCTAGAACCTGATTTCTTTTTAACTGAATTATTTTTTGCATCAATAAGATCAAAAGTTATACGGATATTATTAAAGTTTTCTTCATCAAAAATTGTGGTCCAGCCTTTATCAACTAGTGTAAGATCTACACTTGAATAAAAATAATTTAAAATATCTTCAGGTGTTCTATTTTTAGGCTTAGTCTTTTTATCTTTCGCATCTTTAGTTTCATCTTGTAAAGCCATAAAGAATGTGCTGGCTAATAATTTTTTTTTTCTATCAATTCTTACATACATTATATCCTTCACATCAAACTCAAAATCAATCCAAGAACCTCTCATTGGAATAATTCTAGCGGAATATAATAATTTTCCTGAAGGATGGCCTTTTCCATTATCATGATCAAAAAATACACCTGGAGATCTATGCATTTGAGATACTACAACTCTTTCGATACCATTAAAAACAAAAGTTCCTCTATCAGTCATTAATGGTATATCTCCTAAATAAACTTCATCATCAACAGAATCTCTAAATGATCTTTGATCCGGATTCTCCTCATCAATTTCATAACGTAAAATTCTTAATGTGACTTTTAAAGCAGAAGCATATGTAAATCCTCTTTGTTTACATTCATCTACGTCATATTTAGGGGCTTCTAAATTATATTTAATAAATTCTAAAGTTGCTTTTCCCGCATAATCAGAAATAGGAAAAATTTCATTTAAAACTTGTTGTAACCCAATTACTTCTCTTTTATTTGGATCAACATTTCTTTGTAAGAATTCTTCATAAGAACTTTTTTGAACTTCTATTAAATTTGGAATATCTAATATTTCAGGAATACTACCAAATCTTTTTCTAAAACGTTTTCGGGCTAATAAATTTGTATCCATATATTTTTAATATGGAGCTTTATGTTTTATACAGTAAAAACTATTTTAATTCTACTTTAGCTCCAACAGCTTCGAGCTTTTTTTTAATCTCTTCAGCTTCTTCTTTTTTTACACCCTCTTTTAAAGGTTTAGGTGCACTCTCAACTAAATCTTTTGCTTCTTTTAATCCAAGTTCAGTAATTGCTCTCACTTCTTTAATTACATCAATTTTCTTATCACCAGCTGCGGTTAATTCTATATTAACAACTCCGCCTCCAGCATCTTCTTCAGCTGCAGCATCTCCTCCTGCTGCAGGTGCAGCAACAGCAGCAACTGGAGCATTTGCTTCAACACCCCATTTATCTTCAAGTAATTTACTTAATTCAGCAGCTTCTGAAACAGTTAATTTAGATAAATCTTCTACAATTTTATTTAGAGTATCACTGGACATATCCTTATCTCCAACAAATTAACAATATTTTTTTATTTTTCAACATTAATTTTACAATTTTATTAATCTTTTTTTTCTTCATCTTTTTTTTCATCTTTTATTTCAGCTTTTTCTTCTGTTTTTGTCTCTGTTTCAGTTTTTTCTTCTGTTTTTGCCTCTGTTTCAGGTTTTTCTTCTGTTTTTGCCTCTGTTTCAGGTTTTTCTTCTGTTTTTGCCTCAGTTTCAGTCTTTTCTTCTGACTTTTTTTCTGCTTCAACTTTTTCTTCTGGTATATCAAGTTTAGAATATTCATTAAAAACTCTAGCTAATTTATTAGCAGAAAACTTAAGTGCGTAAGCAATATTTCTTGCAGGAGTTTGAATTAAAGATACCAATTTAGCTCTGATTTCATCTAATGAAGGTAAAGTTGCAATTTCTAATACGTCTTTTTGTTCTAAAAATTTATCACCCATAATTCCTCCAAGAATTAACAACTTGTCATTCTCTTTAGAAAAATTGACCGCAATTTTTGCTGCTGAAACTTCATCTTCAGAATATGCTAATGCTACAGGGCCATTAAATAATTCTTTAAATTCTTTACTTTTATGTTCTTTTAAAATTATTTTCATTAAAGAATTTTTGACAATTACAAATCTACCGCCAACCTCTTTAATTTTAGTTCTAAGTTCATCTGTTTGAGTAGTTTTTAGTCCAGAATAGTGGGTTACCACTAATATGCCTACATTATTAAATATATCTTTGAAATCTTTTACGAATTTTTTTTTTTGATCTTTTTTCATTGTTTATCCTCATGTAGGAAATTAAGTTTTTTAAAACGCCTACAATCTTTGAATAATTTTTAAAGTTAATTAAAAAAATTAATTAATCAAGAAAATTATTTAACGTTATCTATTTTGAAACTTGGACCCATAGAAGTGCTTAAATAAATTTTATTAATAAACTTTCCTTTAATACTATCTGGTTTTGATTTATTAACTGCATCTACAAATGTTTTAATATTAGATACCAAATTTTCTTCAGAAAAACTTAGTTTTCCAATCCCTGCTTGAACAATAGCATTTTTTTCTGATTTAAATTGTATTTGCCCACCTTTTATATTTTTTATAGTCTTTGATAAATCATCGGTTACTGTGCCAGTTTTAGGATTTGGCATTATACCTAATGGGCCTAATTTTTCTCCTATAACTGCTATATCCTTCATCATATCTGGCGTAGAGACAGCTATATCAAAATCTATTTTCCCATTTTTAATATCTTTAACTAAATCTTCGTTACCAACAATATCAGCGCCTGCATCTTTTGCTTCTTTAACTTTATCTCCGGGAGCAAAAACTGCGACTTTTATTTTTTTTCCAGTTCCATTAGGCAGTTGAGCGTAGCCTCTAGAAAGACCCTCTCCTTTATTCTTTTCTTTATTTAACATTACAGCAATGTCTAATGTTTCATCAAACTTAACTTTATTATTATTCTTTAAAGCTTTAATGGCATCGTTAAGAGCTAAAGTTTTTGTTTCAGTTATTTTTTTTTTATTTTCTATATATCTTTTACTTCTTTTTCTCGGCATTATTTTTTCTCCTCAGCATTTGCTTGTGGAGCATCGTTAGGTTCGCCATCTTTTTGTTCTTTAGCTTTATCTTCTGTTGGAGTTGGTTTAACTAAAGTTGCTTTCTTTATTTTTTCATCTACAGATAATTTACCTGACTCTATAACTTTATAACCCATAGATCTTGCTGTTCCAGCAATAATTTTTGCTGCTTGATCTATATTGTCTGCGTTTAAATCATCCATTTTTTTTTCAGCTATTTCCTTAATAGTAGACATTGGTATCTGACATATTATTTCTCTCCCCGGATTTCTGCTTGACTTAGTCAAATTCGCAGCTTCCTTTAAAAAATGAGAGGCCGGGGGTTTTTTTACTTTAATTTGAAATGTTTTATCTTTGAAAACTGTAACAACACATGGTATAGGCATTCCGGGTTTTTCTTTTTGTGTTTGAGCATTAAAAGCTTTACAAAACTCCATAATATTTAATCCTCTTTGCCCAATTGCAGGTCCAACTGGAGGAGCTGGATTTGCTTGCCCCGCTGGGATTTGTAATTTTAAATAACCGTCTATTTCTTTTGCCATAACTTTAAATATAATTACATTTTTTCAACTTGTGTATATTCTAATTCTACTGGAGTGGATCTTCCAAAAATAGAAACAGAAATTTTTAATCTTCCTCTTTCTTCATCTACTTCTTCAACCATTCCATTAAACGATGCAAATGGTCCATCTATTACTTTTACTTGCTGCCCCACTTCGTAAACATATTTTGGAGCAATATATTCAATACTATTATCAGCTTTTTTTAACATTTTCATAGCTTCGTTTTGAGATAAAGGTATGGGTTTATTCTCATTACCTACAAAACCTGAGACTTTATTTGAATTTTTAACTAATTGCCAAGTTTGATTATTCATTATCATTTTAATTAACATATAACCAGGAAAAAAGTTCTTTTCAGAATTTATTTTTTTACCTTTTTTTATTTCAACAACTTCTTGTTTTGGAATTTGATAATCAAAAAAAAAGTGACTTAAAGATGCTTTACGAGCATTATCAACAATTGTTTGTTTAGCTTTTTCTTCAAATCCAGATGCTGCCCCTATTACATACCATTTTGCATCTGGGTTATCATCATTAGTCTCTTCATTGTCTTTTTCATCATTTTTTTCAACACTACTGTTTTCCTTATTATCATTTTCATTATCTTTTATAGATTCATTTAAATTTTCATTATTAGTTATTTCAGAACTAGGAGTTTCTGTTGGTTGAGTTTTTAAATCACTCTCTTCTGATGGTTTTTTCAATTCCTCATTATTGTTTAATTCTGTATTTTGTGTCTCTGTTTGTTGAGTATTCATATCATTATCTTCTGAAGATTTTTTTAATTCTTCTTTAGTATCATTATTTTTATTATCTTCAATCATTTTTTTAAAAAATAAATTTTATTAAATTTGAAAAAGACCAATCTACAAATAAAAAAAAAATTGCAGCTAAAAAAACCATAAATAGTATTGCCAAAGAAGTCATCATCGTTTCTTTCTTCTTTGGCCAAGTAACTTTTGAAACTTCTGATTTAGTTTCATTTATAAAATCATTTATTTTTTTAAACATACAAATCTAAATTAATGGCAGGAGTGGAGGGACTTGAACCCGCAACCTCCGGTTTTGGAGACCGGCGCTCTACCAATTGAGCTACACTCCTAAATAAAATATCTATATTAAGTAACATAGTAATGAAATTAAAAAAATAATGAAAAAAAAATATAGAGGTTTTTTTTATTCTTAAATTATGATTTTGCATCAGCTTTAGGTGGTGCTTGATCTCCACCTTTTTCTTTAGCTGGTTTAACATTTTTAGCAGGTTCTCTTTTTGGCGTTCCTTCAATAACCTCACTAACAACTCCGGATCCTACAGTTCTTCCGCCTTCTCTAATAGCAAATCTTTGTCCTTTATCCATTGCAATTGGAGATAAAAGATCAACTTCCATTGTTACATTGTCTCCAGGCATAACCATTTCAACTTTTTCAGGCAAATAAGCTGTTCCTGTAACATCGGTTGTTCTAAAATAAAATTGTGGTCTATAATTTGTAAAAAAAGGTGTATGACGTCCGCCTTCTTCTTTTTTTAATACATATACTTCACATTTAAAACTTGTATGAGGTTTAATAGAACCAGGTTTACATAAAACCTGACCTCTTTCTACTTGGTCTTTTTCAGTACCTCTTAACAAAGCACCAATATTATCACCAGCTTCTCCTGAATCTAATAATTTTCTAAACATTTCAACTCCAGTTACAGTAGTTTTTTGCGTTTCCTTCATACCTACAATTTCTACTTCTTCATTAACATTAATGACACCTTGTTCTACTCTTCCAGTTACAACTGTACCTCTTCCTGAAATAGAAAAAACGTCCTCAACAGGCATTAAAAATGGTTTATCTTTTGGTCTATCTGGTTGTGGGATATGTTCATCTACAGCTTTCATTAATTCTAATATTGAATTTTTTCCAACTTCATCATCTTTTCCTTCAACAGCTGCTAATGCGGAACCTTTAATTATTGGAATTTTATCGCCTGGGAAATCATAAGATGATAACAATTCTCTAGTTTCTTCTTCAACAAGATCTAACATTTCTTTATCACTAACTTGATCAACTTTATTTAAATAAACAACTATTGCAGGAACTCCAACTTGTCTTGCTAAAAGTATATGCTCACGAGTTTGAGGCATTGGGCCATCTGCTGCATTAATTACTAAAATAGCTCCATCCATTTGAGCAGCTCCTGTAATCATATTTTTTACGTAATCAGCATGTCCTGGACAATCGACATGGGCATAATGTCTTTTTTCAGTTGTATATTCAACGTGTGCTGTTGCAATAGTAATACCTCTTTCTTTCTCTTCAGGCGCTTTATCAATTTGATCATATGCAGTAAATTCAGCACCACCACTTTCAGCTAACACTTTTGTTATTGCAGCTGTTAAAGTAGTTTTACCGTGATCAACATGCCCAATTGTACCTACATTACAATGCGGTTTAGATCTATCAAATTTTGCTTTTTCTGCCATATCTATATTCTATCTAAATTTAGAAATAAATTAAACATTTTTTATTTTAAATCAAACAAAAAATTAAAAAAATGGAGCGGGTGAAGGGAATCGAACCCTCGTCATCTGGTTGGAAACCAGAAGCTCTACCATTAAGCTACACCCGCTTTTGGTGGAGGGGGTTGGATTCGAACCAACGTAGACAAATGTCAACAGTTTTACAGACTGCCGCCTTTAACCACTCGGCCACCCCTCCTTTAATAAATTAAATTTAATATAGTTTAAATTTAATTCAATTTCACTTTTTTATTATCAATTATATAGTTTCCTAATACTAAAATATCTAATCCTGTATTTATAAAACAATTATAAGCGTCAAAAGGCGAGCAAACTATAGGTTCGTCTTTAACGTTAAAGCTAGTATTAACTAAAACTGGACAATTTGTAACTTTATTAAATTCTTTTAGTAAATCATAAATTAATCCATTTTCTTTTGTCAAAGTTTGAATTCTTGCCGAGTAGTCAACATGTGTAACTGCTGGAATTAAAGATCTTTTTAAATATAATTTTTTTAAACCTTTAAATTTTTTATCGTCAATTTTTATTATTTTATTACTTTTAACATTAGATACTAAAAGCATGTATGGGCTATCTCCTTTAAAATCAAACCAATTTGAAACTTGTTCTTTAAGAACTATCGGTGCAAAAGGTCTAAAACTTTCTCTAAATTTAATTTTTAAATTAATATTCTTTTGCATCTTTTCAGATCTAGGGTCTGCAATAATTGACCTATTTCCTAAAGCTCTAGGACCAAATTCCATTTTTCCTTGAAACCATCCGATTACTTTGCCTTTAGATATTTTTTTTGAAATTATTGAAACTAAATCTTTTTTTTTACTAAAAAATTTATATTTAATTTTATTATTTTTTAAAAATTCTTTTATTTCATTATTACTATATGAAGGACCCAAATATGAATTTTTCATTGAATCTTTTTTCAAATTTAAAATTCTTTTTTTTTTAAAATGTTCATAAAAAATAATAAGAGCAGCTCCTAACGCACCTCCAGCATCTCCTGCTGCTGGTTGTATCCATATATTTTTAAAAATTTTATTTTTTAATATTTTTCCATTTGCAACACAATTAAGAGCTACCCCACCTGCTAAACACAAATTATTTACTCCATATGATTTACTTAGATTCTTTGTTATAAGAAAAATAATATCTTCTAAGACTAACTGAATTGATGCAGCAATATCCATATGCTTTTGTAAAAGATTATCGTTAACTTTTCTAACATTCATTTTAAAAAGTTTATTAAATTTTTTATTAGTCATAGTTAAACCAGTTGTGTAGTTAAAATATTTTTGATTTAGTTTAAAAGAACCATCTTCTTTAATATCAATAAGATTTTTTTTAATAATATTTGTATATTTTGGCTCTCCGTATGGCGCTAATCCCATAACTTTATATTCACCATCATTAACTTTAAAGCCCAAAAAATAAGTAAAAGCTGAATATAAAAGCCCTAAAGAATGTGGAAACTTGATTTCTTTTTTTAATTCTAAGGAATTTTTTTTTCCTAAATAAACACTAGTTGTTGTCCATTCTCCTACTCCATCCATTGTTAAAACTATAGCCTCATTAAATGGAGATGGATAAAATGCACTAGAAGCGTGGCTATGATGATGATCCGTAAAAAAAATTTTATTTTTTATTGAAGAATTTTTTTCTATTAAATTTAAATTATTTAAAATTAATTGTCTTTGAAAAAGCTTTTCTTTTATCCATAAAGGAATTGAAAGTTTAAAAGACTCAAAACCAAATGGTACTTTTTGCAAGTAAGTTTCTAATAATCTTTCGAATTTTATAAAAGGCTTTTCATAAAAAACAAAAGCATCTATATCAGATATTTTTAATTTAGCGCTTTCTAAACAAAATTTAATCGAATTAACAGGAAAACTCGCATCGTGTTTAATTCTTGTAAATCTCTCTTCTTGTACAGCAGATATTATTTCACCATTAACTATTATAGCGGCTGCGCTATCATGATAAAAACAGGATATGCCTATTATTTTCACTGAATTAAAAAATAGTATATATAAAAGGAGCTAAAGCTGTACCAGAAGTAAAAAAAAGTAAAGCGCCAAATAAAGTTAATATAATTATTATTGGTAGCAACCAAAATTTTTTTCTATTTTTTAAAAACTCAAATATTTCAATAATAAAATTCATTTTTTTTAAAATTGTTTTTTAAAATATTTCTTATTTTTATTTTGTAAATTGCTCCAATAAGAATTTAAATCTTTATCAATTTTTTCATTTAATGGATTGTAATTAAAAAATTTAAGTACTACTCCAAATGGTATAAAAATAAAAATATAAAATACTAACATTACAATGGGGTTAATTATTCTTGCCAATAACATACCCAATTCCAAAAAAAGTTTCTTAAAAAAAGTTAAAAAAGATGGTTTAAAAAAAGATAAAATTGCAAAGAAAATGCTTAAAAATATTAATGTGAATTCAAAAAAAGCAAAATAACTAAAATAAAAACGTATTAAAAAAATAATAAAAAAAATTAAAGATAACTGAATTCCAAAGCTTTTATTAGTTATATCTTTATTATTTTGATAATCTTTTAATTGTTCGTGAGACATAAATTATTAATATTATAAAATTTTTACTTTATAATAATATTTTTTTTATTATTTTAAATATTTAATATGCCGGCTTAGCTCAGTTGGTAGAGCAACTGATTTGTAATCAGTGGGTCAGGGGTTCGACTCCTC
>PBCY01000001.1 GCA_002717245.1 Pelagibacteraceae bacterium
TTATCTAAACAAATTAAAAACTTTTCCATATATGGTAATAAGAAATTAATAGTAATAATGTTGCTTGGCTTTGCTTCAGGTCTTCCTCTTCTACTAACATTATCGACTTTATCAGTATGGCTGGTAGAAGTTGGCGTAACAAAAACAACCATTGGTTTTTTTGCGTTAGTGGGACTCCCATATAGTCTTAAGTTTCTTTGGGCACCTTTTATGGATAATTTAAAAATCCCTTTTTTTACAAAATTTCTAGGTAGAAGACGAAGTTGGATTTTATTAACACAAATTCTATTAATTTTTTCTTTGATATTTTTAGGTTATAGCAATCCTTCAGTAGATCCAAAGTTAACTGCTGTAGCAGCACTTATGGTTGCCTTTTTTTCAGCTAGTCAGGACATTGTAATTGATGCTTTTAGAGTAGAAAGTTTAGAAAAAAAATTATATGGAGCAGGAGCAGCAATGATAGTTTTTGGATATAGAATAGGAATGCTATCAGCTGGCGCAGGAGCTTTATATTTAGCTTCATTTTATGATTGGTCAAAAGTTTATCTCTTAATGTCTACTCAAATTTTAATTGGATCATTGGCAATTTTATTTTCTAAAGAACCTGAGTTGAGTTCATTGATTCAAACAAATAAAAAAAATTTTTTTGGATGGATTAAAAATTCAGTAATAAATCCTTTTAAAGATTTTATGACTAAAGGAAATTGGATTGTAATTTTATTATTTGTTGTTTTGTATAAATTTGGAGATGCTTTAGTTAGTGTAGTTGCCAATCCTTTTTATATAGAGATGGGTTTTAGTAAAATTGAAATTGCAAATGTAAGTAAAATTTTTGGATTAGCAGCAACATTAGCTGGAGCTTTTATCGGTGGAATATTGGTAAATCAATCAGGTATTTTTAAAAGCTTATTAATATGCGGAATTTTACAATTGTTATCTAATTTATTTTATGCGATACAAGCTTACATTGGTTATAACATTGGTTTTTTAATTGTAACAATTGGTTTTATGGACTTAGCAAGCGGTATGGGGACCGCGGCATTTATCGCTTATTTATCTAGTTTATGTAATATACGTTACACAGCAACGCAATATGCTCTTTTATCCGCGTTTGCTTCTTTAGGAAGAACTTTTTTATCATCTCCAGGCGGATATTTGGTTGATACTTTTAATTGGATACCTTTTTTTATTTTTACATCTATCGCTGCAATTCCTGGAATTTATTTTCTTATTTATTTGAAAAGGAAAAATAGTCAATTTTAAGCTAATTTTATCTTTTATTACACAATTACAGCACTGACTTTCAAATGTCATATGTAATAAACTTGTAACAGTTTTGACAATTTATTGTAGTACAAATTTATTATTTTTAATTTTGAGTTTATTAATAACTTTGATAAGGAATAATTATGAAAAAAAAATTAATAATAGTTCCAGCATTAATTGCAATTAATTTAATATCAGTTGTTAGTGCAGATACAGAGCTCAAGTGGGAGTCTAAAAATAAAAATATTAAAGGTCAAATTTTTGGTCGAATTAACATTCAATCAGGGTTTGCCGATACTGATGATAACGCAAATACAATAACCACTAATAGTGATTATTTATATTATAGAAGAATTAGGCTTGGTGCATCAGGTCAAATTGGTTCAGTCTCTTTTAAAATTGAACCTGATTTTGCACCATATATGGAGACTGTTTTAGATGGCAATATTGATTTTAAAGATGTCTGGATCGGCTATCAATTTAAAATGAATGACATTAAACATAAATTTATAGTTGGTAACGACCAAGTACCTTGTGGTTTGGAAGTTCAAAACAGTAGTCGTTTTACGAATCATATTGAGCGTCATGGAACACTAAGTTCTTGGTGTCAGGGTGAGCGTAGCAAAGGATATAGATTGTTATCTAGTGGAAAAAATTGGACAACACATTTAAGTTATTCTGTTGGCGAAGGTCAAAATTCTGATATTGATTTAACACATGGGACTTATGGTGTCCGTGCTACTTATTCACCACTAGCATTTAATAAAAAAGAAAAACAATGGTTGCATACAGGTTTTATGTGGGGATACAATAAAGTCGATGGAGGTGATAATGATTGGGGTTCTAGTAGCACTGATGCATCTCGTTTTATAAGTTCTGGCCCAAGATTAAATATTTTGAAAACTGGCGAACATAAAGATGCCACACGTTACGGCATTGAACTTGCTTTCGGGCAAGGACCATTAGATGTTCAATATGAAAGAATGTGGATGTCAGTTGATGGTTGTGGTGGAGATGCTTTAACAGGTGGATCTTGCACTTCTGTTGCCGCTGAATATGATTTTAGTGCATGGGCACATTATGTTACTGCTTCTTATTTTTTACCAATTGGTACAGGTAAAAGAATGAGAGCCTATAATTCTAACAAAGGTAGGTATGAAAGAATTAAAGCTAGTAATGCTGCAATGATTGCATATCGTTATGGGTACCAAGATTACGCGGATGCTGCTAATAATAAAACTAGAGGTGACATAGTAGATCATACATTTACTCTTAATTATTTTTTTAATTCGCATCATAGCGTTCAAGTAGAATACTATACAGTTGAAGCAGATTATTCTGATGCTACAAATACTTCTGATGAAGCTGATGTATTTCAATTAAATTGGAGATTAGACTTTTAATTTACTTTTACTTAATAATGATAACTCCCTGCATGCCCATTTCACTATGTTTTAGACCACTTTTCATATCTTTTACTTTACAGAACAAATCTTCAAAACGACCTGTTTTAATTGGTATAAACCACCATTCAATTTGATGATTAGGCCACACTTCAACCTCATTAATTATACCCTTTACTTCCGCTAGTTTTTTACCATTAGAATTAATTTGTATTTTTCTTGTAAAAATGGATTTAAAAAAAGAGTTTGAAGAAAAATAATGTTTTGAATCACTAACATTTTTTAATATTAATTTGTATAGTTTGCCAGTATAAAAAGTTAATTCACTCGGTTCATAATAATGTGATTTTCCAGATATGCCTTTAAAATAAACAACCTTTTCAATTGATTCTTGTTTTGTAAGGTCTTCTGATATTACATAATTTATAAAGCTAAAACTTATAATAAAATATGTAAAAATAATTTTTAATGTGCGAGCAAACATGAGTATCTTATATATCAGAAAAATTAAACTATTTTAAAAAAATAATTTAAAATATCCGATTATAAATAATGGAATTTGCAAACCAAAATTTGTTAATATCGGTTTGTCTTTTGTTGCGAAACCTGCATAAGTCCATCCTAAAACACCAGCTCCATGTAAAAATATATTTATTGGATAGATATTTAAATTAGTCAGTAAAATACCTGATAAAACTAAAGCAGTAGAAAACCATTTTATATTATTTATAGATATCATTATTTTATCCTTTCAAATTATTCTTTTATAAATTTTAGATGCTATAAAAGCACCAATTAAGGGTGTAAGTATATATAACCATATATTAGTTAAAAAATATTTTATTTTTTAAAATCAGCTAACCATGCTGTAGAAGTGCTTAAAGCATTTGATCTTATNTCAGCTCTTTCAGCNTCTNGTGCTGGAATTAAACCTTTTTCTTGNAAATAACCACCANTTCCAAATGCTTTTTCNCTAGTAAATTCAGCNANATANTCNNNNATGCCTGGAATTTTTCCTACATGNGCATTTTTAANGTANAAATANAGNGAACGAGAAACAGGATATTTACCNGATGATATATTTTCAAANGTTGGAGNATTTCCTTCAACNATTGNACCTTGAAGTTTATCTTTGTTTTGNTCTAAGAAAACTGTAACCAAAAACCCCGAGAGCTTTAGGATTTNCTTCAAGTTTTGCAACGATTAAATTATCGTTTTCTCCTGCTTCAATGTAAACTCCGTCTTCACGAACTGTATGACAAAGTTTTTTAAAAGCTTTTTTATCAGCTTTTTTCATAGCTTTAATTTCAGGGAATTGTTTACATCCACCTTGTAATGCAAGCTCAGCAAAAGCATCACGAGTTCCTGAAGTTGGCGGAGGTCCTAATACCTCAATTTTTTGATCAGGAAGAGATGCATCTACATCTTTCCAGGTTTTATGAGGGTTTGGAACTATTGCCCCGTTAACCATTACATTTTTTCCAAGAGCNAACCAAATGTGTTTTCTTTCAAGTTTCATTTGAGGAGANCTCTTAGCATTTGCTATAACGATACCATCGTAACCTACTTTAACTTCAGTTATTTCAGTAATTCCGTTTTCAGAGCATTTTTTAACTTCTTTTGATTTAATACGCCTTGAAGCATTGGTAATATCAACATGTGTTGGCCCAATTCCTTGACAGAAGATTTTAAGACCACCACCTGAACCTGTACTTTCAACAACAGGTGTTTTAAAACTAGATGAAATACCGAATTTTTCTGCAACAACTGTTGCAAAAGGATAGACAGTACTTGATCCCACAATTCTAATTTGATCACGAGCTTGAGCAAAAGTAGTTGTAAGAAATATTGTTGAGGCTGTTAGTAAATATTTTGATAAATTTTTCATATATAATGCCTATTAAATATTTATAAAAAAATCAGTCTAAATTGGAGCACTTTTTTATTACAATTTTATGACATAATAGAAAAATCTTTATGACAATAATTTTAGGGCTGAAAAAACAAATAAAACAAAGTATAAAACTTATAATAAAAGGAATAATATTTTGATTTATCAAGTTAAAGATAATAATTTTAAAGAGTTTGTTGTAAAAACAAAAAAAGAAAAAAAATTTGTTAGTTCAAATATTTTTTCATTAGAATTAAAAAATTTTTTTCAAAAAAAAAATAAATATTTATTAGATGATTTTAAAAAAAAAGGAAATGGATTAGATACAGCAAAAAAAAGATCTGATTTTTTGAATCAAATAATTGCTAAATGTTTTAATAATTTTTTTTCGAAATTTAATAAAAAAAATTTTAATTTTTCAATTGTAGCAACGGGTGGTTTTGGTAGAGAAGAGTTAGCGCCTTATTCTGATGTTGATATTCTTTTCTTACATAATTCAAAAGATAAAAAATTTTTAAAAAATTTTGTAAAATTTATTTTACATAATTTATGGAATTTAGGTTTTAAAGTTGGTTATGCTACCAGAACAGTAAAAGAGTGTATTTTTTATAGCAAAAAAAAGTTAGATGTTTGCACCTCTATTTTAGAAAGTAGATTAATTGTAGGAAATAAACTTCTTTATAGAGATTTAATAAAAAATTATAAAAAAATAATTCTTAAAAATTACTCAAAACAATTTTTTAGTTCTATTTTTATAGATAGAGAAAAAAGATTAATCGAAGAAGGAGATACTAGATATTTATTAGAGCCTAATGTTAAAAGCGGTAAAGGTAGTTTAAGAGATTTACAAACTTTAGAATGGATTGGTAAATTTTTATATAAAATAAATAAATTAGGTGATTTAATAAGTTATAAAATATTAGATAAAAATTCAGTTAATTCATTTATTAAAGCAAAAAAATTTTTTTGGAATGTAAGAACACATTTACATACTTTTTCAGGTAGAGCAAATGAACAATTAAATTTTGAATATCAAAGTTTTGTAGCTAAAAAAATGGGATACAAAAAAAATAAATCTTTGTCTCATGTAGAAATGTTTATGAAAGATTATTTTTTTACTGCTAAAAAAGTAAGTGATCTAATTAGAATTTATTGTTCTTTTATTGAAGAAAAAGAAAAAATAAATTATAGGGAGAGAAAAAATGATAATTTTAAGGAAAAAAAAATTAATAAATTTATTGTTAAAAATAAAAGAATTGATTTTATAAATAAATCATTAATTAAAAATCCAAATAATATTTTTCAAATTTTAGAAACTGCTCAATTAAAAAAATTAGAGATTCATCCTAATGCTTCAAACTTAATTTTAAGTAATATGAATATTTTTAAAAAGGATGCTAATAAAAAAAAAAATTTTTTATTTTCATTTTTAAAAATCTTAACTTCAAAAAACAATAAAGAAAAAATTTTAAAATTAATGAGCGATTTAGGTATTTTAGGAATTTTAATACCTGATTTTAAAAGAATAACAGGCCAAATCCAATTTGGAGGGCTGCATACTTATACAGTCGATGAACATACTTTAAAAGCTATTGGATATTTAAACGAGATGGAACTAAAAAAAAATAATGAAAATAAATTTTATAATGAAATTTTTTCTGAAATTATCTCAAAAAGAATATTATATATTTCTATGTTTTTCCATGATTTAGGTAAAGGTACTGGTAAAGATCATTCATTTGTTTCAAGTGTAATAGCTGAAAAATTTTGTTCCTTCTTAGAAATAGAAAAAATAGAAAAAGATACTATTGTCTGGTTGATAAAAAATCATTTATTAATGAATAAAATTTCTCAAAAAAGAGATATAGATGATAATAATACGATTTTTGAATTTGCAAAAAATGTTGAATCATTAGAGCAGTTAAAATTATTATTTATTTTCACTATTGCTGATATGAAGGCAACAGGAAAGGTTATTTGGAATGATTGGAATAAATTTCCTTTAGAGCAGCTTTTTTTAAAAACAAGAAATTTATTTCTTGGTAGTCCAATAGATGTAAATAAAAACATTATTGAAAAAATAAAATTCAATTTATTAAAAAATAAAAAATTAAAGAAGGTAATAAATATAAAAAATTTAGTTAAAGTTTTACCTAATGAAATTTATCTAAATTATGACCAAAAAAAAATAATTAATTTTTTAGAAATATTAAATAAATATGTTCGAAAAACTTATATAAAAATTTCTCAAAATAAAAAAAAATTTGCGACAGAAATTATAGTTTATACTAAGGATAGACCAGGATTATTATTTAAATTATCTGGGGCAATATCAGTTTCGGGTTTTAATGTTATTGAAGCTAAAGCATCCACTTTAAAAAATGGAATGGCATTGGATATTTTATATGTTAGAGATTTAAATAATTCAATGTTAGATAGTTTATATCATTTTCGTGGTTTAGAAGAAGTTTTGTATAAAGTTTTATTAAATAAGTTTGAATTATCTAAAAAGATAAATATTGAAAAAAAAAAATATGCTTTAAAAAATTTATTTAATATAAATACTAAAATTTTCGTTGATAATATTACAAGTAAAAAACATACAATTTTAGAAGTTAATACTTTTGATAGAATTGGTTTAATTTATGATTTAACAAAAAGATTGTATAAACAAGATTTAGTAATAAGTAGTGCAAAAATTATAACTATAGGAAAAGGAGCAAGTCAGATTTTTTATATTCAAGATTTAAAAGGAAAAAAAATTATATCTAATAAAAGAATTAATAAATTAAAAGTAAATATTTTATCTTTATTAAACAAATAATTTAATGAAATTAATAAAACCGTTTTTAACAATAAGTGGTTTTACATTTTTAAGTAAAATCTTAGGTTTTGTGAGAGATATTTTAATAGCTGCATTTATTGGAGCAGGAATTATTGCAGATGTATTTTTTGTTGCTTTCAAACTTCCAAATTTTTTTAGAAGATTATTTGCTGAAGGAGCATTTTCAGCAGCATTTATTCCTATTTTTTCTTCAATATTAAAAAAAAAGGGTAAATCAGAGGCACTTAAATTTGGATCTGAGGTTTTATCAATTCTTTTTTTTATTCTTTTTTTAGTAATTATAATTTTTGAATTTTTAATGCCATTAGTTGTTTATTTTTTGGCTCCTGGATTTGCCAATGATCCAACAAAGTTAAATTTATTAGTTGAGTTATCACGCATTACATTTCCATATTTATTTTTTATATCATTAGTTTCTTTATATACAGGTATATTAAATTCTTTTAACAAATTTGCTGCTGGGGCTGCAGCTCCTATTATTCTTAATTTAACTTTCATTGTTTTTATTCTTACTTTTGAAGAGCTTTTTGAAACAAAAGGTCATATGTTGTCATGGGCAGTCTTTTTTGCAGGTTTATTTCAATTATCTTTTTTGTTGTTTGCAATTTATAAAAATGATTTACAAATTTTTTTTATAAAACCTAAATATTCTGAATATATAAAAAAATTATTTAATTTAATTATTCCAGGAGCAATTGGTGCTGGAGTAATTCAAATTAATTTATTAATAGATGTTATTTTAGCTTCATTTTTAGAAACTGGCTCTATATCTTACTTGTATTATGCTGAAAGAATAAATCAGCTTCCTATAGCTTTAATAGGCGTTGCATTTGCAACTGTTCTTTTACCAACTTTATCTAAACAAATTAGTAACAATGATAAAAAAAATGCTATACAAACACAAAATCGTGCAATTGAATTTTCATTATTGTTAGCAATTCCAGCCTCTATTTCAATATTTATTATAGCTGATCCTATAATAGGAGCTTTTTTTGAAAGAGGTCAGTTTTCAATTAATGACAGGATAATGTCTGCTAGAGCTTTGCAAGCTTTTGCTGCGGGTGTGCCGGCTTATGTTTTAGTTAAAATTTTAACACCTATTTTTTTTGCTAGGCAAAATACAAAAACACCAGTAAAAATTGCTATTGTATGTGTATTTGTAAATTTTTTATTTAATTTAATTTTGATGCATTTTTTTCAGCATGTCGGCATTGCAATGGCAACTGCAATAGCTTCTTGGTTAAATTGTATACTACTTTTGTATGTTTTATTAAAATCTAAAGAAGTTATTTTTGATAATTTAATTAAGAAAAATTTTAAAAAAATTATTTTATTAAATTTATTTTTTGGATTATGCGTTTTTTATTTTAAAGATTATATAAATTTATTTACTAATTATAGATTTTTAAATTTATTAATTTTTGTTTTATTAAGTATTAGTTTTTATACTTTATTATTAAGTTTTTTAAAAATTTTTATTTTTTCAAATTATAAATTAATTAAACTAAGATAAAAACATGAATAGAATATTTTCAGGAGTACAACCAACAGGAAATTTGCATTTAGGTAATTATTTAGGTGCAATAAAGAATTGGGTATCTTTACAAAAAGATTTTGAATGTATTTTTTGTATTGTAGATCTTCATGCAATTACAATAAAACAAAATCCTAAAGAATTAGAAAATAATACTTTAGAAGTAACAGCCGCATATTTAGCTTCTGGAATTGATCCTGAAAAAACTTTAATTTTTAATCAAAATTCTGTTTCAGCTCATTCAGAGTTAACTTGGTTACTTAGTTGTTTTACGCCATTAGGTTGGTTAAATAGAATGACGCAATTTAAAGAAAAAGCAGGTAAAAAAAAAGATAATGCTGTTTTAGGATTATATAGTTATCCAGTTTTAATGGCATCTGATATATTAGCTTATAAAGCAACACATGTGCCGGTTGGCGAAGATCAAAAACAACATCTTGAATTAGCAAGAGATATAGCTGGATCATTTAATAAAATTTATAATAAAGAATTTTTTCCTATACCAGAACCCCAAATTTTTGGAGAAGCTACTAGAGTTATGAGTTTAAGAGATGGTAAAAATAAAATGAGTAAATCTGATGATTCTGATTATTCTAGAATAAATATTACCGATAATAAGGATTTAATAAATTTGAAGATACAAAAAGCTAAAACTGATCCTTATCCTTTACCATCTAAAAAAGAAGAATTAGAAAATAGACCTGAAGTTAATAATTTATTAGGAATTTATTCTGCATTAAAAGAAGAAAAATTAGATAAAATATTAAATGAAATGGCTGGAAAAGAATTTTCCGAATTTAAAAAAATATTAGCAGAATTAGTTATAAGTAAAATAGAGCCAATTTCAAAAAAAATGAATGATCTTTTAAAAAATAAAGATTATTTAAAAAAAATTTTAAAAGATGGGAAAGAGAAAGCTGATGATATTTCGTCAAAAAATCTATTAGAAATAAAAAAAACTATTGGCTTATTGATTATTTGATTTAATTGTATTATATCTGGAGTATGAATATTGAAACACAAATAACACCAAATCCTGAAACTTTAAAATTTATTGTTGGTAAAGAATATATTTTTCAAGATAGCATAGAAATTACTAGTGAGAAAGAAGCTGAAGTTTTTAATTTTTCTAAAGATTTTTTTCAATTAAATGGAGTTAAAAGTTTATTTATTGGGACAGATTATATTTCTGTAACAAAAAAAAAAGATATTACTTGGTCTCAACTTAAAACAAAAGTACTTACTTTTATTTTAGATTATATTTCATCTAATAAAGTTTTAATTGAAAAAAAGGAAATAAAAACTGATTCAGGAAAAGAAAAAAAAGACCAAATTTCAGTAAATATTGAAAAAGTTATAGATGAGAAAGTAAGACCTGCAGTAGCAAGAGATGGAGGAGACATAATATTTGAGAATTTTAATAAAGGTGTTGTTTATTTAAGACTAAGAGGAGCCTGCGTTGGATGCCCTAGTTCGACTGCCACATTAAAACAAGGAATTGAAAATTTATTAATGCACTATTTTCCTGAAGTTAAAGAAGTAAGAGCTGTCAACTAATTCAATTAAATTGAATATTACAACTTTTTGTGGTAATATATTTTTTAACTACTATATATAGTATATTAAATTAAATGAGAAGAAAAAAGATACATACATCTTATAAGTACATATTAGGTTTTTGTGCTACATTTGCCGTTTGTAATTTATTTATTGAAAAAATAGCTGTAAACAATGAGGGTAAAAATGTCCCTGAAATGCAAAATATAAACCAAGCACAGAGTTATAATTCAACGATTAAAGAAGAAAAAATTGAAAAAAAAGTAAAAAATAATTTTGAAAATTATTCTATAAAAGAAAAAAAACAAATTTTTATTTCTAATTTACTGCCAATAATTCTTAGTGCAAACCAAGATATTTTAAATAAAAGAGAACTTTTTTTTAAAATAGAAAAAAAAGTAAAACATAATAATTTAAATGTTTTAGAAGCAGCTATTCTAAAGAAATTATTTAATGAATATAATGTAAAAAATGATGATTTATCTGAATTAAAAAAAAGAATTGATATTGTTCCTATATCTTTAGTAATTGCTCAAGCTGCAATAGAAAGTGGTTGGGGAACATCAAGATTTGCTTTAGAAGGAAATGCTTATTTTGGTCAAAAAATAATTGGTCGTAAAGCAAATGGTATAAAGCCAAATGATATAGATAATCCACTAATTAAAGTTAAAAAATTTGAAACATTAGATGATTCTGTTAAATCTTATTTAAAAAATTTAAATACTCATTTTGCTTATAAAAATTTCAGAAAATCTAGAAATGAATTAAGATCTTTTGGAAAAGTTCTTGAAGGTGATATTCTTGCTAATCAGTTAATTAAATATTCTGAATTAGGCGATGAATATGTAACCAATCTTCATAAAATTATAAAAAAAAATAATTTAAGTAAATTTGATTTTATAGATTACAGAACTGCTAGTCGTTAAGGATTAAAAAACTGAAATCCAGTCCATCTCCATTTTCCTTTATCATTAACTGTGCAATTAACCCTAGTTCTTCCTTGAGGAAAACTTTTATCAAAACGGACTTCAATTCTTTTATCACTTAATTTTGTTAGATTTGCTTTTATATTATGTGAAGGATAACATTTTATTAAATTATCTACATTTTCGATTAGAGTAAAACCTAGTAATGGCGGATTAGTTTCTTTAATAACTTTATTTTCTGGTAAAATATTTTTAATTTTTAAACCATATGAATTTGATGCAAATTTAAATCGTTTCATATCACCATATTGTTCATTAAGCGCATATCTCGGTAATTCAAATAAATCAATTTCTTTATATATGCTTCCAGATTGCTGCCCAAAAGATGCTTTGAAATATTTTTTTACAACTTCTTTTATTTCCAAACTATATTCTCCGTAGGGGTAGGCAAATATATTTGGAACATAACCAAGGTGTTTTAAAAAATCTTTATTTGCGTCTTCAATTTCACTAATTAAAGTTTCTTTAGATTTATTTGGTAAATGAAAATGACTTTTTGTGTGATGACCAATAGTTACGCCATAATTTGTTAGTTCTTTAATTTGTTCCCAATTCATATAATTATTTGAATTTGAGTTAACTGCTGCCGTTGAAACAAATATAGTAAATGGTAATTCACTCTTTTTTAATATTGGCCAAGCTTTAGTATAAATACTTTTAAACGCATCATCTATAGTTAAACCAATAGTTTTGTTAGCAAAATCCTTATTTTGGATTAAATTATCTACAATTTGATCTACAGTTAATACAGTGTAATTATTATCTTTTATTTCTTTAATATGACTTTTAAATTGCGAAATTTTAATATTAGTAGATGGGTATTTACCTTCACCAAATCTATGATAAACAAAAACAGAAACGGAATTTTCTTGAGCATTTAATTCTATTATTGAAATAGAAAGTAAAATAAAACTAATTAGTATTTTTTTTAAAATATTCATTTTACATCATTGGCTTTTTTAGCATATTATTTGTTATTAATTTATATTTTTTTGAATTAAATAATTGGTAATGCCACCATTCTTTTTTATAAAAATCCCAGCCAGCTGCAAGCATTATTTCTAATAAAATTAATCTATTTTTTTGAGCATTTTTTGAAATATTTTTATTATTATGGAATGATTTTTTTGTAAAATTATCAAACCCTGTGCCCATATCTAATTCCTTTTTTTTATTATTTAACAAAGTTAAGTCTAAAGCAACACCTCTTGAATGAGGAGAACCTTTTTTTGGATGGGCAATAAAATTATCATCAGGTGTATGTTCCCATAGTTTCCATTGCGCTTCAGCTGGTCTGAAAGCATCAAAAATTTTTAATTTTAAATTAAGTTTATTTGCAAGATCTATACTTTTTTCAAACATAGGGATTGCAGATTTATGTAAGTAGCAATCTTTTTTTTTATAAATTTGTTTACCAGTAAAATTTTTTTTTGTAGCGTAAAGAAGGTCTATTTCTATAGGATATTTTTTTTTAGTAATTTTTATTAAATTCATAATTATTTTTAAAAAAATTTTTTAAACTATATAAAAATGAATATATTAGCTTTTAATACAAGTACAGAAAAATTTTCAATTTCAATAGTAAAGAATAATAAAATTGTATTTAAATTATCAAAATTATTAAAAAAAACCTATTCTAAATACTTAATTTTAATAATAAAAAAATCATTAAAACGATCTAATTTAGATATAAAAAAAATAAATTATATTTTGATATCTTTGGGTCCGGGTTCTTTTACTGGTGTTAGAATTGGAGTTGTAGCAGCTAAAGGAATAGGGCTTCCACATAAAATAAAAGTATTAGGATTGAATAATATGGATGTTATAGCAAATTCTATAAAGCAAAAAACTATAAAAAAAAAAAATAATAACTATAATTAAGAGCAAAAAAAATGATTATTATTATCAAGTATTTAATTCAGGTAAAAAATCTATAAAAAAAATTTCATACTTTACAATTTTTGATTTACCTAAGATTTTTGCTAATAAAAATATAATTTTTTGCGGTGATATTGATATGAATTTAATTAATGAAATTAAAAAAAGTAATAAAATGGCAGTTTTTGACAAGAAACTAAATTTTAATGCTGACAGAATGATAGATATATTTAAAAAAAAGGGTATTAATAGTTTAGAAAAAGATCTAGATCCTATTTATGTTTATGATCATTATGCAAAAAAATAATTATTAATTTTTAATATAACTTTAACTAATTTTTTTTTTACTTTTAAGTTATAATATATTTATGGAAAAAAATATAAGACATTTAAATATTCAAGAATTATGCCAAAGGAATGGTGTTAAAATGACCCTGCAAAGATCTATTATCGCTGACATAATTAATAATTCTAAAGATCACCCAGATGTAGAAAGTATTTATAAAAGAGCAAATAAAAGAAATAGTAAAATAAGTCTTGCAACAGTATATCGAACAGTAAAATTATTTGAAGATGCTAATGCTATTATTAAACACGAATTTAAATATGGTGAGGAAAAGGCAAGATATGAGCCTGCAACTAAATGGGAACATAATCATTTAATTGATATAATCTCAGGAGAGGTTGTGGAATTTCAAAATCCAGGATTTGAAAAGTTGGCAAGAAGAATAGCTGAAAAAAAAGGTTATAAAACAATAGGCTATAAATTAGAGGTATTCGGTTTAAAAGAAGCGTGTAAAAAAATAAAATAATATAGGGATAAAATTATTTTAAGGTACAAATATAATCAGGCAAAAAAAAGACGTATGTGTTTACGTCCAGCTTCAAAAAAAGTTACAAAAAAGACAAATTGGTTAACCCAACCTGTTAGTTCAATAAAAAATCTAATATCAAATTCTTATATTTTAGATAGAAGAAGAATTAAAAAAAAATTAAAGTCAGCAAGATATAAAAATTTTGAAGTCCGTTTAGCTAAAAATTTTAAAGATATAGATGCAGCGCAAAATTTAAGATATAAAGTTTTTTATGAAGAATTAAAAGCAAAACCAACTATTAAAAATATTTTATATGAAAAAGATTTTGACGAATTAGATCCTTTTTGTGACCATCTTTTAGTTATTGACCATAACAAAAAATCAAAATTAGAATCTATAGTTGGCACATATAGATTGATAAGAAGGCCAATGACGCAAATTCACGGTAAATTTTATACAGAAGGAGAGTTTGATATTAAAAATATTTTAAAAACAAAAGGAGAAATTTTAGAATTAGGCAGATCTTGTGTTAGCAAAGATTATAGAGATAAACCAGTAATTAAATTACTTTGGAAAGCAATTTCTGCTTATATGGATCATTATAAAATAAAAATTTTATTTGGCTGCGCAAGTTTTCCTGGAATAAATTATAAAAAATATAAAGAACATTTGTCTTTTTTGTATCATTATCATTTAGCTCCTAATGTAATTAGACCTAAAGCATTACAATCAAATTATGTAAATATGAAATTAGTTCAAAAAAAAGATATAGATGTTTCTAAAGTATTTAAAACACTACCACCATTATTAAAAGGATATCTAAGATTGGGAGCAAAAGTAGGAGAAGGTGCTTTCATAGATAAACAGTTTAATACAATCGACATTTGTATTATATTAAAATCAGATTCATTAAAAAAAAGATATGTAAATCTTCATAAAAAAAATCAAAAAGATTCAAAAATAATTTTTTTAAAAAAATTTTTAAAAAGAAAAAAGAAGTAGTTTTATTAAGTGATTTTATTTTTTTTAAGATTTTTAATTTTTATATTGCTTACTTTAGCTTTTTTGCCTTTTCAAATAATTATTGTTTTTTTTGTAAAAAGTTATTCATATATAATTCCATTTTTATTTCATAATATTTGTCGAAGAGTTTTTGGAATTAAAATCAAAATATCTGGGAAAGTAGCAAATAATCCACCTATTTTATATGTTTGTAATCATGCAAGTTATTTAGATATATTAATATTAGGAAGTATTTTTAAAACTTCGTTTGTTGCAAAAAAAGAAGTAGCAAAATGGCCATTGTTAGGAGTATTAGCAAAATTACAAAACACGATTTTTATTGATAGAAAAATATCATCTATAAAAAGTCAAGAAAATAAGATTTTATTACATTTAAAAAAAAAAAAAAATTTAGTTATTTTTCCAGAGGGTACAAGTAGTGACGGTAATCAAGTTTTACCTTTTAAAAGTTCATTATTTAATATTTATGAAGGAAATTTAGATATTAAAATACCAGTTCAAACAGTGACGATAATTTATAAAAAAATTAATGGAATTTCTTTAATGAAAAATCAAAGAAAAAAAATTACATGGCATTCAGATATGGATTTTATTCCTAACGCTATCAATCTTTTAAAAAAACTTAATTTAGAAGTTGAAGTTATATTTAATAAAGAATTTTTGCCTAATAAGAAGTATGATAGGAAAAAAATAGCTTTACAATGTTGGAACAAAATTAATTATAATTTAATAAATAGTTTAAATAGAAAATAAATAATTTATTTGAAATTAGTTATGTTTAAAAAATTTAAAATTAAAACTTTTGGTTGCCAAATGAATATCTATGATAGCCAGAAAATAAGTGATATTTTTTATAAAATTGGTTTTAAAAACACTTTATCTGATGAAGATGCTGATATTTATGTAATTAATACATGTCATATAAGAAATAAAGCAAAACAAAAACTTTATTCTGAGTTAGGAAAAATTTATAAAATTAAAAAAAATAGATATGAAAATAAAAAAAAAACAATATTAATAGTTGCAGGTTGTGTGGCGCAAGCTGAAGGAAAAGAAATTTTTAAAAGAGCCCCGTATGTTGATATAATTGTCGGAAGTCAATCTTACCAAAAAATACCTAAGTTATTAAAAAAAATAAATAAAAAGGCAGAAGAAAAAGTTTTTGTTGAACTTGATTTTGAACCAAAATCAAAATTTGATGAATTACCAAAAGATAAATTTACTAATGAAATTTCTAGTTATTTGACAATACAAGAAGGTTGTAATAAATTTTGTAAATTTTGTGTTGTCCCTTATACAAGAGGCCCCGAATATTCTAGAAGTGTAGAAGAAATTGTTGATGAGGCAAAAAGTTTAGTAAACAAAGGAACAAAAGAAATTATTTTATTAGGACAAAATGTTAATGCTTATCATGGACTAGATTTAAATAATAGAAATTCAAATTTAGGCAAATTAATTTATACGTTAGATAAAATAAAAGGATTAAAAAGAATAAGGTATATGACTCCTCATCCAAAAGATATGCATGATGATTTATATAGTGCACATAAAGATTTAGAAAAATTAATGCCATTTCTTCATCTTCCTGTACAGTCTGGTTCTGATAAAATTCTTAAAGAAATGAATAGAAATTATACTTCTAACGAATATTTAGAAATAATTGATAGAGTAAAAGATTGTAGAAGAGATATGGTTTTTTCTTCTGATTTTATAGTTGGTTATCCTGGAGAAACAAAAAAAGATTTTGAAAATACACTTGATATTATTGATAAGGTAAAATATGTTCAAGCATTTTCATTTATTTATAGCCCAAGACCAGGGACAACTGCTTTTAATTTAAAAGATAATATTAGTTTAGATGAAAAAAAAGAAAGACTTATTGTTTTACAAAAAAAATTAAAATTTTACCAAGAAAGTTTTAATAAAAATTTTGTAACTAAATCTTTGGAAGTTTTGTTTAATAATTCCTTTAAAGAAAAAGAATATCAATCTTTGGGTTATTCTCAATATATGCAATTAGTTAGAATTAATAATAAAATAAATATGCATGGTAAAATTGAAAATTTAAAAATTAAAAAAAGTTTTTATAAAAGTTTAGAAGCTAGTTCTGTAATTTAAAAAAATTTTAATTAATTATTTGATCAAAAATCTCGAAAAAAATACAGTTGAATTTGAAGATAACAGTACCTTAAGGGTAATGTTAGGAGTTTTCCATAAAAATCTTGAAGTTATTGAAAAAAAATTGAGCGTTACTTTATTTTCGAGAGGAAATATTATTTCTATAAATGGTGATTTAAAAAATATTTTAATTACAAAAAATACTTTAAAAAAATTATATGAAAGAGCTAAAGTTTCTGAAATAATTGAGAAAAATGATGTAGAATTAGTTATACAAAATATGTTAAAAGAAAAAAAAAACGATCATTTATTAAAATATCAGATTAAAACTCCAAAAAAAACAATTTTTCCAAGAACAGATGGACAAATTAAATTATTTAAAGAGATATTAAATAAAGAAATTACATTTGTAATAGGACCAGCAGGTACTGGAAAAACATTTATAGCTGTTAGTCATGCAGTCTATATGCTGACCTCAGGTTTGGTTGATAAAATTATTATTTCGCGTCCAGCAGTTGAAGCAGGAGAAAAATTAGGTTTTTTACCAGGAGATTTAAAAGAAAAAATTGATCCTTATTTAAGGCCAATATATGATTCATTTGATGAAAATTTGCCAAGAGATAAAGTTTTAAAACTTATAGAAGATCAAAAAATTGAAATAGCACCAATTGCTTATTTAAGAGGAAGAACATTAAATAATGCATATATAATTTTAGATGAAGCTCAAAATACTTCACCGATACAAATGAAAATGTTTTTAACAAGATTTGGAGAAAATTCTAAAATGGTTATAACTGGGGATATAACTCAAATCGATTTACCATTAAAAAGTAAAAGTGGATTAATAGACGCAGTGAATAGTTTAAAAAAAATTAAAGATATCTCATTTGTACATTTAGATCATAAAGATGTAGTTAGACACCATTTAGTTCAAAAGATAATAAAAGCTTATGATAAATGATATTCAATCATAAAATAAATATTTTTTTAGAAAATAAAAGTTGGATAAATAATAAGATATTTAAATCAAAAAAAAATATTGAAGAATTTATTCGGCTTCTCTTTAAAACTACTATTAACGAATGTTTTTCAAAAACTAAATTTAAAAAATTTAAAAATTTAAAAACAAATATTAATTTTATATTAACTAATGATAGTTATTTAAAAAAATTAAATTCTAATTTTTTAAATAAAAAAAAAACTACAAACGTGTTATCATTTCCAAATGATAATTTATTAAAAAAAAATGAAAATTTTTTAGGAGAAATTTTTTTATCTTATGAAACTTGCAAAAAAGAAGCAGTTAAATTTAAAATTAATAGTAAAGACAGAGTAGGACATCTTGTAGTCCACGGGATTCTTCATTTATTGGGATATGATCATAAAACAAAATTAAAAGAAGAAAAAATGATAAAAGTTGAAAAGAAAATATTAAATTCTTTAAATATTAATTATTATTAATTTTTTTTATGTCTAGTAATAAATTTATTGATAAATTAAAGTTTTTTTTAAAAAAAAAAAATAATAAACCTAAAAATAATATAGAAACACTTTTAAATGAAAGGTTAAATAAAGAAAAACCTTTAAAAATAAATGAGCAAAAAATTATTTCCAATGTTTTTGAGTTACCTGAAAAATTAGTTAATGATATTATGATACCAAGAACAGATATTCTATCTGTAGATTCTAATTCAAATATAGATAAGCTTGTAAAAATTATTGGAAGAACTAGTCATTCAAGATATCCTGTTTTTGAGAAAAATAGAGATAATATTATTGGAATGATACACATAAAAGATGTAATTTCATGTTGGAAAAATAAGAAAATTGAAAGAATTAAGAAATTAATAAGAAAAATTCTTTTTGCTCCTCATTCTATGAGTGTTTTAGATTTATTATTAAAAATGAGAACATCACATATTCACATGGCTATCATTGTAGATGAACATGGAGGAGTAGATGGTTTGGTAACGATTGAGGATTTAGTTGAGGAAATTGTTGGTGAAATAAAAGATGAACATGATGCTCAAAAAGAAAATAAAAAAAATTCTAAAGATTATATTAAAGATGATGGAAGTATAAAAATAAGCTCTAGAATGTTAATAGAGGATTTTGAAAAAAAATATGGAAATATTTTTTCTAATAATCAAGATATAACCGACATTGATACTATGGGAGGATTAGTTTTTCATTTATTTGGGAGAGTTCCTTTAAAAGGTGAAATTATAAAACATACAAATGGTTGCGAGTTTGAAATTTTAGATGCAGATTCAAGGAGAATAAGAACAATAATAGTAAGAAATCACGAAATTAAATAAATAGTTTTTTAGTTTATAAATTTGATTAAAGATATAATTTTTTTTTTTTAACAACAAAAATATAAAAGATAATTTAAATTTTTTTTATTCTTTTTTATTTGGATTTATTTTTGTTTTATGTTTTCCTCCTTTTAATTTTTGGCCTTTACTTTTTCCATCTTTAACTTTTTTATTTTTAAGAAGCTATAATTCAAAATCAAAAAAAGAAGCATTTTTTGTTGGATGGTTTTTTGGACTTTCTTTTTTTTTATTTAGTTCTTTTTGGATTTTTAATTCTTTCTTAGTAAGGTCAGGTATATTTATATATATATTACCTATATGTTTATTTTTATTTTCTTGCTTATTAGCATTATTTTTTAGTTTAGTAACGTTTTTAAATTATAAATTTAAAACAAATTTTATTTTAAGTATCATTTTTTTTTCAATTTTTTGGACTTTTAGTGAAATTTTAAGAGGGCATTTATTTACAGGATTTCCATGGAATTTATTAGCACACAGTTTCTCTAATTATGATTTTTTAATACAAATATGTTCTGTATTTGGAGTTTATGGACTTTCTTTTTTCATAATTTATTCAGTTGTATCATTAACTTTAGTTTTTTTAAATTTTAAAAAAGAAAAGAATTTTTTCTTATTATTTTCAAGCTTAATTATTATTTTTTTTATTTCTTTATTTGGTATAAATCGGTTAAATAATTCTGATTTAACTCAACATAGTTCAAAAATATATAGAGTAGTTCAACCTAATATAAATCAAAAAGATAAATTAAATCCTTCAAAATTTGAAGAAAATTATAAAAAGTTAATTGAATTGAGTTTTAAAAATAAAATGGGCGCATTAAATATTTCTGAAAATCTTGTTATTTTTTGGCCAGAAACAGCAATTTTTGATATTGGTCATATAAAAAATTATCCTATTTTTGAAATATTAAATAAAAATTTAAAAGAAAATGAATATTTGGTAACTGGTATTTTTAAAAGTGAAGATGAAGATACTTATTTTAATAGTGTTGCAATTGTTGATAAAAAATTATCAGTAAATTATGTGTATGATAAAGTACATTTAGTTCCTTTTGGGGAGTATATTCCTTTTAATGATTTTTTTAATATTTTAGGAATAAATTTTTTTGGTTTAAAAAAAGGATCGAAGAATCAAAAAATAATTGAATATAAAAATATACCAAAATTTAAAGCACTTATTTGTTATGAATCTATTTTTCCTGGAAAATTTATAAATAATAAAAATAGTGAGGTTTTTTTAGTTAATTTTACAAACGATGCATGGTTTGGTAGTACCATAGGTCCATTTCAACATTTTGCTAATTCAAAATTTAGAGCAGTTGAGGAAGGAAAACATTTAATAAGAGTTGCAAATACGGGAATTTCAGCATCTATAGATCCTTATGGAAGAGTATTAAACAAATTATTTTTAAATACTTCAAATTATTTTGATACAAAAGTTTTTGTTATTAAAGATAATAAAAATAATAGAATAAAGACTATTTATAGTGATTATAAAAATAATTTAATTATTATTTTATTAATAATTTTGTTTTTTTTATTAAGTGTCTTAAAATATTATTTTCATAAAAAAATATAAAAATTGAAAGAATATACATTTACAAGCGAATCTGTTTCTGAAGGGCATCCTGATAAGGTTTGTGATGTAATTTCCGATAAAATTGTTGATTTATTTCTTTCTAAAGATCCGGAGTCTAGAGTTGCAGCTGAAACAATGGTTACTACAAATAAAGTTGTTATAAGTGGTGAGGTAAATGGTCCAGATGTTTTTAAAGAAATGCCTATTGAAGATTTAGTAAAAAATACAATAAAAGAAATTGGGTATGATCAGGAAGGTTTTAGTTGGAAAAATGTTTCAATTGAAAATAATCTACATCAGCAATCAAAAGACATATCACAAGGTGTAGATAAAAAAAATGAACAGGACCAAGGAGCTGGAGATCAAGGCATAATGTTTGGATATGCATGTTCGGAAACAGAGGAATTAATGCCAGCACCTATATATTATTCTCACAAAATTTTAGAATCTCTTGCTAAATTTAGACATAATGATGAAAAAAAATTATTATTACCAGATTCTAAAAGTCAAGTTAGTCTAGATTATAAAGATGGTAAACCTGTTAGGGCAAGTGCAATTGTTGTTTCAACTCAGCATGACGAGAGTTTAACTCAAGAAGATATTAAAGAAATTGTAAGACCCCATGTAGTTAATTCTTTACCAGAGGGATGGATGTGTGATGAAAAAAATTTTTTTGTTAATCCAACTGGTAGATTTGTAATCGGAGGACCTGTTGGAGATTGTGGGTTAACAGGTAGAAAAATTATAGTTGATACATATGGAGGAGCAGCGCCACACGGAGGTGGAGCGTTTTCTGGTAAAGATCCAAGTAAAGTTGATAGATCCGGAGCGTATGCTGCTAGATATTTAGCAAAAAATATTGTTGCTGCAAAAATAGCAGATAAATGCACTATTCAAATTTCTTATGCTATAGGAGTTTCAAAACCAATATCAATTTATATCAATACACATGGAGATAATAAAATACAAGGAAGCGATATTTCTGATAAATTATCAAAAGTTTTAGATTTATCTCCTTATGGAATAAAAAAAAAATTATTATTAAATAGGCCTATTTATAGTAAAACAGCAACTTACGGTCATTTTGGTAGAAAACCTTCTGATAATGGGGAGTTTTCTTGGGAGAAAAATGATTTAGTTGAATCTTTAAAAAAATATTTTTGAAAAAATTAGAAAAAAATATTTTACCTGTATTTTATAAAAAAAAACCAAGAAGACCTTTAAGTAAAAAACAAAAGAGTATATTAAATTGTTCATTAAAAAAATTCCTATTAAATAAAAATCATTTAGATAAAAAGAAAAAGTTTTTAGAAATTGGGTTTGGATATGGCGAGAATTTAATTAATTTATCTAAAAAAAATAAAGAAAAATTAATTATAGGTTGTGAAATTTATGAACCAGGAATAACTAATTTAGTTGAAAATATTGAACGTGTTAATTTAAAAAATATTAAAATTTATCCAAAAAATATTTTTTCTTTATTTAACATTTTAAAAAAAAATTCTATAGAAAAAATTTTTATACTTTATCCCGATCCATGGCCAAAGAAAAAACACTTCAAAAGAAGATTAATATCAAAAAATTTATTAAAAAAATTAAATAAAGTCTTAAAGTTAAATGGCGAAATATTTATATCTACAGATTCTGAAGATTATTTATATAAAATTTTATTTGAATTTTTTTTAAATAAAAATTTCTTTTGGATTAATAATAAAGTTACAAATTGTTATAAAAGACCTAATGAAATTGTTGAAACAAAATATGAGAAAAAAGCAAATTTAAAAAAAAATAAAAAATTTTATTTAAAATTTAAAAAAATATGTTGAAGAATTAATTTCAAAAGATTAGATTATATATAGTTATATATAATTTATTTACTTTTTAAATGGGCCTAAAGCCCATTTTTTTTTGGAGTTTTAAAATGTTATTAGAAAATACAGAATTAATACAAACAGCAGAAAGTATAGCTATGGAAAAAGGTATTGAAAAAGAATTAGTTTTTCAAGCAATTGAAAAAGCTATATCTAAGGCTGGTAAAGTAAAATATGGAAATGATTATGATATCAGAGGAAATATTGATAGAAAAACAGGAAAAATAAGTTTAGCAAGATATTTAGAGGTAAAAAAAGATATAGAAGATAATTTAATTGAAATAAGTTTAAAAGATGCAAAAAAAAAACAAAAAGATATAAAAATTGGAGAATTTATAATTGAAAAATTACCTGATATAGATATTGGAAGAATTTCTGCACAAATTGCAAAACAAGTTTTAGTACAAAATATAAAAGAAGCTGAATCTGTTAAGAATTATGATTTATATAAAGATAAAGTAGGTGAAACTGTAAGTGGTATTGTTAAAAGAATGGAATTTGGAAATGTTGTAGTTGATTTAGGCAATGCAGAAGGTGTTATAAAAAGAGATGAAATGATACCAAGAGAAAATTTAAGAAGAGGAGATAGAGTAAAAACTTATTTATATAATGTAAACCAAGATACAAAAGGACCACAAATTTTTTTATCTAGGACTCATCCTCAGTTTTTATCTAATTTATTTAAACAAGAAGTTCCTGAAATTAGCGATAATATTATAGAAATTAAATCTGTAGCAAGAGACCCAGGTTCAAGAGCAAAAATAGCTGTTTACTCTTCAGATAAAACTATTGACCCTGTAGGAGCTTGTGTAGGGATGAGAGGATCAAGAGTGCAAGCAGTTGTAACTGAGTTGCAAGGTGAAAAAATAGATATTGTTACTTGGGCAGAAGATAAAGCTACATATATAGTTAATTCTTTAGCACCTGCACAAATTAGTAAAGTTATTTTTGAAGAAGAAACAGATAAAATTAAAGTTATTATACCTGAAGATCAATTAAGTCTTGCAATAGGTAGAAAAGGACAGAATGTTCGATTAGCTTCTATATTAACAAATTGCGAAATTGATATTATTGATGAAAAGGATGAAAAAAATAAAAGAAATGAAGAAGTTAAAAAAACATCTGAAACTTTTATGAAAGAATTAGATGTTGATGAGGTTATAGCTCATTTGTTAGCAACTGAGGGTTTTACTTCTATAGAAGAAATAGGACAAGCAGTTGATACAGATTTTAAGGCAATAGAAGGATTTGATGAAAATCTAATAAAAGATCTTAAGGATAGAGCTATACAAAATCTTTCAAAAAAAAATAAAGAATTAGAAAAAAAGAAGTCGGAATTAAATATTTCTAAAGAATTAGAAAATATTAAAAAGTTTAGTTTAAATGATTTAATTAAATTAGGTGAAAATAATATTAAAAAACTAGACGATTTAGCTAATTTATCTAGCGATGAATTACTTGATATTTTTGAAACAACTAATTTAAAAAAAAAAGATGCTGATGAAATAATTATGAAAGCTAGAGAAAGCTGGTTTAAGGAAGATAAAAAAAGTAAGGAATAGATATGAATGATAAAAATAGAAAAACAACAACAATTAAACAGACGTTTTCTTATGGAAAATCTAAAACTGTAACTGTAGAAGTTGTTCAAAAAAAGAAAAAAATAAATAAAGACATTCCACTTAATAAAACTGAAGAAAAAAAAGTTTTATCAGATAAACCTAGGAAGAAATTAACTATTAATAAAAGATTTTTTTCAACTATTAAAAAAAATATTAATCAGAGAAATGAAAATAAAAGTCAATCTGTAAATGATGAAAAGAAAAAAATTGTTAAAGAAGTAAAGATACCAGAAATTATTTCAGTGCAAGAACTAGCAAAAAGAATGGCAGAAAAATCATCAGAAGTGATAAAAGCATTAATGAAAAATGGAGTAATGGTCACTATTAATCAAAATATTGATGCTGATACTGCAGAGATTATTGCCCAAGAATTCGGACATAATGTTGTTAGAGTTGATGATAGTGAATTAGAATTAAATTTAAAAAAAAAGGAAGAAGATAAGGAAGAAGATCTTGTTGAAAGAGCTCCAATTGTTACAATCATGGGCCATGTTGATCATGGAAAGACAACTTTATTAGATGCATTTCGATCTAGCAGTATAGTTTCAAAAGAACATGGAGGAATAACGCAGCATATAGGTGCTTATAGAATTTTCACAAAAAAAAAGAAATATATAACCTTTTTCGATACTCCTGGCCACGAAGCTTTTACTGCAATGAGATCTAGAGGTGCTAAAGTTACAGATATTGTAGTTTTAGTTGTTGCTGCTGATGATGGAGTTAAAGAAACAACTATAGAAGCTATAAATCACGCTAAAGCAGCAGATGTTCCAATTATAGTTTGTATAAATAAAATAGATTTAAGTGAGGCCAATTCACAAAACGTAAAAAATCAATTAATGGAGCATGAAATTCTTTCTGAGGATATGGGAGGAAAAAATTTATTTGTTGAAGTTTCAGCTAAATCAAAAACTAATTTAGATAAATTAGAAGAAGCAATTTTATTACAANCNGAAATNTTAAGTTTNAAAGCTAATCCTTCAAAAAAAGCAAATGGNNTTNTAGTNGANTCNAAAGTACAACAAGGAAAAGGNTCNACAGCTACAGTTTTNATNCAAGAAGGANCNTTAAAAGTNGGAGATTTATTTGTTGCNGGNCCANCNTATGGAAAANTNAGAGCAATGNCNGATGATNTNGGAAAAAANATANNTNNAGCNAAACCNNCNGTNCCTGTNGANATNATNGGNATAACAGGNNTNCCNATTGCAGGAGATGANTTTANNGTNGTAGAAAATGANGCNAANGCNAAAGAAATNGCAANNTATANACTTACATANATCNAAAATTAGANATAACTGAACCANTNACNAANGAAAGTTTAGAAAAACAANTNAGTGANAAAAGTAATNNAAAAATNAAAGANNTNGGNNTAATTNTAAAATCAGATGTNCAAGGNTCTNTAGAAGCNATANTTAANGGTTTAGAAAAATTTAAAAATGANGAAATTAAAATNAAAATNNTNCATAAAGGNGTTGGNGAAATNAATCAATCTGATGTTGCTNTNGCNGTNGCNTCNGAAAGTNNNGTTATAACTGTTGGTTTTAATGTAAAACCAAATAATTTAGCAAGAGATTTAGCAAAAAGAGATAAAATAGATATAAAATTTTTTACCGTTATATATGAATTACTTGATTATATAAAAGATAGTATGAGNGGACTTCTGGTTCCTGATAAAAAAGAAGTTTTAAATGGAAAAGCTAAAATTAAAGAAATTTTTAAAATGTCTAAAATTGGAAAAATTGCAGGGTGCGANGTAATTGAAGGAAAAATCGATAGATCCTCAAATATAAGATTGTTCAGAGATAATAAATTAATTTATGATGGTAAATTAAATAGTTTAAAGAAATTTAAAGAAGAAGCTTCTGAAGTAAAAGAAGGAAGTGAATGTGGAATGGTTTTAGATAATTTTCAAGATATTAAACAAAATGATATTTTAGAGTCTTATATAGTAGAAGAACAGAAAAGAAGTTTGTAATTATTTTTTTACATTTGTTTAATGAAAAAAAACATAAAATCTCAAAGACAACTAAGAGTCGGTCAACAATTGAAACATTTGATTTCCGAAATAATTATAATGGGTGATTTTTCAAATGAAAAATTAAAGCAAGCAACTATAACAGTCACCGAAGTAGATGTAAGTCCAAATTTAAAAAAAGCAAATGTTTTTGTTATTTCTAGAGATAATAAAAAAAGTTTTATTAAATATTTAAATGAAAATAAATTTCTTTTTAAAAAAGAAATTGCCGAAAAATTGAATTTAAGATATGTGCCAGATTTAAATTTTTTATTTGATAGTTCTTTCGAATATGCAAACAAAATTGAAAAAATTTTAAAAGAACCAAAAGTTTTGAAAGATTTATAATTATGAATTACATTGAAAATAATTTAGATGGATGGTTAGTTATAAATAAAGACGAAGGCATGACTTCAAGACAAGTAGTAAATATTGTTAAAAAAACCTTAAATGTAAAAAAAGTTGGTCATGCAGGAACTTTAGATCCATTAGCAACTGGTGTTTTAGTTTTAGCTGTTGGAAAAGCAACAAAAGCTATAAAATATGTAATGGATGGTATGAAAAAATATAATTTTACCATTAAGTGGGGTTGTTCTACTGATACTATAGATGCTGAAGGTAAAATTATTTCTAAGTCTGATGCAAAGCCTAATATACTTAAATTGAAAAAAATTATAAAAGAATTAGTTGGTAAAATAGAACAAGTACCACCTAAATTTTCTGCAATTAAGATTAATGGACAAAGAGCATATAAATTAGCAAGAAATGGGCAAGAATTTGATTTAAAATCTAGAATAGTTTTTTTAAAGGAAATTAAAATAATAGAAGGAGAATCAAATAAAAATAAAGAATTTACAAATTTTGAAATTGAGTGCGGTAAAGGATTTTATGTTAGAAGTTTAGTAAGAGATATTTGTAAAAAATTGAATGTAGATGGGCATGTAATTAATTTAAAAAGAATTAATTCAGAGCCTTTTAGTATAAAAAAATCAATATCAATTAAAGATTTTTTAAAATTATATGAAAAGAATGATTGGAAAAATTTTTTTTTACCTATATATTCTGTTTTAAATAAAATTAAATATGTTGGAAAATAACTTAACTAAGGATAAGATCATAAGTGAATTTCAGAAAAAAGCTAAAGATACAGGATCTTCTGAAGTTCAAGTTGCTTTGTTAACGAAAAGAATTAATTCTTTAACAGAACATTTTAAAAAGAATAAAAAAGATAATCATTCAAGAGAAGGTATGATTAAATTAATCAGTAGAAGAAGAAGATTGTTAGGGTATTTAAAAAAAAAGGATTCGAAAAGGTACGAGGAAATAATAAAAAAACTCAACTTAAGAAAATAAATTAGTGTTTAAGATCATAAAAAAAGAAATTAATTGGGGTGGAAAAAAATTAACCCTAGAATCTGGCAGAATTGCTAGACAGGCCGATGGAGCGGTACTAGCAACTTATGGTGATACCACAGTTTTATGTACCGTTGTTGCTTCAAAAGAACCAAAGGAAGGTGTAGATTTTTTACCTTTAACCGTTAGTTATCAAGAAAAAACATTTGCGGCAGGAAAAATTCCTGGTGGATTTTTTAAAAGAGAAGCAAAGCCTTCAGATAAAGAAACATTAATTTCAAGATTAATTGATAGGCCTATAAGACCTTTATTTCCTGATAATTATTTCAATGAAACGCAAGTGATTTGTACTTTGTTAAATTTGGATAAAGATACTAGCCCAGATATTGTAGCGTTTATAGGAGCATCAGCTGCATTAGCATTATCCGGAGCCCCTGTTCAAGCAACAGTAAGCGCGGCAAAAGTAGGTTATATAGAAAATAAATTTGTTTTGAATCCATCTAATTCACAACTTGAAAATTCAGATTTAGAGCTTGTAGTAGCTGGTACAAAAGAAGGAGTTTTAATGGTTGAATCAGAAGTAAAAGAATTACCAGAAAAAACAATGTTAGATGCAGTGATGTTTGCACATAAAGAATTTCAAGAAGTAATAAAGTTTATTGAATCTTTTGCTAAAGAAAAAGATATAACAAAAATTGAATTTAAGAATGATAATGTAGATAAAATCTTAAAAGATTTATATGGAAAGATTGAAAAGAAGTATATGTCTGAATTTACTAAGGCCTATAAAGAAAAAGATAAATCTAAGAGATCAAATTTATTATCAGATATTAGATTAAAAATAACTGATGAATTTATTTCAGAAGATAATGAAGAAATNACAGAGAATTTAATTTCNTCTGCTACAAAAAAAGTTGAAAAGGAATTAGTTAGATCAAGTATTTTAAAGTCTGGTAATCGAATAGATGGTAGAGATACTAAAACTGTAAGACCAATAAAAGCAGAAGTNGGGGTACTCTCAAGGGTTCATGGGAGCTCTCTTTTCACCAGAGGAGAAACTCAAGCTCTTGTTGTTACAACACTTGGAACAAGTCTAGATGAGCAAATTATAGACGATTTAGAAGGAGAATTTAAAGAGAGATTTATGTTACATTATAATTTTCCACCATATTCAGTTGGCGAAGCAAGCATGTTAAGACCTCCTGGTAGAAGAGAAATTGGACATGGTAAATTAGCATGGAGAGCTATAAAGCCTTTGATGCCTGTAAAAGATAAATTTCCATATACAATTAGAGTTGTATCTGAAATTACTGAATCAAATGGTTCGTCTTCTATGGCAACAGTTTGTGGAACTTCATTATCTTTAATGGATGCAGGTGTACCACTAGAAAAACCTATAGCAGGAATTGCAATGGGGCTAATTAAAGAAGATAAAGATTTTGCTGTACTTACGGATATTTTAGGCGACGAAGATCATTTAGGAGATATGGATTTTAAAGTTGCAGGAACAAAAGATGGAATTACAGCATTACAAATGGACATAAAAATTACAAGTATTACAAAAGAAATTATGGAAAAAGCATTATCGCAAGCTCTGGATGGAAGAATTAAAATTTTATCAGAAATGGATAAAGCAATTGCTTCATCTCGAAAAGAATTAAATAGTAATGCACCACAAATAAATACTATAAAAATTGATCCAGCTAAAATTAAAGATGTAATTGGCTCTGGTGGAAAAGTTATTAAATCTATAACTGAAGAAACAGGTGCAAAAATTGATATTGAGGACGATGGTACTATTAAAATAGCTTCAACAGATTCAGAAGGTGGAAAATTAGCATTAGAAAAAATTGAAAATATTACTGCAGAACCAGAATTAAATGAAATATATAGTGGTACTGTTGTAAAAACAATGGATTTTGGAGCTTTTGTTAATTTTATGGGATCAAAAGATGGTTTGGTTCATATTTCAGAATTAGCTGATAGAAGAGTAGGAAAAACTACAGATGTTGTAAAAGTTGGAGATAAAGTTACAGTTAAAGTTATAGGTTTTGATAATAGAGGTAAAATTAAATTAAGTATGAAAGAATTAAAACAAAAGAATGAAAAAAATTTTAATAGAGCCTAAATTGTATGG
>PBCY01000017.1 GCA_002717245.1 Pelagibacteraceae bacterium
ATAAGATTGTTGACTCTTTGAATAAATAATACTAAGTTACTTTTTAAAATGATTAAGCCAGTTTGTTAACTATAAATTTTCTTAATGATAAAGTATATATCTTCATATTTTATATTATTAACATGTTCAGCACATTTATTTTGTTGTGGTATACCTTTTTTTTTAAGCTTAACTTCACTTAGTAGTTCTTTAGGATTTACATCGTTATTTATTACTGACTTGGAGTGGTTTGAAAAGTTTGAAACATATTCTCTTATTTTTACATTAATAATTTTATTATGTCTTATTATATCAGAAGTAAATAGTAGAAGATTAAATTGTGTTGAAGATGGCCATTGTGATCATCCACCTTGTGATAAAAAAAAAAGATTAGTAAGAATTAATTTAATTTTATCTATAGTTATTTTTTCTTTTAACGCCTCAGTTTTCTTACTGGAAAAATTCTAATGCCATTTGTTACAATAACTTTACTAGAAGGAAAAGATAAAGATTATATTAAAGGAGTATCAGAAGGAATAAATTCTGCTGTAAAAGAGACTATGGATTTTCCAGATGATGATTTATTTCAAGTTGTCCATCAAGTAAGTGAAGATTGCCTCCAATATCAACATAGGACTGAAGATAGGGTAATGATGCATTTAGTTATGAGGTCAGGTAGAACCAATAAAAAGAAGCAAGCTTTTTATAAGAAGGTAGTTGAAAATCTATCTAAGAATCCAGGGATTAAACCTGAAAATGTTTTTATAACAATAACTGAAAATCATGATATTGATTTTGCATTTAAAGATGGCATAGCTCAGTTTGTTGTTTAAAATCTATTAATTTTTTTTAGTTTTGTGCCAGCCTTTATCTGGAGTCCACATACATCCTTTTGGTCTTACGTTTACTCCCCCAACTTCTAATCCAGTTCCGGTTATACTTTGAATATTATCTTTTTCAGTAGGTATATATTCCTCTATTAGTTGACAATCTTTGCTAGCTTTTTCTTTTATATTTTCAATGTTTGGTTCAATTCTAATTAAAGCATAACCAATCCATATAACTAAAATTAAATATAATAAACTCCATCCTTTAGTTGCAGGAAAATATTTAGTCATACCTTTGAATTTTTTATTATACCACTTCGGAAAGAACCATATTATTATATTAGAAATAATGCTATCGAAAAGTACTAGAAGCCATAATATTTCTTCTAAGCCGTAATTCATAATTTAATTTAAAAATGTTTAGAAATTTGTTTTTTTCTTTTAAATGAACTAGGAATATTCATTAATTTTCTATATTTTGAAACAGTTCTTCTTGCTATATCAATTCCATTTTTTTTTAATTTAAATACTATATTTTCGTCAGACATGATATTGCTAATATTTTCTTTTTTTAATAAATTTAAAATTTTATTTTTTACCAACTTATTTGATAAATTTTTTTCTCTATCTTTGCTATCTATACCTCTAGAAAAAAAATATTTTAATTCAAAAATTCCTTTTGGTGTTTGAATATACTTATTTGTTGTACACCTACTTATTGTACTTTCGTGAAATCCAGTTTTTTCTGCAATTTCTTTTTGAGTTAATGGATAAAAATAATTTATACCTTTTTTAAAAAACATTTTTTGGTGTTTGACTATTTCACTTGAAACTTTTTCTAATGTTTTGCCTCTATTTTTTATAGAATCTAGAAGTAATTTTCCTGAACTTACCCATTTATCTAAATTTTCTTTTTCTCTATTAAGAAGTTTTTTTTTTTTAATATCTTTATATAAGTTTTTATTAAAATTAAATTTTGGTATTTGCGATTTATTAATTTCTAATTTTAAATCATTTTTGTTTTGTTTTAATATAACATCTGGAACTATACTAATATTAGGTTGGTAATCATAAATGTTTGCAGGTTTTGGATTTAAAGCTCTAATATTTTTTATCATTCTAATTAATTCACTTTTGTTTAATCTAGTTTTTTTTGATAAAAAATTAATATCATTTTTTGCTAATAATTCTAAATTTCTGACTAAGAAATGATATTTACTATTAAATAATTTTTTAATTTTAAGTTGTATTTCAATACATTCTGATAAATTTCTAGCAAAAATACCGGGAGGGTCAAATTCTTGAAGTTTCTTTAGAGTGCTTTCAGTTAAAGCTAAAGTGACATTATAGTTTTGTATTTGTAGTTTTTTGTATACTTTATTTACATCTTCATTTTTAATATATCCATTATTATCAATATATTCTAAAAATTTTTTTGCTATTAACTTTTCTTCATTATTAGTAATATCAATATTAATCTGTTCGTTAATATGTTCTCTAAGATTCTTTTTTTGTTCTAAAGTATTTTCTATGTATTCTGATTTTGAATTGGTTTTAAAATTTTCTAAATAATTTTTTTTTTGATAAACTCGGTCATTTTTTTCTAATTCTGGTTCAAGTAAAGGATTATTATCTAGTTCTTTATTAATTTTTTCAATCATTTCTGCATAGGATAATTGTAAAATTTTTAAAGATTGTTGCATTTTAAGACTAAAAGTTAGTCTTTGTGACTGATTTATTCTTAAATTTTGTTTCATTTTCATAATAGTAATTTTAAATCTTGAAAGTATCTCCTAAATATACTTTTTTTACTAATTTGTTATTTATAATATCTTTTGGTTTTCCATGCATCAATACATTTCCTTGATGGATTATATATGCTCTGTCCATTACAGTTAAAGCTTCTCTCACATTATGATCTGTAATTAAAACTCCTATATTTCTTTGTTTTAAACTTTTTATTAAAGTTTTAATTTCGTTTAGTTGTAAAGGATCAATTCCTGTAAAAGGTTCATCTAAAAGAATAAAGCTTGGTTTAGTACATAATGTTCTAGCAATTTCAACTCTTCTTCTTTGTCCTCCGGATAACTTCATAGAATTATCTTTTCTTTTTTCAATTAATGAAAAATCTTTTAATAAATCTTCTAAAAAATTTATTCTTTGGCTTTTATCTGGTTCAGTATACTCAAGTATGCTCATTAAATTTTCTTCTACAGTTAATCCTCTAAAAACAGAAGGTTCTTGAGGTAAATAACCTATTCCTAATTTAGATCTTATATAAATAGGGAAATTTGTAATTTCTGTACCATCAATGAATATATTACCTTTATTAGGTTTGATTAGACCTGTTAGGATGTGAAAGCATGTTGTTTTTCCAGCACCATTTGGTCCGAGGAGACCAACAGCTTCTCCTCTTTGCACTTCAATATTTATATTATTTAGTACTTCATTTTTTGAAAATGATTTATTTAAATTTTTTACTAGTAGACCTTTTTTATTTTTTTTTTGATTTAATAATTCCATAAACTTTTCTTTTACCACCTNCTTTATTAGGTTCAATAGATATTTCCCCTTTACCAGTAGTTACATTAAATATTCCTTTATCGCCAANAAGTATATCTCCTTCTTTTTCAAGTTTAACATTNTCATAAAGTTCTATAACTTGATCTTCCACAAAATATATACCTCTATCTGCAAAAGCTTTTCCTTGGTCAGAGGTTATTAATACATTGTTATCAGCATTTATTTGTAGAATTTTTGTATCCCCATTTTTTGCTTCACACGTAAAAGCTGTTAACATATCTGCTTTAAGAGAAGTTAATCCTTCTTTAACTAAAGCATTGCCTGTTACAATCATTACTCCTTTTTGATTATCAACTTCTATTTTATTATCTGCAGATATTTCAATATCTTCTTGTTTTTCATCCTCTTTATCATTGTCTTCTTTTTTTTCACCATCTAAATTAACAGTTTTGTCTTCTGTAACATTATTAACTTCATTTGTTTCTTCTTTATTTTCTAAATTTAAATTTTTTCCAATATTTTCTTCTTCTTTCAAACATAAAGGCGCTGAAATAGCTTTATTGAAAATTAATAAATTTAATATAAATATTGTAAAAAATAGGTAATTTTTTTTTTTGAACATAATTTTAATTTTTTATTTTTTTTATTTTTAATTTACTTTTACCAAACAGCTGAAATTTTTGTCCAGTTTTTTTTACTTCAAATCCTTCAGAAGAAAAATCAATTGTTTCTGATTTTCCTAAAATATTTTTATTTCCATATATTTTTGCTCTTTTTAAATCAATTACTGCATTATTTGTGTCTATTTGTTGTCCATCACTGTGTAAAAACAAAACATCGCCCATTAATTCTAAAGTTTGTTTTTCAATATCAAATATTCCTTCTTTAGCGACCATAGATAACCATTTACCTTTTTGTAAATTTATTTCTGCTCTAGGCTTTTCAAATAGTAACATATTTGGGTTATTAATTATTTTTTGATATTTTTCAGCGTGTAAATAATATGGCTGATTAAACTCATCTATACCTTGGAATGTAAAATTTTTTGAATTTTTTTGATTTTCAGTTATTGTTTTTTTTTCTTTTTGTGAAAAATTATTAATTGAAGGCCAAAAGAAAATTAATAATAAAAAAGAAGCTAAAAAAAAAGGTATTAATTTATAATATAATTTTCTTATAAATAAGGATTGTTCGTAATTATTTGTATTTAGTTTAATACTAAATAGATTTAGAATTTTTTTAACCATCATTAAATCAACGAAATTAAGCTAATTCTAATTCTATACAATCGTGTATATGAAGTATACCTATTGGTTTATTATTTTTTGTAACAAAAACTTGGGTGATTTTATTTTTTTTCATTAAATCTAGCGCTTCTTTAGCAAAAATATTTTCATCAACAGTCTTTGGTTTTTTTGTCATTATACTTGAAGTTGTTTTTTCTAAAATACCATTTCCCATATGTCTTCTTAAGTCACCATCAGTTATAATTCCAATTAATTTATTTTTTTTTGAAATAACTCCCAAACAACCAAAACGTTTTTTTGTCATTTCTATAATAGCTCTAGTCATTGGAATATTTTCTTTTATTAATGGTAATTTTTTACCCGAGTGCATAATATTTTTTACTATTAATAATTTTTTACCTAATTGTCCACCTGGGTGAAATGAATAAAAGTTTTTTTTTGAAAATTTTTTATTTGTCATTAAAGATACAGCAATTGCATCGCCTAAAGCTAACATAGCAGTTGTAGATGTTGTTGGTGCAAGATTTAAAGGACAAGCTTCTTTTAAATTTGAAATTTCTAAACATATTGTTGCAATGTTTTTTAATTTTGTATTAGCGTTTCCTGTAACAATTATTAAAGGAATTTTTTTTTCCTTTGCATAAATCAAAATATCATTTAATTCAATTGTTTTTCCTGAAAAAGAAAAAGCTAAAATAGCATCTTTATTTCCAACCATTCCCAGATCTCCATGACTAGCTTCTGTTGAATGAATAAATTGTGATGGTGATCCTGTGGATGATAAAGTAGAAGCAATTTTTTTTGCAATAATTCCACTTTTTCCAACCCCAGTAATAATTATTTTTCCTTTAGTATTTTTTAGAATATTTACGGCTTTAGCAAAATTTAAATTAATTTTTTTAGATAAAATTTCTAAACCATTAATTTCCGTTTTTATAACTTTTTTTGCTATTTTTATAATTTCTTTTGTCATTTTTTATTAAACTTTAACTATGTTGAAAAATATCTTTATCATGCCATCCTAACAAATCAAACTCAGCTTTTGTTGGAAGATATTCAAAACAAGCTTTTGCAAGATTTTGTTTTCCTTCACGTTTAATCATTTTATCAAGCTTATTTTTTATTTCATGTAAATAAATTACATCATTAGCTGCATATTCTAATTGATTACTAGATAAATTATCACTACCCCAATCAGAAGTTTGGCTTTGTTTATTTAAGTCTACTTTTAGAAGATCTCTACATAAATCTTTTAATCCGTGTCTATCCGTAAATGTTCTAGCTAATTTTGAAGCTATTTTTGTGCAATAAATTGATTTACACATAATCCCTAAATTCTTTTTTATTACAGCAATATCAAATCTAGCATAATGAAAAATTTTTAAAATATTTTCATCTTTTAATATTTTTTTTAAATTTGGAGCGTCATAACAATTTTTTTGAAATTGAACAATATAGGGATTTCCTTCTTCATCTGATATTTGTATTAAACATAATCTATCACTATTTATATTTAAACCCATTGTTTCAGTATCTATAGCTATAGAGCCTTTAAATTTAATATTTAATGGTAGATCATTTTTATATAATTTGATATTTTTAACTTTTTGAGCCATGATTTGATGTGGCATTTTTCAAAAAAAAATCAATATATTTTTTTTTTTTTAACTACTTTATTTAATAATGAATCGTATAAGAAATTTAAAAGTAACTGTATTTGGAGGCACGGGCTTTCTTGGAAGACATTTAATAAAACATTTATGTGATAATGAATGTATTGTTAAAGTTCCTACTAGAAATGTTGCTAAAGGATATTTTTTGCAACCTTTAGGAGATGTTGGCCAGATTAATTTAATTAAATTTAATTTAAATGATAAAATTAAGTTAAAAAATATAATTAAGAATTCTGATATTGTTATAAATTTAATTGGTATTTTGTATGAAAAAAAAAAGAATGATTTTTTAGAAGTTCATTATAATTTTGTTAAACAGATAGCAGATAATATTAAATTATACAAAAAAAGTTTCATTCAAATTTCTTCACTAGGAGTAAATAGAGATAAAAATTCACTTTATTCTAAAAGTAAATTTAGTGCAGATGAATATATTAAAAAAAATTTAAAAAATTTTATAATAGTTAGGCCAAGCTTAATCTTCGGTCCAGAGGATAATTTTTTTAATAAATTTGCTAATATGAGTTTATTTAGTCCTTCCTTGCCATTAGTAATGGGAGGAAAAACTAAGTTTCAGCCAATTTATGTAGAGGATGTATGTAAAGGTATAATGGCAATTTTAAAAAAAAATATTAAAAATAAAGTCTTTGAATTTGGAGGCCCAGGTATTTTTACATTTAAAGAGTTAATGCAGGTTTTATTAAAAGTTATAAATCGTAAAAGATTATTAATTTATATACCTAAAAAATTAGCAATTTTAATGGCTAAATTTTTTCAAATATTGCCAAAACCTTTATTAACTGTAGATCAAATTAAGCTTTTAGAAAACGATAATCTAGTTTTAGAAAATAAATATAATTTAGAATATTTAGATATTAATCCTATTGCGTTTGAATTAGTTATTCCAGATTATTTAAAAAGATTTAAAAAATATTAAAAAATGGAAGATTTAAAATATGAAGAATTTCCTAATGAAAAAATAAAACCAACATCACTAGTTGTTTTATTGCATGGTATAGGAGCAGATGCTTTTGATTTAATACCATTAGCTAAGCAATGGGCGCCTAATTTAAAAAATACTAAATTTTATTCTCTTCATGCGCCTTATCAATACGATTTTGCACAGACTGGAAGACAATGGTTTAATTTACAAGATAGAGATCAAACAAGAATACTTAAAGAAATTGATATTATAAAACCAATTATTATTAATTTTTTAAAAAAGAAACTTAATCATTATAAACTGGAGTTTGAGAATTTAATTTTAGTTGGTTTTAGCCAAGGAACAATGGTTGCATTAAATGTAGCTTTGACAGTTAAAGAAAAAATTAAAGGAGTTTTAGGATATTCTGGAGGCATTATTTTAACAAAAAGTGGAAAAATAGAAATAAATTCTAAACCAAAAATATGTTTGGTACATGGTGAAGATGATGAAATTGTTCCATGTAAAATGATGGAATCAACAAAATCTGTTTTAGAAAATAATCTTGAAGTTAAAACAAATTTAATTAAAAATTTAGGTCATGGTATTAATGAGGAAGGTTTAGAAATAGGACAGAACTTTCTTGTTAAATATTTATTAAAATGTTAATAATGATTTGTCATTTATAATATTGTTTATTATTTTTAATATATGAGTTTTAAAACACTTGTTCTTAACGCAGATTATAAACCTTTAAGTTATTTTCCATTATCAATTTGTAATTGGAAAGAAAGTATTAAAGCTGTATTTCTTGAAAAAGTATCAGTAGTCTCAGAATATAATGAAATTGTTAGATCTCCTTCATTAGAGATAAAGATACCAAGCGTTATTGCTTTAAAAGAGTACGTGATATGTTCAAGAAAACCTGCTTTTACTCGTTTTAATGTTTTTCTAAGAGATGAATTTGAATGTCAATATTGTTTTTCCCATAATAATTTAACCTTTGATCATATTGTTCCAAAATCAAAAGGAGGAAAAACAACTTGGGAAAACGTTATAACCGCGTGTTCTGATTGTAATACTTCAAAAGGTAATAAAAGTTTAAAAGAATTAAAACTATCTCTCAAAAACAATCCATTTGAACCATCTATTTCTTTTTTACAAGAAAAAATAAAAAAATACCCACCAAATTATTTGCATGATAGTTGGAAAGATTTTTTATACTGGGATACTGAATTAGAGCCTTAATTTTTAATTTTATTAAAACTAATTAAAGAAATAATAAATAGTATAAAAGATAAAATTATATTATATCCTGCAAGCGATACTCCTAAAAAGTTAAATGAAACATTTGAGCATGATATATAATCTTTATTTAATAAATATTGTTTTAAATTGTTTTCATTTGAGAAGTTTTTAACGCTAGCTTCACAACTAGTAAATGAACCCCACCAGCTATTTTCTACACCAAAATGGTGAAAGGAAATAATTAAACTGATAGAAAATATTAAAGTATAGAAAAATAATGTAATTTTTTTAAATTTTTGATTTTTAATTAATATTGATGATAGTGATATTAAGATAATTATAAAATATGGAAATCTTTGATAAATACAAAGTTTACAAGGCTCAATTCCTAAAAAATATTCTAAATAATATACAATTAATAATGCAATTATGCTAAAAGACAGAAAAAATATATTTAAAAAATTGAAATTATAAAAGTTCATAAAAAAATTAATTTAAAAATTTAATTATAAAGTATGTAATTAATATTATTAAAAATAAAATTAAACTTATTAAACCAAATTTTTTAATGAGTAATTCCTCTATTTTTTTTCCAAAAAAATAAAGTAAAGTTGCAATTAAAAAAAATCTTGCACCTCTTGAGAAAAAAGAAGTAATTGTAAATTCAAAAAAATCTATTTTTACAAATCCACTAAAGATTGTAATTAATTTATATGGAATTGGAGTAAAACCTCCTGCTGCTACTATTAAATTACCAAATTTTTCATAATTTTCAGAAAATTTGGAGAATTTTTCATTTAAATTATAATAATCTAAAATTCCTTGGCCTAAACTGTCAAAAAAAATACTACCTATGAAATAACCAAGGATACCTCCCGCAACTGAAAAAATTGTGCAGAAAAAAGCCAAATAAAAAGCTTTATTTCTATGGGCTAATACTAAGAAAATTAGGAAAATATCAGGTGGTATTGGGAAAATAAAACTTTCTAAAAAAGCAACTAATAATAGTAATGCAAATGCATACTTTTTTTTAGATAAATATAATATTTTAGTATAAATTTTTTCTATCATTTATATTAATTAATGGTAGGCGTGGACGGATTTGAACCGTCACGGTGTTGCCACCAGTGGTTTTTGAGACCACCCTGTCTACCAATTCCAGCACACGCCCGAATAATATAGATTATAATTTTTTATTTCTTCTCTATAAAGTTATATTTTAAATCTGAAGATAAAATAAAAAATAATATTAGATATAAACATATTGGAGCATAAGGGCTTGTCCAACAAAATAATGCTAAAAATAATATAAATTTGAAAATTAAATTTAAAGATTGTGAAATTTTAAATTCTAAATTTTCTATTATAAAAAATAAACATGGAATAGTAATCAATACATCGTAGCTTTTAAGTCTAGGAAGCAACATTGTTAAAAAAATTATACTAAAAGCTATAGCTAAATTTTTATTTTTTTCATTATTTAAAATTTTTGAATTTTTAAATAAAAAAATTAAAAATAAAAATAAAAAACCAGAAATTATTATATAAATAAAATTATTTAAATAAATTTCTGAGAAAAAAATATTGTCTATTATTCTAAATAATCCTCTTCCGAAATCACCACTATCCCCAATATTTTCTGAGAATTTTAATGAATTAATCCAACTATTAAAAATTTCTGGATTTGAATAGAATGATAATAAATAAATTAATGTAATTAATAGCAAATAAAAGAAAGTATTTATGAATAATTTTTTTTCCAAATTTTTAATTAAAAAAGGGATTCCAAAAAAAATTAAATAAGGAAATTTTATTAAACAAAGAGCAGATAAAATTAAATAGAAATAATGATATTCTTTTCTACTAAGAAAAAAAATACTTAGAGCAAAGAGTAAATTAAGAACAATTGATAAATTGCCGGTAAAAAAAACGTTGAGACTAATTCCTCCAAAACTTAATAGAAAAATATAACAATATTTAGGATGTATTTTAAAAATTTTAAAAATTATAATTGGTATCAAAAAAAAGGTTAGAATTAGAATTATTAACCAATATTTAGCTACAATTAGGTAATTGTAATTTGCTAAAAATTTAAAAAAATTAAAAACTAATGGAGGGTTAAAAAAAGGAGAATTATGTAATTTAATCCACTCTTCATAAGGATTTATGTTTTTACTTAGTATTTCAGCACCGGCATATATTAAATAAAAATCTGAAAAAAATGTTTGAAAAAAATTTGGATTATTTAAATAGTTCTGTAGTATTTCGTTATAAAAATTTTTGAAAAAAACTGTTAATGTTAAAACAATTAAAACTATATAAGATTTATTATTTATATTATTAGTAAACAAAATGAAACTTTTACAAAAAAAAGATAACTGGTTGCCTCCAAGCAGTTTTGAAGAAAAAATTAAACATTTAATTATACCTAGTAAATTATACATCAGAAGATTAGTTTTAAAAGAATGGATAAAAGGTAGAACTGATATTAAGTTTTTAAAATATTTAATTAATAAGAATTTAAATTCACTAGATGTAGGTGCTTATAAAGGGGTTTATACTTACTTTATATCAAAGTATTCAAAAAAGGTTTATGCTTTTGAACCAAATCCAAAATCTTTTAAGATTTTAGAAAAAACAGTAAACGCTAATGTAAAAGTTTTACCTTATGCTCTTTCGGATAAATCATCTTTTGATTTTTTAAAAATTCCAAGAGGAAGAAAAGGTTTTTCAAATCAAGGAGGTTCTTTGAGAAATACAAAATTAGATAAAAATTATGGAAAATTAAAAGTAAAAACAAAAAAAATTGACGATTTAAATTTAAAAAATATTGGTTTCATAAAAATTGATGCAGAAGGTGTGGAATTAAAAGTTTTGTTAGGTGCTAAAAAATTAATAAAAAAATATAAACCAACTTTACTTGTTGAGATAGAGGAAAGATATATCTCTGGCCCAATAGAACAATCATTAAATAAAATTTTGAGTTTAGGTTATAGAGGCTTTGCTTTAATAGGTGAGATTTTGACTCCATTAAAATTTTTTGATGGAGATAAAAATCATAGAATTGATTATGGTCCAAACTTTCATGCAAATGCTTTTATTTTTATTTCAAGGTAACCTATGAAAATCTTTTATTTTTTTATATTTATATATTTTTCAATCATTAATTCTTCATTTTCTAATGATACAAAACATATTTCATATCCTTTTACAGCAAAAGAATTAGTTTTTGAATGTGAGGCCTGGATACCTGGCGAAACTGCTGCGCAACAAGAAGCAAAAAGAGAATATCCTTGTATAAGATTTATTCAATCTTCTATAAATACATATCAATTAATAAGATCTGAAAATATTAATAAACTACCAGATTTATGTTTATCTAATGTTTTAAATTTGCAAAGACACAAAGATGTTTTTATAAAATATGTAAAAACAAATCCAGGTAAAAATAATTTGGACGCATCAAAAGTTCTTTTTGAATCTTTGATAGATTCATATTGCAAATAAAGTAATTTTTTTATTCATTTGTAATAAATCTCTGATATATTTAAATTTCTTTTTATATAGGGATGTACATTTAACTGGGTAAAAATGAGTTTTGATTTAGGACAACTTTCCTTGTGGCAAAATATTGCAATAGCAGTTGTATTTGGATTAACTTTTATATTTTCAATTATAAAAATTTTTAAAGTTATAGGTTTTACTGAAAGTAGTTTTGGTAAACTTTTATTAAAAGAACAAATCGTTGCTAAACCAGGATTTAGTAGATGGTGGGTTCCTGTGGCCTCAGTTTCAATCCATTTATGTATAGGATCAGTTTATGCTTGGAGTATATTTAATCCTGCTTTAATCAAAGCTATAGGAGTAGTTACAAGTTCAGCTGATGATTGGGCTTTAAAAGAAGTAGTTTGGATTTATTCTACTGCAATTGTATTTTTAGGTTTAGCCGCAGCTTTTGCAGGCACTTGGTTAGAAAAAGTTGGACCAAGAATGGTTGGCTTGGTAGCTGCTTGTTGTTGGGGAGGAGGATTTTTAATTGGAAGTTTAGGTATTATTAATCATCAACTTTGGTTAATTTATCTTGGATATGGCGTTATAGGAGGATGTGGTCTTGGTTTAGGATATGTATCTCCAGTTTCTACATTAATTAGATGGTTCCCAGATAGAAGAGGTATGGCAACAGGAATGGCTATAATGGGTTTTGGAGGTGGAGCTTTTTTTGGAGCAAGGATTAAAGATTTTTTCATTCAATATTATTACAAAGCACCAGAATTATTATCTAATATTTCAGAATCAGATTTAATTACAAAAGCAGGAAAAAGATTTGCAGAAACCACTGAAGGATTAAAAGAAGTTGTAGTAGTAGGAGCCAATGATGTTGCAAATATGATTGTACCTGGAGAAGCTGGAGTTTATTTAGTTGGTTCTGGATCAGTTGGTGTTTCAGAAACATTTTTCACTTTAGGTATTATATATTTTATTGTTATGACATTAGCCGCATTATCATATAGAGTTCCTTCCGAAGGTTGGGTTCCAAAGGGTTGGGTTCCTCCTAGTGATGCAGAAATTGAGAAAAAAATGATTACCACAAAACATGTTCATATTGACGAAGCATTAAGAACCCCGCAATTTTATCTTTTGTGGGTAATTTTATGTTTTAATGTTACTGCAGGAATTGGGGTTTTAGGTGTAGCTAAAACTATGATTACTGAAATTTTTCAAAAGAAGGCGGCTTTAATTGTTACAAGTGCATTTACTACATGGTATGTAATGCTTATTAGTATTTTTAATATGGCAGGTCGAATTATATGGGCTAGTGCTTCGGACTTTATAGGAAGAAAAAACACTTATTATTGTTTCTTTATTTTAGGAATAATTCTTTATTCTTCTATTCCTATATCCGCTCAAACTTTTGATATTGCTCCAGTTATTGTTTGGTTAATTTTATTTTACGGAGCTACAATGATAATTTTTACAATGTATGGAGGCGGTTTTGCTACTATTCCAGCATATTTAGCAGATATGTTTGGTACAAGATATGTTGGTGGTATACACGGAAGGTTATTAACTGCATGGAGTACAGCAGGTGTTTTAGGCCCAGTTATAATTACATCTTTAAGAAGTAGTTCTATAAATAATGCTATTAATGATTTAGCATCTAAGGCAGATCCTCAAGTTTTTTTTGATAAATTTGGCGCAAGTATTGATAGTTTAGACGAGCTTGTAAAAGCTAAGACTGTTACAATTCAGAATCTTTTAGAAATTTTACCTCCTGGAACACCAGATCCTACTAGCCAAGTTTATAATAAAACTATGATTGTAATGGCATGTTTATTAGGTATAGCATTAGTGGCAAACTTTTTAGTAAAACCTGTTGATCCAAAACACCACATGAAGAAATAATATTTATCTTATCTTATAAATTACTGGAACTTGAATAACCAATCTTTCTCTTGTAATTTGATTAGGAAAAGGTGGAAAAGGTGCGGCTGCTTCAACTGCATCAAAACTTGAGTCTACCAAGCGTTGATACTTTGCTGTTACAGATTTCATACTTTTTAATCTACCGTCTTTACGAATTACTATTTCTAACATAACAATTCCTTCCTCACGTCTAATTAGCGACTGTCTAGGATATTTTTTTTTTGAATCTATTAATTTGTATACTTGCGTAACATACTTACTTAATGTTTTTTTTGATTCGCCTCCCTCAATTCCACTAGCAGTTCCACCTACAGCTTTTTCTTTTGTTTTCTTTCTTTTAACTGATTTTTCTTGAGGTAAGGTTGTTTTTTTTATATCTATTTTTTTTTTTAATTTTTTTTTTAGTTTTCTTTTTAATTTTTTTTATTTCGGGGACTTGATGTTTAATTATTTTTTCTTTCTTTATAGATTCCTTAGGAGCCTCTTCTAAAATACCTAGTGCGGATAAGCTAATAGTAATTCTATCTTTTTTATCTATTAAATTAATATTAACTTTTGTAAGAAAAAAAATTATGTATATATGCACTAATATAGATACTAGAAATGCAAAGTTAATAAGTAAGAAATTATTTCTTTTTTCCATTTATTTTTTTTGTATGTAATTAGTTTCTACTATAACTTTTTTAATATTCTCATTTTCTAATATTTTTAGAATTTTTAAAAAAAGTTCCGATGAAGTTTCTGAATCAATTTTTAAAGAAACTTCGTTAGGTTTTCGTGATCTTAAAATTTTTAAATAATTTTCTTTTTTTAAATCTTTTTTTTTATTTTTACTATCTACAAATATTTCTCCATTTTTTTTTATTACTATTGTTAAAAAAGGTGTTAATGGATCATTTTTAATAATTGATTCGGGAATACTTATTTTATATGGGTCAATTTTTGTAATTGTTCCAGCTAACATAAAAAAAATTAACATTAAAAAAATAATATTAATTAAAGGAATTAGGTTTATTTGTTTCATTCTTTTTTTTTGTGCCATGATTATTCCAAATTAATTAATTTAATATTATCGGTTCCCGCTAAACGAACTTCTTCAATCAATCTAATTACTTTTTGTACTGGTATTTTTTTGTGGCTTTTAATTAATATCTTATTCTTAGGATTTTTTTTTATAATTTTACTTACCTGACCACCTATTGAAGAAATATTTGTTAATTTTTTATTTATATATATTTGCCCTTTTTCATTTAATATTAAAATTACCATTTTTTCTTTAACAAAAGTTTCGATTTCTTCTCCGCTACTAAGATTGACCTCAATAGTACTCTTTTGAATAAATGAAGTAGCAAGCATAAAGAAAACAAGTAAAAGAAAAACTATATCAATTAAAGGAGTAATATTTATAGAAATTAGTTCTTTTTCTTCTTTCTTATAAAAATTATGTGTTTTCAATTTTTATTTTTTAAAATTAAGAAGAGTATTTGTTCTAACAACAGTATCGTTAATCGTATCTCTTGTGTTGCTTATCTTATTCTCAAATAAGTGGAAAGCAGCTAAAGCTGGTATAGCAATTGCTAAACCAAATGCAGTTGTTAAAAGAGCTTCCCAAATACCACCTGCAAGTAATGCCGGATCTATTTGAGATCCTGCTTTTTCTAAATTTAGAAAAGCTTTTATCATTCCTAGAACAGTTCCAAACAAACCAAGTAGTGGGCTAATACTAGCAATAACTTCTAACCCACCTAAATAATTTTCTAATTTTCTAATTTCGATTGATATAATTCTTGAAATTTCAGCTTCTCTTGATTCTTTATCAAATCTTTTGTCGCCTTTTGTTAAAATAACAACTTCAACAATTCTAGCCATAGGACTATTCATTTTTTGTATTTCAGTTAGAAATTTTTTTGAATTTGAGCCATTCAGTTTAGAAAGAATATCTTCTATTTTAGAAGTTCTTGATAATGCTGCTGCAAAAAACTGTATTGTTTTAACAAAAATAATTGCAAAAGCAAATATTGAAAAGCCTAGTAATATAAACATTACCGGGCCACCTTTTTCAAGTAAACCTAAATTATTTAGATCTATATTATTAAAAAGACTAATATTATTTATAAATTCAAACATTTTATTAAAATTATTTTTTAATTATCTTGATTGCATACAATCTTCTATCATCTTATTTCTAGTTTTAGATAATTTAATTTCATCGATATCATTGCCAATATTATATAAATCAATCATAGTATCATCTGTTTGAAGCATTTCAATTCTATCTTGATTAATATTGATTTTTCTTTCAATATTGTGATTAGCATCTTTAAGACATACTTTATATTTTGTTGATTGCTTATTAAATTTTTGAGTATTCAAATTTTGACCACATGATATTATTAAAATGAATACAAAGATGATGTTTTTTTTTAAAAATTTTTTCATTGAGTATGTATTGTTTAAAAATTAATTAAATATAATATTACATTAATTTAAAAATGGTAAATAAAATATATTTTAATAATTTAAAAGTAAATCAATCATATACAGATAGTATAAAAGTTACAGATTTATCTATAAAAAAATTTGCTAGTGCTTCAGGAGATAAAAACCCAATCCATTTAAGTGATAAATTTGCAAAAAAAAGTATTTTTAAAAGTAGGATAGCCCATGGAATGTTAATTGCTTCATTTATTTCATCAGTAATTGGAAATAAATTTCCTGGGAATGGCACAATTTATGTTTCTCAAGACTTAAAATTTAAAAGACCAGTAAAAATTAATGATATTGTTAAAATTAAAATAATAGTTGAAAAAAAAATTCTAAAAAAAAGCTGGTGTCAGCTTAAAACTTTATGTTATGTAAAAAATAATTTAGTTTTAGATGGTACGGCAGTAGTTATACCTCCACAAAAAAAGTAAAATAATATGAAAATCCTAAACGGATACTCAAAAATAATAAAAGAAAATACCGTTATAACAATTGGAAATTTTGATGGAATTCATAAAGGGCATCAAAAAATTTTAAAAAATATTGTGAAAATTTCAAAAAAAAATAATTTAAAATCTGTTGTTATTACTTTTAAACCTCATCCAAATGAATATTTTAAAAAGAATTACAAACCATTTAAATTAACAAATGAGAAAACTAAAATTGAAGAAATAAGAAAATTAGGAATTGATTATTTAATTCTCATAAATTTTAATAAAAGTTTAAACTTATTATCTCCTGAGAATTTTGTAAAAAAAATAATTAATTTTAAACCAAAGTTTATAGTAGTTGGATATAATTTTCATTTTGGGTATAAAAGGCAAGGTGATATTTCTTTGTTAAAAAAATTATCAAAAAAATATTTATATAATTTAAAAGTTATTAATCCTGTTATAGGTAAAAGTAAAAAAATATTTAATTCAACATACATAAGAAAACAACTTGAATTAGGAAAATATGATGTAGCTAAAGAAATGTTAGGACGTAACTGGATGATAGAAGGTAAAATTATTAAAGGTAGCGGGAGAGGAAAAGTTCTAGGATACCCAACTGCAAATTTTGTTTTGAATGATTATGTAATACCTATGAAAGGTGTGTATGTTACTAAAAGTTATTTAGAAAATAATAAAAAAAAAAAATATTTTGGAGTAGCTAATATAGGTGTTAGACCAACATTCAATGGTAAAAAGATTTTTTTTGAAAATCATTTTTTTAAGCTTAAAAGTTCCGTATATGGAAAAAAATTATGTGTTGAGCTGCTAGCATTTTTACGCAAAGAAAAAAAATTTGATAATATTAAGAAATTAAAAAAACAAATAGAAAATGATATTTATTTAACAAATAAAATTATTAATAAAAAATAAATGAATTATAAAGATACACTTTTTTTACCTGAAACTAAATTTAGTATGAAGGCTAGTTTGCCTACTAATGAACCTAAAATTCTTGAGAAATGGGAAAAAGAAAAACTTTATAAAAAATTAAGGGATAAATCAAAAAAAAATAAAAAATTTACTCTACATGATGGACCTCCTTACGCTAATGGGCATTTACATATGGGGCATGCTTTAAATAAAATTTTAAAAGATATAATAGTAAGGTATAAGCAGATGCAAGGCTTAGATGCAGCATTTGTTCCTGGATGGGATTGTCATGGTTTACCAATTGAATGGGAGGTTGAGCAAGAAATAAGAAAAAAAGGAGATGACAAAAAAAATATTTCAATTAAAGAATTTAGAAATAAATGCCGTAATTTTGCAGATAGTTGGATAAAAATTCAAAAAAAAGAGTTTGAAAGATTTGGCGTATTAGGAGATTGGGATAATTATTATTCAACAATGTCTTATAAGGCTGAAGCTCAAATAGTAAGAGAAATAGGTAAGTTTATATTAAACGGTTCTTTATATAAAGGTTCTAGACCAGTGATGTGGTCTGTGGTTGAAAAAACAGCTTTAGCTGATGCTGAAGTTGAATATAAAGATAAAAATGATAATGCTATTTATGTTTTATTTCCAATTAATAAAACAAACTTAAAAATTGATAATAAAAAAAATATTCATATTTTGATATGGACTACAACTCCATGGACAATACCTGGTAACAGAGCTTTAGCTTTTAATAAAAATTTTTCTTATAGTCTAGTAAAAGATTCTTCTACAGGCTCCGAGTTTATTATATCTACTGATTTAATTCAAAAATTAATAAATGATACAAATTTAAAAATACAAAAAATTAAAGATTTTAATGGTATTGAATTAGAAAAAACTATTTGTAAACATCCTTTATATGAACACGGATATAATTTTGAAGTTCCTTTATTACCTGCAGATTTTGTTACAAAAGACGAAGGTACTGGTATTGTGCATATAGCACCAGGACATGGAATAGATGATTTTAATTTAGCAAAAAAAAATAATATAAATATTCCAAAAACTATAAATGAAAGTGGAATTTATTATGAGGATGTTCCATTATTAAAAGGTGAACATGTTTTTAAAGCCGATGATAAAGTAATTGAATTTTTAGAAAAAGATAAAAAACTTTTATTTAAAACTAGTATTTTTCATAGTTACCCTCATTCATGGCGTTCAAAAAAACCATTAATTTATAGAAATACAACTCAATGGTTTATTTCATTAGAAAAATTAAATTTAAGAAAAAAAGCAATCGATGCTTTAAAAAAAATAAATTTTTTTCCAAAAAAAGGTAAGAATAGAATTACTTCAATGATAGAAGATAGACCTGATTGGTGTATATCTAGACAAAGATTTTGGGGCGTACCCCTTCCAATATTTATTAACAAAAAAACAAATGATCCATTAATTGATAAAGATGTAATTGAGAATATTGCTAAAATTTTTGAAAAAAAAGGTAGTGATTCTTGGTTTGAGTTAGATCCTAATGAATTTTTAGGTAAAAAATATAAAAAAGAAGATTTTATTCAAGTCAAAGATGTAATAGAAGTTTGGTTTGATAGCGGTTCAAGCCACACATATGTTTTGGAAGATAGAAAAGATTTAGAGTGGCCTGCAGATTTATATCTCGAAGGGTCAGATCAGCATCGCGGATGGTTTCATTCTTCTTTATTACAATCATGTGGTACTAGAAATAAAGCTCCTTTTAAGAATATATTGTCTCATGGTTTTGTGGTTGATGGGCAAGGAAAAAAAATGTCAAAATCAGAAGGTAATGTTATTTCACCTAACGAAATTATTAATAAGTATGGCACAGACATACTAAGGTTATGGACTGTGGCATCTGATTATTTTGAAGATATAAAAATAGATGAAAATATAGTTAAATCTCAAGTTGATTCCTATAGAAGGATAAGAAATACATTTAGATTTTTAATCGGTAATTTAAAAGATTTTAATACTAGTGAAAAAGTAGATTATAAGGATTTTCCAGAATTAGAAAGATACATCTTGTTTAAAATATTCGAAATAGATGAAATTATACAACGTTCAATTAAAGAAAATAATTATCACAAAATTTATAAAGAATTATTAATTTTTTGCTCTAATGATTTATCTTCTTTTTATTTTGATATTAGAAAAGATTGTTTATATTGCGATTCCAAAAAAGATTTAAAAAGAAGATCGTGTAGATCAACTTTAAAAATAATATTTGAATTTTTAACAGCATGGTTTGCTCCTATACTTTGTTTTACAACTGAAGAAGCTTGGTTATCGGATAATTTTAATAATAAAGAAAGTGTTCATTTAAGAAACTTTCCTAAAATTGAAAATACTTGGAAAGATAATAATCTTTTAGAAAAATGGAAAAATATAATTAATGTAAGAAAAGTTGTAAATAGTGCAATTGAAATTCAAAGAGAAAAAAAATTAGTTGGATCAAGTTTAGAAGCATCTGTAGAAGTTTTAGTTTCTAAAAAAATAAAAAATTATTTAATTAATATGAATTTAAATGATCTTTTTATAGTTTCTGAAGCAAAAATTGTAGATAAATTATCAGGTGAAGAATTTTCCTTAGACGGTATTAATGATATATCAGTAAATATTAAAAAAGCTGAAGGAAAAAAATGTGAAAGATGTTGGGTTATATCTAAAGATGTAATTAAAGATACAAATTTATGTAATAGATGTAATGATGTAACTAAATAAATATTTAAAAAACACTTATGGAAATACTTAATAAAAAGAAATTAATTTTTTTGATGTTATTTCTTGTTTCTTTAGATCAAATAACTAAGAGTTGGGCATTAAAAAATATTTTTAAAAATGAAAATATTATTGAAGTAAACAATTTTCTAAATTTTATACCTGTATGGAACAAAGGTATTAGTTTTGGTTTGTTATCTGATCTTATTAATATAAATTTTTTTATGATTATAGTAAGTTCGACTATTGCTTTATTTTTTTTTATTTGGTTTATAAAAACTCAAAATAATAAATTGATTATATCTCTAACTTTTATTATTTCTGGAGCTTTAGGTAATATCATAGATAGGTTTAATCATAAAGCAGTAGTAGACTTTATAGATGTTCATATTAACAATCTACATTGGCCAACATTTAATTTAGCTGATAGCTATATAACATTAGGCGCTTTTATATATATTATTGCTATTTTTACTAGCCAAAAGGATAATATTGCTTAAGTTAATTAGTAGTAATGTTTATTCAAATTTATATTAAAAAACTTTTATTCTTCATATTATCAATTTTTGTTCTTACATCGTGTGGACTTATTGGAGGTGATGAAAATGTAGAGGTTAGCGAGAATGCAGTTTTATCTGGACCGCCTTTAGTTATTCCACCTGAGTTCGATGTTGAATCACAAAATTCAATTCAGCAATCTCAAGAAATACCTAATTATGATTTAGAAACACAAGATATAGGTAATTTATCAAATGAAGATTTATTTGTTAATGAAATAGAAGAAACTGCTATTTTAGATAATTCTGATTCAGTGCAAAGTTTCGAGAATTTTAATCAAACAAACTTAAATAATAATTTAAATAATAATAATATAAAAAATATTGAACCTAGAGTTCAAAAAACTTACAGATCTTCAGTTCCTTCAGATGCTTATGATGTAGGCAGAGATTTAACTAAAAGAAAGCAAAAGAAAAAACTTGCTCGAAAAAGTGAAAACGATTTTGTAGGATTTGGTTCAGATAATTTTGAAAATATTCAAGATTCTAATAAAGATTTATCACAAGAAGAAGAATTTCTATTAGAAGATATACTTAATACTAAAGATACACAAAATGATATTCAGGATTTTTCAGTAAAAGGCGACTCAGATTAAACTTTTTTTTTTAAAAAAAAAAACTAACTTATTCTTTAATTTTTCTTATTTAATTTAATATGAGATTTTTATTAACTTTATTATTAATTATTTTACTTTCTAAAATTTCCTTCGCAGGATTTAAACCTAAACATCATATTTTAGATAATGGTTTAGAAATTGTTGTGATTGAGAATAATAAAGTTCCAGCAATAGCACACTCAATTTGGTATAAAGTCGGTTCTGCCGATGAACCTAATGGAAAGTCTGGTATAGCACATTTTTTAGAACATTTATTATTTAAAGGAACAGAAAAATTAAAACCAGGAGAATTTTCTCAGATAATTGCTAAAAATGGTGGAAAAGAAAATGCTTTCACTAGTAAAAATTATACTGGATATTTTCAATTAATACATAAATCAAAACTCGATTTAGTTATGTCTTTGGAAGCAGATAGAATGAAAAATATAAAATTAATTGAAAAAGAATTTGAAAGCGAAAAAACAGTAGTTTTAGAAGAAAGATATTCAAGAGTTGATAATAATCCTTCAGCTTTACTTTCAGAGCAAATAAATGCTTCTTTATTTATGAATCATCCATATAGAAAACCAATCATAGGATGGGAGCACGAAATAAAAAATTTAAAATTAGAAGATGTTATGAGTTTCTATAAAAAATTTTATGCACCAAACAATGCCATAATTGTTATTTCTGGCGATGTGACATTAGATCAAGTTGTAAAAATTGCAAAAAAACATTTTGGACCAATTGGGCCTTCTAAAATTGATGAAAGATTATGGACAGAGGAGCCAACACAACATGCGCCAAGAGTAGTAATATTAAAATCAGAAAATACGGCAATACCAGTTTTTAAAAGACATTATTTAGTTCCGACTTATACTAAATCAAAAAAAGAATCTATAGCTTTACAAGTTTTTACTGAAATTTTTGGAAATCCATCTACAGGCATGTTATTTGAAGAATTCGTAAAAAATAAAAAAATAGCAACAAGTGCTGCTGCTTACTATTATCCAGATGGTTTTGGTGATACTAACTTAACTATAAGTATAGTTCCAAAAAAAGGAGTTACTTTAAATAAAATAGAAACTGAGCTAAACGTATATTTAAATGAAATTAAGAAAAAAATTATAAGCAAAGAAGAGTTAAAAAGCACAAAAAAAAGATTTGTTAACGAAACTATTTTTGCACAAGATAGCTTATATATGGGAATGAGAATATTTGGTTCTTCATTGTCTACAGGATACTCATTAAAAGATATAACTAATTGGCCAAGTGATATAGAAAAAGTTTCCTTAGATGACATACAAAATATTTTGTCAAAAACTTTTAATATGAATAAATCTGTAACTGGACTTTTATTACCAATTGATAAATAAATTATGAAAAAATTTCTTTTTATATTATTTTTTTTTATTTTTCTCAATTTTAGTTATTCAAATGCTTTAGATGTAAAAGAAATAAATTATCATAAAGATAATAAAGCATGGCTAGTAATTGATGATAATTTACCAATTGTAGCTATAAAATTTGCTTTCAAAGCAGGATCAGGAATTGATCCTATTGGAAAAAAAGGGCTAGCTAATATGACAGCATCTCTTTTGGATGAAGGAGCGGGAAATTATTCTGCAAAAGAATTTAAAAAAATTTTAGCTGATAATTCTATAACTCTTAATTTTAATGTAACTCATGATAATTTTTATATAAATTTATATACATTAAAAGAAAACTTAGATCTTTCTTTTAAGCTTTTAGATTTAGCTTTAACGCAACCAATATTTAAATTAGAAGAAATTAATAGGGTTAAGGGAAATATAAAATTAATTTTAGAACAATCTTATAAAGATCCAGATGCGATAAGCTCAAGATTATTTAGAGAAATTTTATTTGATAATCATCCATATAAATATGACACATTAGGAGTAAGTGAGGATATTGATAAAATAGAAAAAAAAGATTTGGAATATTTCTTAAAAAATAATTTAACAATAGAAAAATTATTTGTAGCAGCTTCTGGGGACATTAAAGAAAGTGAACTAAAAAAATATTTAAAAGAATATTTTATAAAGTTTGATAATAAAAAAAAAGTAAATGAAATTCCTAGGTATAACAAAAAGATTAATTCTGAGACTTTTTTTCACGAAAAAGATTTAAGACAAAGTAGTATTTTATTCGCTGGTAAAGGTATTTCAAAAAAAGATCCTTATTTTTATCCAGCTTATGTAATGAATTATATTTTAGGAGGTGGAGGTTTTTTTTCTAGGCTTACAACTGAAATAAGAGAAAAAAAGGGATTAGTTTATTCCGTATATTCTTATTTGTATCGATATGATAAATATGATTTTTTTTCTGGTGGAGCTCAAACAAGTAATGAAAATGTTGATAAAGTTATCAAAATTATAAAAGACGAATTAAACAAAGTAAAAAATAAAGGTGTCACTGAAAAGGAATTAAATGATGCAAAAAACTATCTAATTAATTCATATGTTTTAAGATTAGATAGTAATAAGAAAGTTGCATCTATATTATTAAATACACAAATGGACGGTTTAGGTACAGATTTTTTTAAAAAAAGAAATGATTATATTAATTCAGTTTCTTTAGAAGATATTAAGGAAGTTGCTAAAAAGATTTTAGATGAAAAACAAATATTCTTTCTTATTATAGGAAATCCGTCTAATTTAAAAAATATAACTAAAATATAAACTATAAATATATTTTTTTTTGTTATGAAACATAATATTAATAATTGTTTTATAGATCCTGTCATAAACAAAGGTTTGTTTAATTCAAATTTTAAAAAAATAGATCTTATAATTGATAAAATAAAAAAATCTAAAGATCCGCTCTTATTGTCATTTTTAGATCAATTTAATAATTTTAAAAAAAAACAAATTAATGAAGTTGCTTTATATCATCAAAAAAAATTTAAAGATGTGATAGTTTTAGGAACAGGAGGATCAAGTAAGGCAGGAAGAACTTTTGTACAAATAGCTTATAGAACTTTTGGAAGAAATCCAAAATTTCCAAAAATTACTTTTTTAGAAAATATAGATTTTCAAGATTTTAATGATTTATTTAAAAAAATTAATTTAAAAAAAACTGGTGTAATTGTTATTTCAAAATCAGGAGAAACAAATGAAACTTTGGTTCAATTTTTAATTTTTTTAACAAAATTTAGTAAAAT
>PBCY01000018.1 GCA_002717245.1 Pelagibacteraceae bacterium
CCTTGAATCAGGTACCGGGACAGTGTCTGGTGGGTAGTTTGACTGGGGCGGTCTCCTCCCAAAAAGTAACGGAGGAGCTCAAAGGTTCCCTCAGCACGGTCGGTAATCGTGCGAAGAGTGTAAACGCAAAAGGGAGCTTAACTGTGAGACAGACATGTCGAACAGATGCGAAAGCAGGAGTTAGTGATCCAGCGGTTCCGAGTGGAAGGGCCGTTGCTAATCGGATAAAAGGTACTCCGGGGATAACAGGCTAATAACTCCCAAGAGTCCATATCGACGGGGTTGTTTGGCACCTCGATGTCGGCTCATCACATCCTGGGGCTGGAGCAGGTTCCAAGGGTTCGGCTGTTCGCCGATTAAAGTGGTACGTGAGCTGGGTTCAGAACGTCGTGAGACAGTTCGGTCCCTATCTGCCGTGGTTGTTGGAAAACTGAGAGGATCTGCCCTTAGTACGAGAGGACCGGGGTGGACGTACCTCTGGTGTACCGGTTGTCGCGCCAGCGGCATCGCCGGGTAGCTATGTACGGAAAGGATAACCGCTGAAAGCATCTAAGCGGGAAGCCCACCTCAAGACTAGTTTTCCTTATAGAGCTGTGGAAGACCACCACGTTGATAGGCTAGGTGTGGAAGCATGGTAACATGTGAAGCTAACTAGTACTAATAGCTCAAAAACTTGATTTTAAAGCGTGTAGAAAAAAGATTCGTAATGAAATTTTTTTAATTTTCTCATATTTATTAATTAATATTATTTATTTAATTTAATTTTTTTTTTTATTTATAATAAATTAATGAGTAAATTAAATTTAAAAAAAATCTTTTTAATTTTTCTATTCTCCATAATTGTCATTTCATTTTTTTTATTAGATCTAGATAATTTTTTTTCTATTGATTTTATAAAAAGAAATAATGATTTTTTTCAAAATTTTATTAATGAAAATTTTTTATTTTCTATAATAGTTTTTTATTTACTTTTTTTGGTATTATTATTTTTTTTTTTACCTTTTTCGGCAATTATGCTTATATTCTCAGGATTTTCTTTTAATATTTATATAAGTATTCCTTTATCAATTATAACAATAACAATAGGCGGGTTGTTTAATTTTTTATTATTAAAAAAAATCAATTTAATAATTTTTTTTGAAAAAGCAAAATATTGGTTAAATAAAATAAGTTTAACTTTTAAAAATAATGAATTTCAATATTTACTATTATTAAGATTAATTCCGATACCTTTTATTATTCAAAATGCAATTACTGTTTTATTAAATATTTCTGCAAAAAAATTTTTCTTTGCAACCTTGTTAGGCGTTATACCTTATGCAGTAATTTATTCATTAGCCGGTTTGCAATTAAGGAAAGTTATTGATAAAAGTGAATTTATAACAATAAAAGATATTTTAAATTATGAAAATTTTTTTGTAGTTTTTTTGTTAATATTTCTTATTTTAATGTCGATATTTTTTAAAAAAAAATTAATTAAATGATAAAAAATCTTTTTAACAAACTTTTTCAATTTTTTTACGCTACAAATAAAAGTGAAGTAGTATTGCAATCTAAATTAAGACAAGAAATAAACTTTATAAAAAAGAGAGAATTTGAAAGAGATAATAAAAATTTAATTCCATTTGGTTATAAAGTTTTTTCACAAACTGATGAAGATGGGATAATAAATGAAATCTTTAAAAGAATTGGCACAACTAATAAACAATTTTTAGAGTTTGGTGTAAATACTGATTTTAATAACACCACATATCTATTATTTAATGGTTGGAAAGGAGTATGGTTAGAGTCATCCAAAAAAAAAATTATAAAAATTGAAGAAAAGTATTCGTCTTTTATTAAAAATAAAAAATTAAAGTTATTTAATAAAATTATTACTGCAGAGAATGTAAATGAAGAACTTAAATTTTCAAAACTCAATAAAAATTTAGATTTATTATCTATAGATATAGATGGAAATGAATTATATGTTTTAAATGAACTAAGAATTATAAATCCTAGAGTTATTATTGTTGAATATAATGCTAAATTCCCTCCACCAGTTGAAAAAACAATTAAGTACGATCCAAAATTTATTTGGGATTATGATGATTATTTTGGTTCTTCATTACAACTTTTAGAAAATACTTTGAAAAAAATAGGTTATGTATTAGTAGGGTGTAATGCGTTAGGAGTTAATGCATTTTTTATAAAAAAAGAATTGGTAAAAAATAAATTTCCAAAAAATTCTACCGCACAGTTTCATTATCAAGAATTTCGTATTGGGTTAAATAATATTAAATCTTCTCATATTAATAGCAATAAATGGTTGAATGAATGAGATTTTTAAAAGAACTTATAAATAAAATTGATATTAAAAATATAATTTTTTTTAGTCTTTTAATAAGATTTTTATTTTTAATTTTTTTTGATTTACCAAATTTTGGAGATACTCAAACTCACAAACAAATTGGCGAAGAAATTTTTAGTGGCAACATAATATTTTCCTCTATCCACATGCCTGGTTATGGGATTTATATGCATATCTCAAATCTATTAATGAAATCAAATTTTGGTGTTATCTTTTTTGATATAATATTATCTTGCTCTACCGTTTATATTATTTATCAAATCTCAAAAAAAATATTTAATGATATTAATATTGCTAAGATTTCAGCAATAATTTATTCAATATATCCTTTTTCAATTTTTTTTTCATTAAGTAGCTTAAATGAAAATTTATATATTTTTTTATTATTTTCTTCAATTTGGTTTTTTTATAATAATAAATATTTATACGGAGTAATTTTCATAATTATAAGCATTTATGTTAAATCTATATCTTTTTTTATAGCTCCTATTTTAATTTTAAGTTTTTTATTTTTTTCAAAGAATTATTCTTCTAAAAACTTACTTAAATATATTTCAATTTATATTATTACTTTGTCTTTTTTAATGACCCCTTGGTGGATTCATAATTTTAAGAAGTACGATACTTTTATACCGACCAATCTTTCTTATGGATATCATTTGTATTCAGGAAATAATGAAATGAACAAAACAGGTGGAGGTATTGGTGGAAAAGATGTTAGTCATAAACTTATTTTAGATTCTCTTGAACATGATTATTTTAAAGCAGATAAAGTTTTTAAAGAACATGCATATAATTACATAAAAAATAACCCGATGGAATTTGTGGGTATAACTTTTACAAAGTTACTAAGATTCTGGAGTTTTTATCCTGCAGATGAAAAGTATAGTAATTTTTTTTATAAATTTACTTCAATTTTTAGTTATGGTCCTATATTTTTTCTAAGTTTAATTTTTATATTCTTTTATTCGAGAAATTATATAAGAGAAATAATACCTTTAATTACAACATTATTTTTATTTACTGCTATATACAGTTTAACTATTGTTTCAATTAGATACAGATTCCCTATAGAACCTATATTAATTATCTTGTCTTCATATAGTTTAAAAAAAATATTATTTAGCTTGAAATAAGTTATTTTTTATACTATTTTTTAGTTTGCCGGTGGTTATTGCGGGAGGCTCCCACCCGATCCCATTCCGAACTCGGTAGTGAAACTTCCCAGCGCCGATGGTACCTTATCTTAAGATACGGAAGAGTAGGTCGCTGCCGGTTTTTTTTTTAATACAAAACAATTCTTTTTTAATTTAAAATAGCTATACTTTAATTACCGCGGGGTGGAGCAGCCCGGTAGCTCGTCAGGCTCATAACCTGAAGGTCGTAGGTTCAAATCCTACCCCCGCTACCAAATTAAATAATTTTAAATTTTTATTAATTTAATCATATAAAATCTTATATATTTAATAAGTAAAATTCTAAAATTTTGTATGTTTAGTAAAATTGGTCAAACTATAAAAGATTTATCTTTAACTAAAAATAAATCTTTCAATATTTCAGGAAAAGACCCTGGCTATCATGTTCATGATGATATTTTTTATAAAATTAATAATGATAAAAAAGTTGAGTGGGTAATTAATAGAACTTGTGATCATGCAGGAGGAATGTTGATGTATAATCCTAAAGTTTTAGGAGATTGCATAGCAAAATGTCCAAATCATGGGTGGAAACTTGATTTAAAAAATCTGAGATATAAAAATGTTAATGTAAAAAAAAAAAAGATAAAATTTACACAAAAAAAAAATAAAGTTACTTATAAAAATGGTAAATTTTTTGTCGATTTACCAAAAAAAATAAAAAATACAAAACCAAAAGTAAAAATACGTTTTTTAGCACATGCATGCATTTCTATTGATATTGATGGTTTTAAAATAGTTACTGATCCATGGTTAATAGGTCCTTGTTTCAATAATGGATGGTGGCATAAATATCCACCTAAGTCAGATTCTTTTAAAATTTTAAAAGATGCAGATTTAATATATATATCTCATAATCACCCGGATCATTTACATCCAGAAACACTAAAATTTTTAAAAAATAAAAAAATGATTACCCCAAATTTTTCTTCTAAATCATCACAAAAAATGCTGAAAGCAATAGGTTGTAAAAACATAAATGCTTTAAATTTTCAAGACGTATTTAAAATTAATTCAAAGAACATATTTTTTACTATATTTAAGTCAGGAGATTTTAGAGAAGACTCAGGGTTATTTATAAAATCAGGAGAATTTTCTGTTTTACTAGCTGTAGATTCAAAATTTCTAAATGGTGGGAATTTACCTAAAGAATCAACTGTTTTTTTAAGCTCTTTCGCAACCGGAGCCTCTGGGTTTCCGTTGTGTTTTTCAAATTATTCTAAAAATGAAAAAAAGAAAATTTTAAGAAACACAAGAATATCAAAAAGTATTGAAATAGAAATGATATTAAAAAATTTGAACACAAAATTTTTTTTACCATACGCAGGATTTTTTGAAGAATCTTCAATAAGGGACAAATATATAAAGAATAATAATGCAAAAAATTCTATAGACGATATAAAAAAAAGACTAAATAAAAAGTATCCAAAAGTTAAAGTTCTTAATCCTATAGAATTTGATGAATATTTTTTTCAAGGAAATAAATTAATCGAAAGAAAGAAAATTATTTATAGAAAACTTTATAAAGTTAATAAAAAATATATTTCTTCATACATAGATACAATCAAACAAAATTACAAAAATTTTAATGAAAAAAAAGTAATTTCATATTTTAAGAAATCAAAGTTTAAAGATAAATTAAAACTTTTTTTAGAATTAACTGACGATAACTTTAAATCTAATAAAAATGGTTATTTAGTAGATTTTACTTCAAATACGGTACAAGTCAAAAAGCTTAAAAGCTCAATGTTAAATAAATTGTTTAAAAATTTTAATTATGAAGAAAAAATAAATTATTTAAATTTAAAGGTTAGAAAAGAGTCTTTTTTTATGACTGTTGATAATTTTTTACCATTTGAAGATTTGTTAATAGGATTTCAATGTAGAGTAAATAGAATTCCTAACTTATATAATAATAATTTTTGGCATTATTTTTCTAATGTTTATGTTGCACGAAAACATTTTAGATCTGAAAAAATTTGTTTTAGTTGTGATACTTTGAATCAAACTATTTTAAATTTATAATTTTTTATTTTTTTTTTAAAATTCTTTAATCCAAGAATTGTTATTATAAAAAGAAATGGTTCCATAGGAATTCTATATCTAAAATTTCCAATACCTATTGTTGTTACTAAGAAGCTTAAACTAACTAGCGTTAAAAAAATTATTACCCAAATATTTTTTTTATTATAAAAACTTATATGGAATATAGAGTACAATTGAAAAAATCTTAAAAAAAATAATGATATTTGAAATATAAACCAAATAACATGATATGCTTTTATTTCAAAATCTGTTTTTGAATAGGATTTATAAGAAAATTCGGAATACTTAACACCGTGTTTTTGTAGAATTGATATAACAGATGTATGAAATAAAGTTTTTATATATGAACCAGTAACAGAAGTTATTATTTGTTCTTTTTCAATATCTTCATTCAAAAGTTTAATAAATAATTCTGTTTGTATATCAGATTCAATTATAGATTTTTTATGCTTGTTACCAGAAGACTCTATTTCAATTAAATCTTTATTTTTTTCAAAAGCTTCTTCTTGTAAATTTAAAGCTTTTTTAAGAGCTATTTTATTTCTTTCACCACAACCCCATTTATTAGATAAACATGGGTAAACATATTGCAAAAGATGCCCACCTTTTTGGTAGGTTAGATTTAGCTTATTTGTATTTAAATAATTATAATAATAAATAGGGGAAGCTAATAAATAAATTATTATTAATGGAATAGTTGAAAATATTAAGCTTCTTAAAAAATTAGATTTATTTCTAAAAAAAAATATTAAAAAAACAAATAAAGATATAGAAGTAGGTAAAAATATAGCAGATGGTTTGGTTATATAAGACAATCCAAAGAAAAATGAACTAAAAATTAAATATTTAATAAGGTTTTTTTTAATTAGAAAGACAAGCATAAAATAAATTCCTAAAGCAATAAATAAAACCATTAAAGTTTCTGGAAGAATTATTCCGGTTTGCCAAAAAATATTTGGATTAAGAGCAATTAAAAAGAAACTGATTAAAAAAAATTTTTTTGTAAACAGTTCAACAGTTTTTAATAAAACTACAGTTGTAATTCCATGGATAAAACATTGGAATAATAAAATAGATAAATAGTTATTTTCTCCAAAGATTTTAAATAAAAAAGATATTAACAGAGGATAGGTAGGTAATCTGGCTGATAATGAATTAAAAAATTCTATAAACGATGCTTCATTGTTTAGTGTTAAAGCTGGTCTTATATAATCTAAACTTTCGTAGTTTTTGTCTAATATATTAAAATTTATGTTTAAATATAGAGTTAATAAAGAAGATAAAGTAAAGCTTATTAGGAAAACGAAAAAAAATTTTTTTTTTTTTATTTTTTCTAAATTTATAATTTTATTCATTTTAAACTTTAACTTTTATTTGATATATTTTATATCACTTTAAATTTTCTATTACACAATGATTTTATACTCAAAATTTACGCCTAATGAAAATAATAATTTTTATTTTAAAAAATATCTTTTTATTTCAATTATAACTTATTTTTTAACAATTTTTTTTTTAAGTTATTTGCTATCAATTGATGTTAATCAATTTTGGTTTTTTTTAGGGGTTCCTGCTAAAGAAAAAATTTTTTCAGATATTTATCCTTTTTTTGTAACTAGTGATTGTAAGTTAATTAGTAATACTCTAACTGACTATTATGATCAGTTTAGGAGTTGTGACCCATGGAATAGAATATTTAATTATATGCCTATATGGCTCAATTTTCTTAAAATGGGTATTAATCTAAAATATTTATATTTTTTTGGGATCCTATTCGTTTTATTGTTTTATTTTAGTCTTTTTAAATTAATTAATATTAAAACAAAGAAAAATTTCTATATTTATTTATTTTTAATTTTGTCACCTGTAACAATGCTTGCAGTTGAAAGAGGTAATAGTGATTTATTAATTTTTAGTTTAGTTTTATTTTTTTTATATTTATGTAGATTTGATAATATCTATAAAGTTTTTTTTGGATACTTAATTTTATTTACTGCAGCGTTAATTAAGTTTTATCCTATATTTGCAGTTTTTGTTTTCTTTAAAAAGAACTTTTACAACAAAATTTTTTCTTTAATAACTTTCATATTATTTATTTTTTATTTTATTTTTAATTTTGATCAAATTAATTTAATTAAACAAAATACATTAGAATCTCCTTTTTTTTCTTATGGTTATAACGTTTTTGAAGCTAATTTATTTAATTTTTATAATAAAATTGAAGCTTATAGAGATTTTTTTTTAAATTTTGATATAAGTTTGATTTCTTTAAGAGAAACAATTGATCCTTTTATATTTCCATTAGAATTAAAAAATAATAACTTTATTATTTCTAAAATATTTTTTATTTCGTCAATTCTTTTATTAGTAATTATTTTTTTTAAAAAAAAGAGAAATATCATTAATTATAAATTAATTAATTATAATAATTCTTATCCAGAAATGATTGCAGGAGCATTTATTTTTTCTGGAAGTTTTATTTTAGGTGCTAATTGGGATTATAGATTAATTTTTTTACTTTTAGTAATTCCATATTTAACATCTATCTCTTCTACTGAAAAAAAATATTCTAGATTTATTATTTTAGTAATTCTTTTTGTTTTTTGGTTAAGCCCTATCTCTATTTTTCTTTTTGGAATTGATGAAGTTTTTTTATGGTTAATTTTTGTTTTTTTATCTTTTTTAGTTATCAATCATACTTTTTTTTGTTTCTTTCCAAAATTAGTTAAATAAATTTTTCGTTTTGTTTATAAACCATCTTAAAGGTTTAGTAATTTTCCATGAAGTTGAAGTTTTTATTTCTTCTAATTCATAATATGATCCAAATGCTGCGCTGCTAAACATAGGTATAGCTTCTTTCCAAACAATATTTTTTTGTTCGTTATCTAAATTTAATTTATAAATATTTCCTGTCAATCTATCTGATAAATATATAACACCTTTTATTGAAGACATAGAATGCGGGTGAATTTCATCAACATCATTTAATATTTCAGATCCATGCCATATATTATTAATTTTTTTTAATCCAAAAACTTGACCATTACACCAATCTGTAAATATGTATGAGTTATTTAAATTCTTATTTTTACCTCTGTACATTCCTCCTCCAATAACTGAACATCCTCCCATTCCATGACTATATTCTATTACTGGCCAGTCTATATTACTTTTATAACAAGGGATATTATTTTTAGATATTTTACAATGTGTACCTTCAGTCATAGGATAACCATAATTATGTCCTCCTTTACTAGAATTATTTTGGAAATTTATTTCTTCCCAAGACGAATCTCCAGTATCTGTTATATATAAATCACCAGTTATATTATCAAAATGAAGAGATGATTTTGCTGGGTTTCTTAGTCCATATGACCAAATCTCTTTTTTTGCATCTTTTATATCAATGAAAGGATTATCATTAGGGATTTTGTATTTTGATTTGTGATCACCAACATCTATTCTTAATATTTTACCCCATAAATTTGACAGATCTTGAGCAAGCGCCGTGTCTTCAGTTTGATTAAACTCACCTGCTACAGAACCGATTGCTATATATAGAAAGTTATCTTTAGGGCTAAATTCTAATTGCCCGGCATGATGAGCAGTTGTATTTTTTTCTAATTTAAATAATATTTCTTCAGTTTCAGGTAATACCTTTTTAAGATCATTTGATATATTAAACCTACTTATTATTAAAAAATTACCATCATCTTCTTTTTTTGGAATTGTATAAGAAACATAAACTTTTTTAGTTTCTTCAAGATTTTTTGGAAATGCTAAATCTAACAAACCCTCTTCATGGTCTGAGTAAGATTCATTTCTTAGTTTATGTTTAATATCTAAAAAAATTTCTTTTTCATACTTTTCATTAACAACTTTATATGCTTTTCCTTCATATCTGCTTATTACATAAAAATTGCTTGAGTTTTTATTTTCTTCAATAATGCTAGAATATTTTGCGAATCCATTTAAAATTTTTTCTATTTTAAAGCTTAGTTCTTCAGCATTTACATCACTGTATAAAAGACAAAATAATGGTAAATATTTAATAATTGAAGTTTTCATTTAATTTAAAAGTACTTTATTTATTTAATTAATATTAAAAAATAATATAGTTATTTTTTTTATTTTTTTCTTGTATTAAAAGCATTTATAGTTAAATTGTTCATTATATGAACATTATTGTTCATAATATGAATACATGTAATTATGAAAGTTTTTCCTAATCTTAAATCAACCACAGATAAAAAGAATATTTTAAAAATTTTAACAGATATTCAGAGTGGGGTTAATTCTTCTCAAAGAAATATTTCTTTCAAATTAGGTATTTCCGCAGGTTTGGCTAACTCTTATATAAAAAGATGTGTGTCGAAAGGTTGGGTTAAAATTAGGTCGGTTCCTAAGAAAAGATATATTTATTATTTAACTCCTAAAGGTTTTATAGAAAAAAGTAAATTAACTGCTGAATATCTTAGCTCTTCTTTTTCATTGTATAGAAATATGAGAAACGAATGTAATCAAATTCTTTCTAATTGTAAGAAAAAAGGAATAAAGAAAATATATTTATATGGGCAAAGTGAACTAGCAGAAGTGCTAATTTTAACTGCCAAAGAGCTTAATATTAATTTTGGCGGAATATATATTTCGGCTACTAATAAAAAAGAATTTTTTGGATTAGAAATTTGTAATTATTTACCGGTAAAAAAAATAGATAAAATAATTTTATGTGATATGAAAAATTCTTTTAAATCATTAGATTTTTTAAAAAGAAATTTAGATAAAGAAAAAATAATTATACCAAAAATATTAAATATTTAGAGAGGGGGATCAAATGCTTAATTGGTATGTTGTAAAAACAAAACGCTTAAAGGAAGATTTTGCTAAGATTAATTTAATTAATCAAAATTTTAAAGTTTATTCTCCAATTATAAAAACAATTAAAAAGATGGGCGATAAAATAATTCATTTAAAAAAACCATTATTTCCTGGATATTTATTTGTTCAATTTGATTTGAATAACAGCAATTGGTCAAAAATTAATAATACATTGGGTGTCACATCTTTACTTTCTATATCTAACACTCTATCATCAGTTAATCTTTCTGATATAGACAGCTTGAAAGCAGCTGAAGATGAAAATAACTTTATTATAATATCAAAGATACAAAAACCGATTATGGGAAGGTTGTATCAGATTTTAGAAGGTCCTTTCAAAGGAAAACAAGCTAAATTTAAAAAGAAAATAGATAGTAAAAATGTTTTTTTAATTGTGAGTTTGTTAGGTAGGGAAATAAATTTAAATTTACCTTATAATAGTATTGAGCCTGTATAGAAAATTAGAAGTATTTTTTTTCTCTATTCCTTCTTTCGGGTTAGAGTGCGGTAGCTATGAAGGAAAAACTTATGAAATTTAATTTTTACAATTCAAATTTAAATTTAAATAATAAGTCAATTTTAGTAACTGGTGGTACTGGATCTTTTGGGAAAGCATTTACAAAAAAAATTCTTAATTTATATAAACCAAAAAGATTAATTATTTTTTCAAGGGACGAACATAAACAAAATGAAATGGCTAATGAACTAAAGAAATATTCTAATATTTTACGTTTCTTTATTGGAGATGTAAGAGACAGAGAAAGATTGATAATGGCTACAAAAGGAGTAGATTTTATAATTCATGCCGCCGCTTTAAAACACGTTCCTTCAACTGAATATAATCCATTTGAATGTATAAGAACAAATATATTTGGAGCAGAAAATATTATCCATGCAGCTATCAATTCAAATGTAAAGAAAACAATTGCTTTATCTACTGATAAAGCAGCAAATCCAATTAATATATATGGAGCTAGCAAATTAGCAGCTGATAAAATTTTTATTTCAGGAAATCATTTAGCAGCAAATGTAAAATCTAGGTTTTCTGTTGTTAGGTATGGAAATGTAATTGGATCTAGGGGAAGTATTTATTGGATTATTAAAAATGTAATTGAAAAAAAATTAAAGAAAGTGCCAATAACTGATAAAAGAATGACTAGATTTTGGATAACTTTAGATCAAGGAGTAGAATTTGTTTTATCTTCGTTAGATTTAATGAGTGGGGGAGAAATTTATGTTCCTAAAATTCCAAGCATGAAAATTACTGATTTTATAAATTCATTTTGTTCTGACAAAAAATTAGAGGAAATAGGTATTAGACCAGGTGAAAAACTACACGAAACAATGATAACAAAAGAAGATTCCAGATATACTTATGATTGTAAAGATAGATATGTTATAGAGCCAAATATTCATCAATGGGATAGCGAAAGATTAAAAAAAAATAAAATAAAAGGTAATAAGGTTCAAGAAAATTTTGAATATACTAGCAATTTAAATAAAACATGGTTAACAAGAAAAGATCTTTTATCTTTAGAGAAATTTTTTTAAAAAAAATTTAATGAAAAAAAAATTAGTTCTAACTGGAGCAAGTGGGAAACTAGGAAGCACTTTAATAAATTTTCTTAATAAAGAATATAATTTATTTCCAATAGGAAATAAAAAAAAACCTAAGAATGGTTATAAATTAGATTTAACAAATAAGAATAAAGTAGAAAATTTTTTAAATAAAATTAAACCTGAAATCATTATTCATTTAGTAGCTATTACGAAAGTAGATTTTTGTGAGGAAAATTTTAATAAAGCACATGAAATAAATTTTTTAACTACAAAAAATTTAGTCGATTGGTCAGAAAAAAAGAAAATAAGATTTATTTATTTATCAACTGATCAATTGTATGATAATTCTAATTTAAGTGATGAAAAAAGTGCGAATCCAAAAAATTTTTACGCTATAACAAAATTTCTTTCTGAAGGAGTGGTATTATCTTTAAAAAACAGTTTAGTTGTTAGAACTAATTTTTATGGTTTTTTTCCTAAGCATAAAGACTCTTTAATAGATTGGTTTATTAATGAAATTAAAGAAAAAAGACAAGTAAGTCTTATAAAGGATATTTTTTTTAATCCGGTATATGTTAAACATTTATGTGATTATATTGTTAAGTTAATTAAAGCTAGAAAAGCTCATGGTATAGTAAATTTAGGAGCAAAAAATAGTATTTCAAAAGGTATGTTTTTATATAAAGTAGCAAAAGAATTAAATTTAAAAAAATTTAAGTCTAAATTTACTAATGTTAAAAATATTAAATTAAAAGCTTATCGTCCAAAAAATATGTCAATGTCTGTTAAAAAGATAGAAAATATTTTTAATAAACCTATGCCTACTATAGAAGATGGTATTTTTTATTTAGTTAATGATTTAAAAAGTTGCAATGAATTTTGAAAAAAAAGATAAAGTTTTAATTGTTGCCGCACACCCAGATGATGATGTTTTAGGATGCGGCGGTACAATAGCATTTCTTAGAGAAAAAAAAATAAAAGTTAGAGTAGTTTTTTTAGCTGAAGGTATAAGTGCAAGATATTTACAAAAAGATATTGGTTCGTTTAAAGTGAAAAAGGAAATTGATTATAGAAACAAATGCGCTTTAAAAGCTTTAAAAATTCTAGGTGTTAATAAAGAAGAAATTTTTTTTAACAATTATCAATGTTTAAATTTAGATCAAATTTCTTTTTTAGACATAACAAAAACAATAGAAAAACAAGTTTATGATTTTATGCCAACAAATATATTTACTCACGCACAAAACGATGTAAACAATGATCATACTATAATTAACAAAGCAATGTTGGCGGCGACAAGACCTTTTGATAAAATTTTTTTAAAAAATATTTATTCCTTCGAAATATTATCTAGTTCAGAGTGGAATTATTTAAATGCATTTAATGCAAATTGTTTTTTTGATATTTCTAAAACATTAAAAAAGAAAATATTAGCAATAAAAGCATATAAGAAAGAATTTAAAAAAAGTCCTCATCCAAGATCTATTGAGACTATTAAAGCTCTTGCAACTTTTAGAGGAAGTCAGTCAGGTCTCAAATACGCTGAGTCTTTTAATTTAATTAGATCAATAAAAAAAAATTAAAAATATCTAATAATAAGATAAAGATTTGAAATATAGAATTATATTACAATCGAGAACAACATCTAAAAGATTACCCGGTAAATCCTTAATTTCTTTATGTAATACACCGTTAACAGTTTTATGTGCAAAAAGGCTAAAAAATAAGAAAAATTTAATTATAGCAACATCAAATAATAAAAGTGACGACAAGCTTTGTAAAATTTTAGAAAAAAATAGAATTAAGTTTTTTAGAGGAAGTTTAAATAATGTGCTTTCTAGATTTTATTATTCATCATTAGACCTTAAAGATGAAGATATTATAATTAGGGCAACTGCGGATAACCCAATACCTGATGCAAATTTAGTAAAGAAATGTTTAAAAATATTTAAAGAAAAAAAATATAAATATTTATATTTTGATTCACCAAAAAACGGATTAGCTTTTGGATTATGTATAGAGATTTTTTTTGTCAAAGAATTAAGAAAAGCTTATTATAATTCTAAATCATCATATGATAAAGAACATGTAGCAACGTGGATTAAAAGAAATATTAAAAATAAAAAAAATTTATCTTATTCAGATCTAAAAGTAAAAAAAACAAATAATTTAAAATGTTCAATCGACACATTCGATGATTATTTAAGAATGTTAAATTTATTTAAGTTTTATAAAAATGATTTTACTGAAGTTAGTTGGAAAAATTTATTAACCAAATTATTAGAATTAGATAAGTTATCAAATTTAAGTAGGATTGGAATAGGAACTGCCAATTTTGGAATGAATTACGGTATTAAAAAAAAAAAAATTGATAGTCATAAAACAAATAAAATTTTAAGATTTGCTGAGAAAAAAGGAATAAATTTTATTGATACTGCTAGAATTTATGGAGAAGCGGAGACAAAAATAAAAAGTTTTAAATATAATATTTTTACTAAACTTGACACCTTCGGTACAATAAATAATTATAGCTCCTTATCTAATAAAATAATTAAACAAAAAGTTTCTGAAAGCATTTCTAAATCATTAGAATGTTTAGGAAAAAAAAGTATCGAAGTTGTTTTTTTACATGACTGGAAACAATATAGTTTGAAAAAAAAGATTATGTGGAAGGAACTTATTAGATTAAAAAGAGGTGGTATAATCAATAGTTTAGGGGCATCTGTTGATAATATTAAGGAGGCGACACAAGCATTAAATGAGAAAAATATTAAACATTTGCAAATTCCTTTTAATATTCTTGACTATAGATGGCATAACATAAAATTCCGAAAGTTGTTAGATAATAGACCTGATGTAAAAATTTACGCAAGGAGTATTTTTTTACAAGGTCTTCTTTTATCTAAGAAAAATTTTTGGCCAAGTTGGGTAGATTCAAATAAAATATTAACAAATATAAATAATTTAAAAAAAAAATTTAATTTTAGATCAAATTTAGAATTATGTTTAAGATATGCTTTATCTACAAATTGGATTTCACATATAATTCTAGGGATAGATAATAAAAAACAATTAGAAAATATCTTAAGTATTTCAAAAAAACCACACATGTCTGAAGAAATGATTTATAAGATAAAAAAAACATTTGTTAATATTCCAGATAGATTAATAAAACCTTACGAATGGTAAAAAATATTTTTTCATTAAAAAATAAAGTTGTATTGGTTACAGGTGCAACTGGACATCTAGGATTAGAAATATCAAAAAGTATTTTAGATAGTGATGCGCATGTAATATTGACATCAAAAAATTTAAATAAGTTAAAAAAAGTAAAGAATAATTTTTTTAAGGATAATAAGAAAGTTGATATTTATAAAATGGATGTAACTAATAGCTCATCAATAAAAAATTGTATAAATTATGTAAAAAAAAAACATAAAGTTATAAATGGCTTAATTAATAACGCATATAGTGGTAAAGATGGATCAATAGAAAATATTGACGAAGAGGATTTTTTATTAGCTACGAAATATAATTTAATTGCTCCTTTTATATTAATTAAAAATATAATTAAAACTTTTCAAAATTTTAAAAAAAATAATACTTTAAGTGTAATTAATATTGCTTCCATGTACGGAATAACTATCCCTAATTTTAGTGTATATGATGAAAATGTTTTAACTAATCCTGTACATTATGGCGCAACTAAAGCTGGATTAATACATATGACTAAATATCTTGCAAGCTATTTAGCAAAAAAAAATATAAGGGTAAATTCAATATCTCCTGGAGCTTTTCCTAAAGAAAGTATTTTAAAAAAAAATAAAAATTTCAAAAGAAGGTTAATTAAAAACATCCCAATTGGAAGAGTGGGTAATCCAAAAGAAATAACTGGAGCAATAATTTATTTACTTTCTGATTCATCAAGTTACGTAACAGGAGCAAATTTTAGCATTGATGGTGGCTGGACTTCTAAATAAAAATGTTTTTTTTAGATGTGATGGCGGGTCTGATTTAGGACTTGGTCATATCACTAGATCTATCGAATTAGCATTAGGTTTTAAAAAATTAGGTTTAAAAAAAATTATTTTTTTTGTTTTTTCAGATAATCATAATGTTTTTAAAAGAATAAAAAAAAATGGTTTTAAGTTTTATAAATGTCCATTTTCATTAGGAACAAAAAAAGATTTACTTTTTATGAAAAAATTTTCTAATTTAGAAGATAATAATAACTCTATATTGATTTGCGATACCTTTTGCCTAAAAGATTATTACTTAAAAGAATATTCAAAATACTTTTTTCTAGTTTTAATAAATGAGTTAAAGAAGAATAAAAGCTATTCAAATATATTAATTGGTACTTCTGAAAAAAATAATAAATCAATTATCCCTTTGTATGGAAAAAAGACTAATTTGATTAGAAAGGAATTTATAAATAGTAACAATAAAAAAGTAAATAATAATCAAAGCAAAATTCTTATCACTATGGGAGCAGGGGATCCTGATAATGTTACTTCTTGGTTTTTAAGTAACTTTGTTAATGAGTTAAAAAATGAAGAAATTTATGTTTTGTTAGGGGGAGCATATAAATATAAAAAACAAATATATAAAAAATTTTCAAAATTATATAAAAATATTAAAATATTTTATGATTTAGAAAAACCTTCAAATGTAATGAAGAAATCTTATTTTGCTATTAGTTCTTCTGGAAATATGTCTTTAGAATTAGCTGCTTTAGGAATACCACAGCTTTTAGTTTCACTTGATAAGACGCAAAGAATTATAACTAAATTTTTGGTTAAAAAAAAATGTGCTTTAAATTTAGGTTTTTACAAAAATTTAAAAAAAAGAAAAGTTGGTTCTTTAATAAAAGATTTTATTAATAAAAAATCTTTTAGAAATAAATATAAAATAAACAATCCAAATATATTTCATTCTGAGGGAAGTTTAAATATAGCAAAGTTAATAATTAAGAAATTTGATGAATAAATTTATAAAAATAGGAAAAAAAAAATAGGAGCGGGATACCCATGTTTTATAATTGCTGAAGCAAGCATAAATCATAACGGTAGGGTTTCTTTAGCAAAAAAAATGGCTAATGAGGCTAAAAAAGCTGGCGCTGATTGTATTAAATTTCAAACTTTTACTGCTAGTGAATTTTGTGCAGATAAAAAACAAAAAATTGAACTTTATTCAAATGGAAAGAAAAAGATTTGGAATTTATATAATTTGTATAAAAAACATGAATTTTCAGTTTCTCAATGGAAAGAAATTAAAAAATATTGCGATAAAATTGGAATTATATTTATGTCAACAGTTCAAGATCCTATAAATTTTAAATTATTAAAGAAAATTGGCATAAAGGCTATAAAAGTTGGATCAGATGATTTTGATAATATAAGTAATTTAAAATATTATGCTAAAACTAAACTCCCCATGATTATTTCAAGAGGCATGTCAGATATAAAAGAAATTAAAAATATAATTGATAAAATATATAAAATAAATAAAAAACTGGCAGTTTTACACTGTGTTTCTATATATCCAAGCTCTTCTAGTGAATTAAATTTAAAACAAATCTTAAGTTTACAAAAGGTTTTTCCAAAAGTAATTTGGGGATATTCAGATCATTCACTAGGAACATTAGCTCCAGCGATAGCTGTAACCCTTGGATCAAAAATAATAGAAAAACATTTTACATTAGATAATAAATTATTAGGCCCTGATCATTCCTTTTCTGTCAATCCAAAGCAATTAAAAGAATTAGTTGATAATATAAGGTTTACAGAAAATTCATTAGGTACTGAAAAAATATTTAATTCAAAAAAAGAAATAAAAAATAAAAATTTTATGAGAAGAAGGATTGTAGCAAAAAAAGACTTATCTTCTGGAACTAAAATAAATAATTTAAATATAAGTTTTAAAAGATCTAGTTCAGGTTTATTTATAAATCAATTAAATAAAATTAAAGGTAAAACATTAAAAGTTGCAAAAAAAAAAGATGCTTCAATATTAATAAGGGATATTAAAATATGAATGATAAATATATATTTAAATCAATAAATACGAATAAAGAAAAGAAATCTTTTAAAGAATTTTTAAGGCATCAAACAAATTCTGAATATGGGGGATATAAAATTTATGATGGAAGTAGAAATCATTTATTACAAATTCCAGAAGAACTATCTGAGTTAGTTTTTTTTCTTAATAAATTTCAAAAAAAAAAATCTAATTTTAAAAGTTTTTTAGAAATTGGTTTTGCTAGTGGAAAGACAAACACTATTTTTAATAGATTTTTTAAATTTAATCAAATAGTTGCAGTTGATAATTTTGCATGCGATATCAACGCTAATGATTTATTTGCGAATGTTCAGAGAAAAAAATTAATTTTATTATGCGGTAGTTCTAGTTCTAAAGAAATTAAAAATAATTTAAAAAAGTTTAGCCCCTTTGATTTAATTTTAATAGATGGAAGCCATGAATATAAAGATGTCATAAACGATATTAATATATCAACTAATTTAATAAATAATAAAGGCATTATTGTTATGCACGATATTTATAACAAAGAGTACCCTGGCGTTGGTAAAGCATGGTCTACTTTGAAAAAAAATAAAAAATTTTCATTTAAAGAAATAGTTTGCAAAAAATATTACTTTAATTGCGGGTTTGGAATAGCAATAAAAAGAAAATAGTTTCTAGTATAATTTCATTGAAAAAAAAAATAGTTGTTTTAGTTACTTGTGGTGGCGCATACCATGCGCCAGGCGTTATAAATCATTTAAAAAATTTAAAAAGAATTAATACAAAAGTTATATCTACAGATATTAATGATGACGCATTAGGAAAATATTTTGCAGATTTATTTTTTAAAGTCAGCAATGGAGGTTCAAGCTCATTTATTAAGGAATTAATAAATATTTGTAAAAAAAATAAAGTAGATATAATTATCCCATTTTCTGATGAAGAGGCTTTAAATCTATCAAAAAATATAAATAAATTTAATAAGCTAGGAGTAAAAGTTTTAGTTTCTAATTACAAAATAACAAAATTTGTTTCTAATAAATTAAATTTAATGGAATTTATAAAAAAGGAAAAAATAGATTATCCAAAATTTTTTTCTCCAAAAAGTATTAAACAATTAAATTATTCATTAAAAAAACTTGGTTATCCAAAAAAAAAAGTTGTGTTTAAACCAGTAGATCAAAGAGGGGGAAGGGGATTTAGAATATTAAATGCTAACTTTGACGAATATGATGAAGTTACAAAACAAAAGAAAGAATTATTTATAACTAAAGAAAGATTAGAAAAAATCATTTTAGAAAAAAATTTTTCTAAAAATTTTATTTTGATGGAATATTTAGAAGGAGAAGATTTCAATATTGACGTATTAGCTAATAATGGTGAAATCATAAATTATTTAGCGCAAAAAAGGTTACTTCCTAAACACGGTTCTTTAGAAAAAGGATCAGTAGATAAAGATTTAAAAATTAAAAAATATTTACTAACTATTTTTTCTAAAATTAAATTTAATAATTTAGTAAATTTAGAAATGGCATATCAAAAAAAAAAATAAAAAAGGAAAATTATTATTATATGAAATTAATGTAAGACCAAGCGCACCAATTATAATTTCTGCAAGAGCTGGGTATTCATTATTAGAAAATGCCATTTATTTAAATATTGGTATAAAAAATATTAATAAAAAAATATCAAAAATTAAAATGATGAGATATTGGGGAGAAATTTTTGTAAAAACAAATGAATGAGAAAAAACTAAATACTATTTTAATTAATTCTAAGGTTAAAAATATAATAAAAGCTCATGACACCCCTTTTTTTATTTTTTTTCCTAATATCATGAAAAAGAAAATTGATGATTTAAAAGCATCTTTAAAAAAAAATTATTCAAATTCACAAATTACTTACTCTGTAAAAACTAATTATTTACCATTTGTAGTAAAAAAAGCTTATAGTTTTGGAGCTTATCCTGAATGCATCTCTGGATTTGAGATTCTTATTGTAAAAAAATTAAACTTATTAAATAAAGACGTTGTTATAAATGGGCCATTAAAATCAGAAGAAGATTTAATAAAACTTTCTAAATTAGGATGCAGAATTAATATCGATAATTTTACTGAATTAGAAATTGTACAGAAAGTTGCAATGAAATTAAATTTAATTTTAGAAATAGGAATAAGAATTTACACGAAGTTAGGAAAAAAAACGTGGTCTAGATTTGGCTTTAATTTAGATAATCAAGAAGCAACTAAGGTTGCAAAAATAGTAAAAAAGAAAATGCCAAATTTAAAGATTGTTGGTCTTCATATGCATATAGGAACAAATATTTTAGATACAAAAATTTATAAAAATGCTTCATCGGCAGTATCAAAGTTTGCATATTTTTTAGGGAAAAATGATTTAATCGATTTAAAATATTTAGATTTAGGTGGTGGTTTTGCAACAAATTTGCCATTCAAAGATTACAAAAAAAAAATATGGAATGTTCCTACAACAAATCAGTATATAAAAGCTATTTCAAATCCAATAAAAAAGATTTTTAAGAATAAGTTGCCAAAATTAATTTTAGAACCAGGTAGATTTTTAGTAGATGAAAGTTTCTTTTTAGTAACAAAAGTAAAAAGATTAAGAGGCAAAACTTTAGATTCTGTGATATTAGATGCAGGTGTTAATATTTTACCATCTGGAAAATATAGAAAACATAATTTTTTTAAAATTAATAATAAAAATAAAAAAATTAAGAAATATAATTTGTATGGACCATTGTGTATGCAATCTGATTGTTTTAGAAATAATATAAAATTAAATGAATTAAATAAAGATGATGTGTTATACACTTCTTATGCGGGAGCATATAGTTTCTCTCAGTCATGGAATTTTATACAATTTTCGCCTCCTGTACTAGCATTTGAAAAGAAAAAATTTATTTTAATTAAAAGAAAACAAAATTTAAAAGATTTACTATCTAGAGATATTAATGAATAAACAATTTATACTTAGTAAAGAGCAAAAAAAAATAATAGATAAAGATGGATTTATTATTTTTCCTCCTAATAATTTTGTTTTAAAGAATTTAAAAAAGATTCATAAAATCTTAGAGAATTTGATTACTAAAGAAAAAAGTAAAGCAGGATGGGAAGGCAAAGAAGAATATTATAAAAAAGGCAAGCCATTTGAAAAAGGAGCTAGAAGATTAGGAAATTTAATTAATAAAAATGATATTTTTAAAGAATTAATAGTATTACCCGAAATAGCCCAAACTTCTGAATATATGGTAAATAATGATATAAAAATTGGAGCTGTTGATTTTAGAGATCCTTTGATTGGTACTGGAAATCAAATTTTACATATTGATTGGTTGCCAAGAACTAAACATAAAGACCCTTTTGAATCTGTTTTAGTGCAAATAGTATTAGATAATACAAACAAAACAAATGGCCCTTTAAGGGTTGTGCCAGGAACTCATAAAAAATTAGGTTGGCCAGATGATCATATTAAAAATGTTAATTTAACGCACAAAAAAGAAAAATTAGTTTTTCTTAAAAAAGGTAGCATTGTTGTTATTAATGGAAATCTTTGGCATGGTGGTACAGGAAATATTTCAGGAAATAAAAGAAGAATAATACTTATTGATATAAGAAATAGAAATTTACCACAGTTATTAAATCAAAAAAAATATATTGATAAAAAAGTATTAAATAATTTAAACGAATACCAAAAATATTTGTTAGGCGTTAGAGATATTGATAAAAATCAAAAGGAAAAAAGTTTTGGTTCAGGTCAAGCGTACAGAATGAAATATGGTAGAAAAAGAGACTAGAACTATAAATAAGATTTTAAAAAAAAATTTAATAGAAAATTATCTACATGAAAGAAAAATAATAGATAATTTTAGGATTAATTACTCTTCTTTTTTAAATCAAAAGAATAATAAATTTAATTTTGATAAAGATTTAATGAAATTAATATTTACCGATGTAACTATTTTAATATCTGAGATTTTTTCTTTAAAAAAAAAAATAAATAAAAAAACAATTTTACCAAGAATAAAAATTTTGCAAAAGATTCCTAAAGGGAAAAGTTATTTTTTTTTTCAAATATTAAGGTATTTAAAAAGTCTTTTTTATATAGACAATTTTTATAAACCAAAACTATTTTTTCATTCTCAAGAATCTTTAACATTTTCACCAACAGATTTATTAATTTCTTATTTTAAAAAAAAGAAAAAAAAGTTTTATTTAAGTAATTTCAACGAATGGTTTATTAAAAAAAAAATTAGAATTCAAGATTCAGATAGAGAACTTTCAAAGTTTATTGAAAATATTTATAAAAGAAATTTATTTTGTTTTTCAAAAAGAGAAATAAATAAATTATCAAATATTTTTTTTATTAACACTTCATTATTAGTTGCTTGGTATAGACAACATAAAGAACATATTGAGAAACAAAAAACTCCTTTATTTTTTTATTCAGGAACAATGGGAATACCGTTAAATAGACTTTTTGCGTATGGAGTAAAGAAAAATAAAGGCAAAGTAGTAGTTTTTGATCATGGTATGGGAAGTGGTTATTTTAAAACAGACTTAGATTGTTCTTATGAATTTGATTTTGCAGATAAATTTGTAACCTTTGGCCCGTATGAAGCAAAAGGTATGGTAAAGAATTCTAAAATAAGTTTTAAGTTTAGAGGAAATCAAAGTAATAAAACAAAAGTTGATTGGGCGACAACATTAATAAAGAATAGTGGTTCAGGAAAAAAAATAATTAATTTTGATTTAGTCTATGTTACGTCTAAGTATATTGAAGATAGTTCAAATTTAGAATATTTTTATCCTGATAATTTATTAATTCCGTTTCAAAGGAAAATAATTAGAAATTTACAAAAACAAAAGATGAAATTTGCTTTGAAACCACATCCGGATTCTTCAAATCTAATAATAAATAAAGTATCAAATGGATTAAAAGTTAATATTATTAATAATAATTTTAATGAAATAAGTTGGAGCAAACAAATAATAATATTTGATTCTCCAAATTCAACTGCATTTAAAACTGCTTTACGATTAGATTTGCCAATTATTCTTTTTAGTTTTCCAAGATTAAAATTACATGCTGAAGCATTAAACTTACTTAAGAAAAGATGCAAGATTGTAAATATAAACTTAAATAAAGATGATCAAATAGATTTTAAAGAATTAAATTTTTTCAATTTGATAAAAGAAGCTAAATTTTTATCTAAAAATAAATTATTTATTAATAAATATTTTCCTTTCAAAAAAATATAATATTCATGATTAGCAGTTATTTCAGCAAACTTAAATCAGTAAAAAGCATGTACGGTATTATTTTTGATACAGTTAAAAATTTTCCTACAGCAACATTAATTAATGTTTTTGTTATTATTCTTGCAACTTTTGTAGAAGCAATAGGTTTTGGGTTATTGTTGCCTTTTTTAGAAATAATATTAAATAACGATTTAAATGAAATTTCTGGATTTAGTAAATATATACTTAAAGTATTTAATTATATTGGGCTAGACTTTGAAGTAAGAACATTTTTACTTTTATTTGGATCGTTATTAATTCTAAAACATATATTTTTATCATTTTCAACTTGGCAAATAACCAGAGTATGGTCAGAATTAATTTCATTATCACGTAAGAAATTTCTTAATAATTTGATATCTACAAAATTTAATTTTTTTAATTCATTATCTTTAGGCGCTCTCGTTAATTCTATAAATAGAGAAGCAGAGTCTCCCGCAAACGCTTATTCTATAACTTGCCATATAATAGTTTCTTTTCTTCAGTGTTTAATGTTAATTACTTTAAGTTTTTTTGTTTCATGGGAAATAACATTTGCAGCAATTACGATAAGTTTTTTAATTATTTTTATTTTAAAACGATTTATTGATGCTACTAAAAAATTAGGAAAAAAAGACACTGTAGTAAGGTCAGTTTTTAATAAAAAATTTGTTGAAATAATGAGCAGTTTGAAACATTTAAAAGTTTCGGGAGAAGAAAACAGAATAAAAAAAATACTTTTTACAAATATTGAGAATATTAATAAAAATACAAAGAAGTTTGTTTTTTTCCAAGAAAATATTATTTGTTTCCAAAATATCTTTTTTACAACAAGCTTATTGTTTGGAATATATTATTTGTTAGTAAACATAAGTTTTCCGATAGAAAGAATAGCAGTTTTATCTGCATTATTTCTAAGACTTACCCAGGGTATGGGAAGAATTCAAAAGTTTTCACATAAACTTGCCCAATGTGAAGCTCCTTATAAAAAAATAACTAATTTAAATAAAGTTTTAAAAATAAATTATGACAAGAAAGAAGTTGAGGTTAAAAATATTTCTAATTCTATAGAATTAAAGAATATTTTTTTTTCATATGATAAAAAAGAAATTATAAAAAATATTTCTTTAAAACTAAGAATAGGCCAAATTACTTTATTAAAAGGTTCTTCAGGAATAGGGAAAACAACTTTAGTTGATATTATTTGTGGTTTACTAAATCCAACTAAAGGTGAGATTTTAATTGATAATAGGATAGTTAAACCTGAAATAACAAAGTTAAAGAAAGACTTAGTTGGTTATATACCACAAGATTATTTTCTTTATAACGATACTATTTTAAATAATTTAACTTTAGGTAATTCTAAAAAGTTAAATAAAAATTTAATTAATGATTCATTAAGAGTTGCAGAAGCCGATAAATTTGTTTTTAATTTAAAAAATGGTTTAAATACAAAATTAGGTGAAAAAGGAACAAAAATTTCTGGTGGTCAAAGACAAAGAATTGCTTTAGCCATTACATTATTAAAACAACCTAGAATTTTAATATTAGATGAGGCAACTTCAGCATTAGATATAAATACTGAGAATAAAATTTTAAATAATATAAAGAAATGTAAAAAAAAGTTTGCTGTAATTATTATTTCTCATAGGAATAATGTTACAAAATTTGCTGACAAAATAATTAATTTAAATAAATGATAAATTTTACTGAACCATATCATTCTTATAATCAAGATAAAAAAAATCTTGAAAAAGCAATTACAAAAGTACTAAAAGACGGATCTTATATTTTAGGAAAAAATGTAAAGCTTTTTGAAAAAAATTTTTCAAGATATCTTAATATTAAATATTCTGTAGCTGTAGCAAACGGCACAGACGCAATTCATTTAGGATTAAAAGCTTTAAATATAGGAAAAGGAGATGAGGTAATAGTTCCTTCCCATACAGCAATAGGAACTGTTTATGCGGTTGAGATGGTAGGAGCAAAAGTTGTATTTGCTGATATTGAAAAGAATTTTTTTACAATAGATCCAGAAAGTATAAAAAAAAAAATTACAAAAAAAACTAAAGCAATTATTTGTGTTCATTTATATGGACAGAGTTGCGATTTAAATGAAATTATTAAAATTTCAGAGAAAAACAAAATAAATTTAATTGAAGATTGTTCGCAAGCTCACGGAGCATTTTATAATAATAAAAAATTAGGAAATTTTGGTATTTTGTCATGTTTTAGTTTGTATCCTACAAAGAATTTAGGCGCATTTGGAGATGCAGGAATTATTTCAACAAATAATAAAAAAATAGCTAATAAATTAGAGTTATTAAGACAATACGGTTGGAACAATAAAAGAGAAAGTCAATTGATAGGAATTAATTCTAGAATGGATGAAATACAAGCAGCTGTATTGAATGTAAAAATAAAAAAACTTAATATAAATAATAATAAGAGAAAAAAAGTTGCCGCAACTTATAATAAACATTTAAACACTTATAACGTTCAAATCCCGGAAATAAGAAATAATAATGATCATGTATTTTATTTATATGTAATTAGATGCAAACAAAGAAATAAACTAAAACAATTTTTAAAAAAAAATGGAGTTAATACAGGAATACATTATTTAAAACCTGTTCATAAAGAAAAAGTATACTTAAATAAAAAAATAATTTTACAAGAAACAGAAAAAGCTTCTAAAGAAATTTTAAGTTTACCTTGTTATCCAGAATTAAAATTAAAAGACCAGAAAAAAGTTATTTATTTGATAAATTCCTTTTTTAAATAAAAGAATTAGTGAAAAATAAAAAAATATATCTTTCTTTCTCAAATCAAATTCAGGCCGCTGCCGCTTTAGCTATTAATGATGATATCGTAGAATTTGTCCAAGAAGAAAGATTTAATAGGAAAAAAATGTATAGAGGTTTTCCATATAGATCAATTAAATATTTATTATCAAAGTATAAAATTAACCCAAAAGATATAAATAAAATAATATACTGTTACGCAGATAAAATTTATCCAAAAAATGAAATAAAAAAGAATATTTCTTTAAGAATTGATGAAGGTTTAAAGCAGCAGCAATATAATAAGATAAAATATAATCAAAGATTAAATAGCGAGATTAAACTTCAAAAAAAATTATTTAGTAATGCTAATTTATTTTTAAAAAAATTTAAATTATCAAAAAAAAAAATTAATTTGTTTTGACCATCACGCATGCCATGCTGCAAGTGCATTTTATTTTAATAATTTTAAAGATGAAATTACTTTTACATGCGATGGTAAAGGTAATTATTTAAGTAGCGCTGTTTGGTTGTATAAAGGAAAAAAATTAAAAATGAAGAGTTTTTCAACCACTTTTGACAGTATTGGATATTTTTATGGAAATATTACTAGGGTATTAGGATTTACTCCGGAGAAGCACGAAGGAAAAGTTACAGGGTTAGCAGCATATGGAAAATATAAAGCTATAATTAAGATTTTTAGAAATTTTTTTTTTGTAGAAGAAGGTAAGATTAAAAGTATATGGTCAAAATATCACATTCCGTGGTTTGCAGAAAAGTCAGATTTACCTGAATTATTTAAGTTAAAAAAAAAATATTCCGATAAAGATTTGGCATCAGGTGTACAAAAATTATTAGAAGAAGTAATTTGTAAATGGATTTCAGAAAATATAAATATTTATAAAAAAAAAAGAGTTAACATAAGTTTAGCTGGTGGAGTTTTCGGTAATGTTAAATTGATACATGAAATTAAAAAATTAAAAAAAGTAGACAGTTTATTTATCCAACCAGCAACTGGTGATGCAGGTTTACCATTAGGCGGTTTGAAATTATTAATTAATAAAAAAAGTAATTTAGCGAATACATTTCTTGGTTCATCGTATTCAAATAGAGAAGTAGTTAATTTATTAAAAAAAAGGAATAAAAAATATAGGTATATAAGTAACGTAGAAGAAGTTTTAATTGATTTGTTTAAAAGAAAAAAAGTAGTAGGTTTTTTTAAAGGTCGAATGGAATTTGGTTATAGAGCTCTTTGTAATAGAACAATTTTATATCATGCTAAAGATAGAACTGTAAATAAATGGTTAAACAAGAGATTAAATAGAACAGAATTTATGCCATTTGCTCCCGTGACTATTTCTTCTTTAGCAAAGAAATGTTTTTTGAATTGGAAGGCAAATGATAAAACTTCTAAATTTATGTTAAGCGTGTATGAATGTTCAAACTTTTTAAAGAAAAAGGCTCCTGCAGTAGTTCACGTTGACGGCACAGCTAGGCCGCAAGTTATTGATAAAGCAGATGACCCAATAATGTACCAGATACTAGAAAATTATTTTAAAAAAACAGGAGAAGTTGTACTTATTAACACATCTTTTAATAATCACGAAGAGCCAATTGTTGAAAGTCCATTAGATGCAATTAAATCTATGTCCATTAAAAATGTTGATAATGTTATTTTTAATAGCTCGATTTTAATTTAAATTATTTTTTTAAATTTATTAATTATGAAGATAAAAAAATTACCAATTGAAGTTTCAGGACCATCGATATCAAATCTTGAAAAAAAATATATTTTAGATGCATTATCAAACGGTTGGTATGGAAAAAATAAATATTATTATGTAGAAAAATTTGAAAAAAGTTTTGCCAAGTTTCATAAAAGAAATTTTGCGTTAATGACAACTAATTGCACAAGTGCAATTCATCTACTTCTTTTAGCATTAGGTATAAAAAAAGGTGATGAAGTTATAGTTCCGGAAACAACATGGATTGCTACCGCATCACCAATAAAATATGTTGATGCTAAACCGGTATTTTGTGATGTTGAGAAAGATAGCTGGTGTTTATGTCCTAATCAATTAAAGAAAAATATTACTAAAAAAACAAAAGCAGTAATTGTTGTTGGTGTATATGGCAATATGCCTAAGATGGATGAAATAAAGAAAATAGTTAAGCAAAAAAGAATTCATTTAATTGAAGATGCCGCGGAATCGTTAGGTTCAAAATATAAGAATATAAAATCAGGTAAATTTGGAATTGCTTCAGTTTTTAGTTTTCATAGAACAAAAACTTTAACTACTGGTGAAGGAGGAATGTTAACAACAGATAATAAAAAAATATATGAAAGGTGTAAATTTTTAAGAGATCATGGAAGAAAGCCAGGATCATATTATTTTGATGAACTTGCCTATAAATACATGCCTTTTAATCTTCAAGCAGCTTTAGGATATGCTCAATTTAAAAGACTGAAACAATTAGTTAATAAAAAAAGATGGATTTTTAAAGAGTATAAAAAAAATTTAAAAGAAATAAGTGATATCCAATTTAATATAGAAACTAAAGACACATATAATAGTTTTTGGCATACACATATAGTTTTAGGAGACTCATATAAAATAGATTCAAAAAAATTAGCTAAGGAATTATATAAAATAAATATTCCTACAAGGCCTTTTTTTTATCCTTTAAGTTCTATGCCTGTTTTTAAAGAAAGAAGTTTAAAAACAAAAAATAAAATTTCTTACTTATTAAATAATAAAGGTATCGGACTACCAAATGCATTAGATTTATCGAAAGAAAGTATAAGAAATGTATGTAAAGGTCTTAAAAGAGTATTAAAAAAATATAAAATTGAACATAAAAAATAAAAAAAAAATATTGTGGAAGGGAAAATTTCATAAGTTTCCTGAAAATAAAATTAATTTTTTTGAAACCGATTTATGGATAAAAAAATTAAAAAAAAATATGAAATTTATAAAAGAAAATAATTTATTTTATGATTATTTGATTTATCCAATTATTTTATCTGAACTTAAAATTAATAAAAAAACTAAAATTTTAGATTTTGGGGGTGGACTTGGAGAATTATATTTTAAATTAGATAACTTTATTGAAAAAAAGTTTAAATTTGATTTGACAATTGTTGAGAATAAAAAAATTTGTAAAATAGCAAATAAATCTTTTAAAAATAGAAAAAATATTAAATTTTATGAGAATCTAAATAAAATTAATTACAAAAACTTTCAAATTGTTCATTTAGGTAGTTGCATTCAGTATATAAATTTATGGAAGGATTTAATTAAAAGTGTTTCTAATTTTAAACCAAAATATATAGTTTTTTCTGATGTACCACTTATTAAAAAAAAAAATTTTATATCAAAACAAGTTTTTAATAAGACTAAAATAATTCCTTACAGATTTATAAATAATAAAGAATTAATAGATTGTTTAAAAAATAATAATTATGATTTAGTATCAATTGTTCCATTTAAAAACCCTACATATTACTTACAAAAAGTTTTACCTATGAGAAATTTTAAAAAAGAAAATAGAATTAAAAATACATCAAATTTATTATTTAAAAGAAAATGACATTTAATAGAAAAAAATTTGAGTTACAAAGAAGAAAATACCTAACATCTGTTGGTAAATCTAAGAAATTAAAATTATATTCTCAAAAGTTTAATGAAGCTGCCGTCAATTTGAGTTATGTTTATTTATGGGATTGGTTAGGTGAACCGATACTACAATCTCCTTCAGACATTATGATAATTCAAGAAAAACTTTTTGAAATACAGCCAGATATCTTAGTAGAAACAGGAGTTGCATGGGGAGGTAGCATATTATTTTATGCGACTATATTAGATAATATAAATAAAGGTAAGGTTTTAGGAATAGATTTAAATTTAGATAAAAAAATCATTAATAAATTAAAAAAAAGTAAATTTTCAAAAAGAATTAAACTAATCAAAAATAATTCAGTTGATATAAAAATTGATGAAATTTTAAAAAAAGAGATTAAAAAAAAGAAAAAAATTATGGTTATTTTAGATTCAAACCATACACATGAACATGTATTAAATGAGCTTAATTTTTATTCTCAGTATATAACTAAAGGTTCTTATTTAATAGTCTGCGATACTATACTTAACTTTGTTGGAGGAAAAATCAAAGGTAGAAAAAGACCATGGAATTCAAAAAAAAATCCTATGTCAGCAGTAAATTATTTCCTTAAAGAAAATAAAAATTTTCAAATAGACAAAAATATAGATAAAAAGTTATTTTTTTCTAATAACCAATCTGGATACATAAAGAAAATTAGATAATAAGTGCACAATCTTCCAAAAGTTTCAGTTTGCTTTCTCACATATAATAGTGAAAGAGATAATTTAAAAGAAAGTTTAAAGAATTTATTAAAGTTAAAATATAAAAATATAGAATTTATAATATCAGACGATAATTCAACTGACAAAAGTTTCGAAATTTGCAAAGAAGTTAAAAAAAAAAGTAAAAAAATAATTTTTTTAAATAAAAATAAACAAAATTTAGGTAGTTGGATGAATTATTACAAAGCGATAAATTTATCTAAAGGTGATTATGTATTTTGGGCATGCCCAAATGATTTTTATGCAAAAAATTTTGTTTCCGAGTCTGTCAACAAACTAATTAAAAAAGATAAATTTGTAGCATGTGGAACAACTGTTTATGACATTAATGAAAAAGGGCATGTTTTGCAAAAAAGAGATTATAAAGGAGAAAAATTACCTGATAAATTATCGCTATTTAATTTAATATCTATGTTTTTAGTAAGAAAAAGAAAAATAAACCCTTTATTATATCCTTCTTATGGATCTTTAATTCATTCTTTAAATAAAAAGGACACGTTACTTAAAGTTATAAATTCATATATAAAAACAGGCCCAATAATTAATGAAAGAGTTATTAATTCTAGTATGGCACTGATGGGAGATATTACTTACAGTACAAAAACTTCGCTAAAAAAAACAATTCACAAGCAAGATTATTTAGAAAGAAAGTCTAATGATCCAAATATTTTATCAGCTATGTCCAAAATTAATTTTTTGAAAGTTTCTTATAAATTTTTTGTTTCTACGATTTTTTTACCAATAGGTTTTAAAAGATTGATTATTTTTCCTGTTATTTGGAGAATAATAATTAATTCTTTAATACATTTAACTTTAAATTTTATAACTAAGGTTTTATTAAAATTATTACCAAATAGACTTTATGCTTATTTAAAAAAACTATATAGAAATTTTTATCCTGAATATGAGGAATATGATGAATATAAAAGAAAGATTAATTTAAAAATAAAAAAATGAATTTTTATATAATAGGCGGGTTAGGTCATATAGGCTCTTATTTAATTAGAAATTTACCTAAATTTTTTCCGAAATCTAATTTTATTATTATTGATAATCTAAGCACGCAAAAGTATTCTTCACTTTTTAATTTGAATAAGAAATATAAGTATAAATTTATATATTCAGATATAAAAGATTTGAACTTACAAAAAATATTAAAAAAAGAAGATATAGTTATTCATTTAGCGGCATTAACTAATGCTTGGGAAAGTTTTAAAATACCAAAAATATATAAAAAAAAAAATTTTGGAAATACAAAGTTTATTGTCGAAGCATGTTTAAAAAAAAAATCTAACTTAATTTTTATGTCTTCTACTAGCGTTTATAATACAAAAAATAAATTTATCAGTGAAGATTGCCAAAAAAAAGAACTAAAACCTGATAGTCCTTATTCTAAGATAAAGTTGGAAGAAGAAAATTTAATAAAAATAAATTCAAAAAAGTTTAATTTAAATTATTTAATTCTTCGCTTAGGTACTATAGCTGGAACCTCTCCTGGTATGCAATTTCATACAGCAGTAAATAAATTCTGTCTACAAGCAGTACAAGGTATTCCTTTATCTTTATGGAAAAATTTTCGTTTAATATCTAAGCCATATTTAGATTTAAAAGATTTAAATTTAGCTTTAGTTTTTTTGATAAAAAATAAAATCAATAAAGAAACATTAAATTTAGTAACTAATAATATGACTACTATAGAATTAATAAAAATAATAAAAAAATTTTTACCTAAAATTAAAATTATTTCAAAAAATAAAAATGGATTAAAACCAAATTCTTTTATTGTTAATAATGAAAAAATATCAAAACTTAAATTTAAATTTAAAGGAAATATAAAAAATAGAATTTCAGATACAATTTCTTTATTAAGAAATTCAAATAATATTTAAAATGAAAGTTATATATAAAAATCCAAAAAGAATTAGAGATATAATAGTTTATAAACCCGACGTTTTTTTAGACAATAGAGGTTTTTTTTATGAAACTTTTCAAAAAAAGAAATTGGTTCATTTGGGAATAAATGAAGATTTTGTTCAAGATAATAGATCATATTCAAAAAAAGGCGTATTAAGAGGAATACATTTTTTAGAAGGGAAACAACAAGCCCAATTACTTTCTGTGGTAGAAGGAAAAATATTAGATGTAATTGTAGATTTAAGGAAAAATTCAAAAACTTTTAAAAAATGGTTTTCTATAGAGTTATCAGACAAAAATCATTATCATTTATATATTCCTCGAGGTTTTGGACATGGTTTTTATGTATTAAGTGATAAAGCGAAAATTAATTATAAAACAACTGAATATTTTAATAAAAAAAATGAAAAAGGCATTATATGGAATGACAAAGATCTAAATATAAAATGGCCTGTTAAAAATCCCATTCTTAGTTTAAGAGATAAGAAATTTTCTAATTTAAAAACCGTTTTTAAGAATTTAAATAATGAAAAAAATAAATCTTTTAAAAAAAAAAATAAACCTTTTTTAATCAACGTTCCTTTTTTTCCAGGTAAAAAAGCATCACTTTATTATTTTGAACCAAAAATTTTTAAAATGAAAAGTATAAAAAGAATTTTTTATATTAATGGAAACAAAAATGTTAAAAGAGGTTCACATGCTCATAAAAAATGCAATCAAGTACTTATTTGTCAAAAAGGTAAAGTTAGAGTTAACTGCACTTATTCTAATAAAGATAAAAAATCTTTTTTATTAAAAAGCTGCAAAACCGCGCTGTTTATAAATAAAATGACTTGGACTGATATTGAATATTTAGAAAATGAAACAATTATTAGCGTGATATGCGATAGAAAATACGAAGTCCATGATTATATTCATGATTATGAAAAATTTATTGAAAGTTTTAAGTAATAAATTGAATAAAAAAAAAGAAATTTTAGCAATTATCCCTGCAAGGTCTGGTAGTAAAGGAATAAAAAATAAAAATATAAAATTATTGAACGGGCATCCATTGTTATCGTATGCCATCGCTGCAGGATTAAATTCTAAATTAGTAAGTAGAGTTATTTGTAGCACTGATGCAAAAAAAATTGCGGTTATTGCAAAGAAATATGGAGCTGAAGTTCCTTTTTTAAGGCCAAAAAATATTGCAAAAGATTTATCAACAGATTTTGAGGTTTTTTTTCATGCATTAAAATTTTTAAAGAAAAAATTTAATTATAATCCTGATTATGTAGTGAATTTAAGGCCAACCTCACCAATAAGAAAAAAAAATACTTTAGATGTAGCAATAGATAAGTTCATAAATTCTAATAAATATGATTCTATAAGATCCGTTTGTTTAAATGAAAAAACTCCTTATAAAATGTGGTTTATTAAGAATAATAATTTATCTCCTATTATAAATTCTAAAAAAATTAAAGAGGCTTTTAATTTACCAAGACAACTTTTACCTAATACTTATTGGCAAACAGCAGAAATTGATATAACTAAAACATCAACTATTTTGAAAAAAAAAAGTATGACAGGAAAAAAGATTTTACCATTTGTTCTTAATAATAAAATTTCTATAGATATTGATAGTCATAAAGATTTTAAGCATGCCGCCAAAATTTTGAAAACAAATAAAAAATTTATAAAACCAAATTTAAATAATATTTAATATGGAAATAATTGCTGAAATAGGTTCTGTGCATAATGGCTCTCTAAAATTAGCATTTAGACTAATTGATACAGCGAAAGATTGTGGAGCAACAACTGTAAAGTTTCAAACTCATATTGCTGAGGCAGAAACTTTAAAGGATGCGCCTTCTCCAAAGTATTTTAGTAAAGAAAAAAGATATAATTATTTTAAAAGAACAAGTTTTAATATAAATCAGTGGAAAAAATTAAAAGATTATTCAGAAAAAAGAAAAATTAAGTTTTTGTCTTCACCTTTTTCTTTAGAGGCAGTAGATTTGTTAGAAAAAATAAATATAAGAGGTTATAAAATTCCATCTGGGGAAATTACAAATATACCTTTAATTGAAAAAATTAATAAAATTAATAAACCTACTTTTATATCTTCAGGAATGTCAAACTGGAAAGAGTTAGATTTAGCAATAAAAAAATTAAAAAATGTTAAAAAATTAACAATAATGCAATGCACTTCATTATACCCGTGTCCCGCAAATAAAGTTGGCTTAAATATAATTAATAAAATGAGAAGCAGATATAAAAGGCCTATAGGGTTTTCAGATCATACTATTGGTATAACAGCATCTATACTTTCTATATTTTATAACGTTAGTTCAATTGAAAAACATTTAACATTATCAAGAAAAATGTATGGAAGTGATGCATTTAATGCTTTAGAGCCTAATGAATTTAAGCTCATGGTTGACTCTATTAAAGAAACTAAAATTATTTTAGATAATAAAGTTAATAAAAATGATTTAAAAGAACTAAAAGGTATGAAAAGAATATTTGAAAAAAGTATTGTTATTAAAAATAAATTAAAAAAAGGTGAAATAATAAGATTTGATGATATAACTTTTAAAAAACCAGGTAATGGTATTAGTCCAAAAAATTATAAAGAAGTAATTGGAAAAAAAACAAAAAAGAATTTAAATATCGAACACATTTTAAAAAAAGGGGATTATTATTAAAATGAGAAAAATTTGTGCAGTAGTATCTTCAAGGGCAAACTATAGTAGTATAAAATCTGTTTTAAGAAGTGTATCACAAAATAAAAATCTTATTTTACAAATAGTAGTAGGAGCCTCTGCTTTGATAGATAGGTTTGGATCAGCTGTTGATTTGATTAAGAAGGATGGTTTTAAAATTAATAATAGAGTGCATATGCTTATTGAAGGAGAGACAGTTGAAACAATGGCTAAATCAACCGGTATGGGTTTATTGGAATTTCCTACGGTTTTTAGGCATTTAAAACCAGACATTGTTTTAATTGTAGGTGATAGATTTGAAAATATGGCAGCATCTATTGCAGCTAGTTATATGAATATTCCAATAGCACACACAATGGGAGGAGAAGTTTCAGGTACAATTGATGAAAGTATAAGACATGCAATTACAAAATTTTCTCATATTCATTTTCCAGCTAGTAAGAGTGCAAAAGAGAGAATAATAAAATTAGGGGAAAGAAAAGAAAATGTTTTTTTAGTTGGTTGCCCTAGAATTGATTTAGCAAAGAAAGTATTAAGTGATAAAAAATCTATTTTAAATGAAAAGTTTTTAAATGCTGGAGTTGGAGATAAAATTAACTTCTCAAAACCATTTATAATTGTTTCACAACATTCAGTTACTACTGAATATAATGATACAAGACATCAAATTGAGTCGACTATGAAAGCAGTTAATAAAATAAATATTCAAAAAATAATTCTTTGGCCAAATCCAGACGCAGGTTCAGATGAAATTTCTAGAGTATTTAGAAAATTTAGAGAAAAAAATTTAATAAGTAATGTAAGATTTTATAAAAATTTTCCACCAGAGGTTTATATGAAATTAATGTCAAAAACTAGTTGTTTGGTTGGTAATTCTTCTAGTGGTATAAGAGAAGGGGCCTACATAGGAACACCTGTAGTTAATATTGGTACCAGACAATCTAATAGAGATCGAGGAAAAAACACATTAGATTGTAGTTACAATGAAAATGACATATTTAAATCAGTTAATAAACAAATCAAAAAGAATAAGTATAAAAAAGAATATTTATATGGTGATGGAAGTTCTGGTAAAAAAATTGCTAAAATTTTAGAAAAAGTAAAAGTTAAAATACAAAAACAAATTTCATATTAGTGAAAATACTCAAATTAATTTTGAAAAATAAATTTTTTGGATTTATTTTAGGAATCTTTATTAGTTTATTTTTTATAAAGTTATTTATTTATAAAAAAAAAAATAATTTAAAAATTATAGTATTTAGCGAACATAGGTGGAGAGATAGTTTAAAAATAATTAATAAAGATAAGAATATTTGTTTAATTAAAATACCTGACTTTATTTATAATAGAATTAATTCTTTATTTTTCACAAATCCTGTTAGCAAAATAAAAAGAGAAAAAAATTATAAAAAAATCAAATTTGATAATTTAGGTTTTTGGGGAAAATCAGCAGATCAATATTATTATTTAAAAAAAGATGATGATGCTTTAAAAGAAAGAGAAAGAAAATTTATATATATAAAAAATATAGCTAAAACAATTAAATATTTAACAAATATTGATTGTGCTCTAACTTGTGCCGTTCATTATAATCAAGAGCAAGAATGGGCATCAGGATTTAATAAAGGAGGAATACCCTTTATTTGTCTTCATAAAGAGCAGTCTTTAATTGAAAAAAATCATATTAATTTTAGAGTAAAACATCTCAAAAGAATTAAACAAATCTTTCAAGGGACAGCAGTTGTTGCACCAAATAAAATAGTTAAAGATTTATTTATTAAATCTGGACTTAAAGATAAAAAGAATATTTATTCTTCAGGCATGCTTAAGTTTCAAGGGATAAAAAAACAAACTGTAAAAAATAAGAAATTTTTTACATTATTTTCATTTGGACATTATACAGGTAATATAGTTCCAAAAAAAAGAAGCTCACACTATTTTAGTAAAAATTATAATGAAGGATTTTCAAAACTTTTTTTTAATACTCATAAAGTTTTTATTAAAAGTGCATTAAAAAATAAAAATATAATTTTTTATATAAAACCTAAGAATTGGGAAGATTGGTGGATATTAGAAATAGAAAAAATTATAAAAGAAGTTACAGGTAAAAATAGCAAAAATATAAAGAATTTAATTATTACAAAAAAACCATCAATTTATTTAATAAAAAATTCTATTAATGTTATAGGGTTTAATTCTACAGTTTTATTAGAAGCACTTTTATTAGGATGTAAACCAATAATACCGAATTTTAATGAAGCAAAAGGAAATCAAAAAAAAAATGTTTATTTCAAAGATTTTAAGAAAATATTTCATATTGCAAATAGTGAATTTGATTTAGCAAAAAAAATAAATATTTCTATTAAAAAAATTAAGGATAGTAGTTTTAATTACTTTTTTGGACCATATAAAATATTTGAACATTACTTTGATTCAAATCCAAAAAAAATTAAGGAAAAAACTTTAAATATTATAAATAAAATAATTTTTAATTATAATAAAAATCAAAGAAAAATTTAAAAATTTAGAATTGACCAAAACTAAAAAAAAGAAAATTTTTTTAGTTCCAAGACATGAAACTTCATGGTGGCAACATTTATATCAATATAATTTATTAAAAAAAGACTTTTATCCTATTATTGTTCTAGCAACTAATAAAACAAGAGTCTTTAAAAGTTATTGTATTAAAAAAAAAATAAATTTTGTTTATTTAGAAACAAAAGAAATTCCGAGTATTTTAAATTTAAAAGATTTTTTTTTAACAATAAGAATATTAAAAAGAAATTATAAATTTTTTTTTAATTTATTCAATTATGCAAAACCAATAGCAGTTTTATTACCAGGAGACAGAGAATTAGGGCCAATACCTCCTATTTTAAAGGCAACAAAAGAACTTAAAATTAGAACAATTATTACAACCACATCATCTTTATTGCCATCATTAGATATGGTTTCATGGACAAGAAAAAATGATAAAAAATTTAGTATTGGAATAACGAGTTTTACTAGTTTTTTTAATCTACTTGTTTCTTTTTTTTTTAAGAATCAATTATGTGATACAAAATATGGAAAATTATTATTTTCTCCTGGTACGTTAATTTTATCTTTGTTTTTAGTTGGGATGTTACCAAAAAAACCTTGGTGTGTAGGCGCTAGTAAAAGTGATTATATTATAGCTAAAGGAAAAAAGGAAATTAGTTTAATGCTAAAATTAGGGTTAAAAAGAGAAAAAATTTTAGATTATGGCGCTTTGGAATATGATAATTTATTAAATTCAATAAATAATAAAGAAGATATAAAAAAGAAACTTAATAATAGTAAAAATTTTTCAAATAATAAGAAAATTATTTTATTTTCTGTACCACACAATCCTGAACATAATATTATTACTATGGATAAGCAGTTAGAACAATTGAGAATTATTTTTAAAACATTAAACAAAATAGATGAAAATATAATTTTAATATTCCATCCGAAAACAAAGTTAAGTTATTATAAAAAATTACTAAAAAATTATGATTTTATTATTTCCAAAGAGTCTTATATAAAACTCATACCAATTTCTGATTTGTATTTATGTGGGAATTCAACAACTGTTTCTGTTGCCGAGATTTGTAATATACCAATACTTAATTTAGATTTTGTTAATTTAAAATTTTCTTGGATTAAAAGTAAGAAATTAAAGAATATAATTAATATGAATGATTTACAGTTAGTTTTAAAGCAAGAGTTGAGTAAAATTAAAAAGAATGGTGTAAAAACATCTACATTAAATCAAGATTATACAATAGATGGAAAATCTAAAGAAAAGTTTATAAATTTTTTACATCAGATTATTTAAAAATGGAAAAATTTTATCATCCTTCAGGTTTAAGATTTTTAGAAAATAAAGATTTACCCTTTATTAGTTTGAATAAAATTATTGAGTTATCAAAAGATTTAAAACTTGATATCGAAGATAAAAATATTGTTAAAAATTTTATAGTTAGTTTGAAAAAAAAAAAATTTCCTTTTATTTTAACATCTCAAGAATATTTTCATTTAAAAAGAATGAGTGAAAAGAATTGGATTAAATATTTAATTTATAGATATAAATTAAAAATTTATCCAAAAAAAAAGATCGTATCTAAATTTCCAGTGTATTTGTTGGTAGAACCCACATCAGTATGTAATTTAAGATGTGTTATGTGTTTTCAGATTGATAAATCATTTACAAAAAAACCTTATATGGGGTTTATGGATTTTAATCTTTTTAAGAAAATTATTGATGAAGCAGCAAATAATGGCACTTCAGCCATTACTCTTGCAAGTAGAGGAGAGCCTTTGTTACATCCTAAAATTTCTGAAATGATAAAATATGTTTCAAAAAAAGAAAGTTTTATTGATATTAAATTAAATACTAACGCTACGAGATTGAATGAGAAGTTATGTCATGAGATTTTAAAATCAAATATAAATATGGTTGTTGTTTCAATAGATTCACATGTAAAAAAACAATACGAGGAGATAAGAAAAGGAGGAAAATTTGATGAGGTATTAAAAAACATTAAACTTTTAGTAGATACAAGAAAAAAATTTTATAAAAATTCAAAATTAGAAATTAGAGTTTCAGGAGTAAAATTTAAGGAAGATCAAAATGAAAATAATTTTAGAAAGTTTTGGTCAAAAATTGTTGATAATGTTGCTTATGTTCAATATCAAAATAGATGGAATACATATAAAAATAAACCAAATAAAAAAATTAATCATCCTTGCGTTTATTTATGGGAAAGACTTTATGTTTGGTTTGATGGAGTTTGTAATCCATGTGATGCTGATTATAAAAGTTTTTTATCTCCAGGTAATTTAAATAATAAGTCTATAAAGGAAGTTTGGAATAGTGATCAGTTAAATAAACTAAGAAATTTACATATAAGTAAAAAAAGACATAAATATAATCCTTGCGATAGATGTGGTTTATAAAATGAAACTTAAAATTGGAGCTATAGGGTATAGAAACCATGCAAAAAGAATTATAGATATTTTTGCAAAAAATAAAAAAGTTACAGTCGATAAAATATATTATCCAAAAAAAATTAAAGGAGATAAATATACTAGCAATTTAAATAGCTTGGTTGATTGTGATATAATTTTAATATTATCTCCTAATCACACACATTATAAATATTTAAAATTTTTTGAAAAAAGATTTAAAGGATATATTTTTTGTGAAAAACCTCCAGCTTCTTCAATAAAAGAACTTAGCAATATAAATAACAATCCAAAGAAAACTTTTTTTAATTTTAATTTAAGATATAGCAAAATTTTTAATATTCTTAAAAATTTAGTTAAGGAAAAAAAATTAGGAAATATTTATCATGCTTATATTTCTTCTTCACATTTATTTGGAAAAAATATTAATTATAAAAATTCATGGAGATCAAAAAAAAATTTAAATAAATTAGGACTTATAGAGAATGTAGGCATACATTATATTGATATTTTCTCAGTTTTATTTAATAAACCAGAAGAAATCACTCATTATTCAAGTAATGTGCTTAAAGATACAAGTTCATATGATAATTGTTCTGTTATTGTCACATATAAAAATAATTTAAAATTATTTATATATCTTTCTTATGTTACTGCTTTTGATTTTAATATGAAATTGGTTGGCACTAATGGAATTTTTGAAATTTATGATAGTAAAGCAAAATTATTACTAGGTCATAAAAAAGATGCTAAAACAAAAAGATATTGCAGATCTTCTGTTTCTAAAGAATGGAAGTTATCAGAACAGGATATAATGAAGTATTCTTTAGAAGAATCTATTAATTATTTTTTAAATATTTGTTTGAAAAAAAAAAATTTTTTGGAAAGTGATTTTAAAAATAGTATTGAAATAAATAAACAAATTTTAAAATCAAAAAAAATCATTAATTAATAAATATGTTTAAAAAATTAATAATAACTTTTTTTTGCTTTTGTTTATATTTAAGTAATTGTTTAGCAAACCAAGTCGAATTTTCTTTTTATAAGAAAGGTTTATTCTCATTTTCGTCAATGGTTCCTTTTTCATTTGATTGCATTGGAAATGGGAAAAATAATTTTATTTTATTTGGTAGACACTCAGGTATCGCAAAATTGTTAATAGAAAAAAATAATAAACATTACGAATATAGAGGGGCATTTGCAGATTTAAGAGATAATGTTTTATTAGGAGGTGAAGATCAAGAAAATTCAATGGAAGAAGGTATATTAGATTTTGCATTTTCTTATGATTTTAATGATGAAAAGAAGGTTTATATAACTTATACAAATAAATTTGGAAACTTTATTTTAAGTAGATTTAATTTAACAAGTAATTGTTCGAATGTAATTATTGATAGTGAAGAAATTCTAATTGATATTGAAAAGCATACTTATGAACACGCATCTGGATCATTAGATTTTAGTCCCAAGGATAAATTTCTTTATGTTGGGATTGGAGATGGTGATATAGCTGGAAATCCAAGTGGTACAGCTCAAAATAAAAAGAAATTAGAAGGAAAAATATTAAGAATTGATGTTAGTTCTAATGAGAATGGTTATTTAATTCCTACATCTAATCCTTTTTATAACAGTAAATCACGACCCGAAATATGGGCCTATGGGTTAAGAGCGACGTCTAAGTCGGGAATTATTTTTGATACAGAAATTGGAGACTTATATATAGCAGATACAGGATGGGATAATTTTGAAGAAATTAATTTTCAGGAATCTGAGAGTAAAGGAGGAGAAAATTATGGATGGAATAAAGTTGAAGGACTTCATTGTAGAGGAGATATATTTGATGATAAGGAAGATTGTTTAAATAAAGATTTTAAATGGCCAGTAATAGAGTGGGATCATCAAGAAGGGTGTTCAGTTATTGCTGGTGGAGTTTTTAGAGGTGATGATAAAGATTGGAACGGTACTTTTATTTTTTCAGATTTTTGTTCAGGAATTATTAAAGGTTTAAAAAAAATTGATAATGAATGGTATTATTCAGATTTATATAAAACTTCTATAAATCCTCATAGTATTATAAGAACATTTGATAATTCTTTCTTTGTAACAGATAGATTTAGTGGTGATATTTATAAAATAAATTTTCAAAATTTTAATAAAGATAATTGGATGAAGATAAATAATTTAATAAAAAAAGGCGAGTTATATTCTCCAAATACAGAAATTCAAAATATTTTGAATTCTACTTCTTGGAAAATAACACAACCATTAAGAAATATAATTAGTTTTTTTAAATTTAATAAGAAAAATAATAATAAAGATGCAATAGAAAAAACTGTTGAGAAATTAAAAGATGAATAATTCAATATTTAAAAATTTATATATTTTTGAAATGGCAAACAACCATTCAGGAAGCATTTCTTCAGCTAAAAAAATTATTGATCAATGTGCATTAGTTGCAAAAAAATTTTCAATTAATGCTGCTATAAAACTTCAGTATAGAAATTTAAAGAATTTTATTCATCCAAAATATATAAATAATAATGAAAACAAACATGTGAGAAGATTTTTAGAAACTGAATTAAGCATAAAAGAATTTAATATCTTAGTTAATTACATAAAGAAAAAGGGACTAATTGCAATTTCAACGCCTTTTGATGAGTCTTCAGTAGACTTATGTATTAATCAAAAATTACCTATTATTAAAGTTGCTAGTTGTAGTATGTCTGATTGGCCATTATTAGAAAAAATTAGTTCTACTAAAAAACCTGTAATTATTTCAACTGGAGGGCATAGCTTAGAAAGTATTGATAAAGTTTATAATTTTTTTATTCATAGAAATGTTGATTTTGCATTGATGCATTGTGTAAGTATTTATCCAACACCAAAAAAAGATTTGAACTTAAATTTAATTAAAAAATTTAAAAATAGATATCCAAATATTTATATAGGTTATTCAGGTCATGAAAATCCAGAAGATTTTGAAACTGTAAAAATGGCTGTTAGTACAGGAGCTGAAATTTTAGAAAGACATGTTGGTATAGATGATATTAATCCTTTAAATAAATATTCATTAGATAAAATACAATTAGATAAATGGGTTAGCTCTTCTAAAGAAGCTAAGCAAATATTAGGTTTTGAAGACAAAAAAATTCTTACAAAGTTAGAAACAAATTCAATTAAAGAGTTAGCTAGAGGAGTTTATTGTAAAAAAGAAATAAAAAAAAATGAATTAATTACTAAAGATAAAATTTATTTTGCTATGCCAGTTCAAAAAAATCAATTAACTTCTGGAGATTATAATGTTTCTATTAAATCTTCAAAAATTTATAAAAAAAATGACCCAATTATTGATTTACCTAAAAAACCAGATTTTTTTAAAATAAGAAGATTGATACATATTTTTAAAGGAATGTTTAATGAGGCTAATGTCACAATTGGAAATAATTATGAAATAGAGCTATCTCATCATTATGATATGGAAAAATTTGAAAAAGTCGGCGCTTTATTAATAACAATAATAAATAGAGATTATTGCAAAAAATTAATTGCTCAATTGCCTGGTCAGTCTCATCCGTCACATTATCATGAGAAAAAAGAAGAAACTTTTCATATTTTATCAGGAAGTATGACTGTAAAAAGAAATGATGAGACATTTAATTTAAAAAAAGGTGATACATTATTGATACAAAGAAGGGATGTGCATTCGTTTAAAACCAAAACAGGAGTTATATTCGAAGAAATTTCAACAAAACATATTAAAAATGACTCTTTTTATATAGATAAGAATATACAAAGAGGCGACCCTATATTAAGAAAAACAGTTTTAGAAGATTGGTAAAATCTAATAATGTTAAAGAATAAGTGTTATTGCGGCAATAATAAGAATATAAACATAGTCTATAATGAAAAGATTAGAAGTGGATCATATGGAAATTTAACAAAAAAGAAACATCGTATTTTAAATTGTAAAAAATGTGATTTAACATATTTAGAAAACCCAAAAGAAAAATTTTTTTACGAAACAAGTGAGTATAGAAAAAAATTTAATAACTCATCAACTATTAAAACTCATCATAAATTACATGAGGATAGATTAAAGAAAAAAATATTTAAGATTGGAGAAAAAAAATTTAAAAAAAAAAAAGTAATTGATGTAGGCGCTGGGGCAGGAACTTTTTTAAATATAATAAAAAAACATAGTTCACAAACTATTGCTATTGAACCAGCTTCTTTTTGGCACAATTATTTAAAAAAGAAACATTTAACTTTTTCTTATGCAGATGATTTAATTAAAAAAAATATTAAAGCGGATATAGTAGTATCTTTTGATGTAATTGAGCATATAGATGATCCAATTAAATTTTTAAAAGATATTAAAAATATTCTAAATAAAAATGGAGTTGCTTATATTGCAACACCAAATTATAACGATATTTTGATGAATTTGATTCCTAATACTTTTAGTCAGTTTAATTTCAGAACAGCACACACATTATATTTTAATGAAAAATCTATCAAATTTTTTTTAAAAAAAGCAGGAATAAAAAAATATAAGATAAATTATTACCATGAAATGGATTTTTCTAATTTATTAGTATGGTTAAAAGATAAAAAACCAAGTGGTTTAAATAAATTAAAAATATTTAATGATTCTTTTGAAAAATTTTATATAAGTTATTTAGAAAAAAAAAAATTATCTAGTCATTTATGGGTTGAAATAAAAAGATGAAAAAATTTTTAATAAAAGTTATTTCTTTATTGCCTAACTCTTTGCAATCATTCTTAGCAAGAATATTAAGTTTTATAAAAAAGCCAAATTATATAGGCATGCATATAGTTCCAGATAATTTTGTTTTTTTAAAAATATATAACTTTTTTTCAATATTATTTAATTTCAGAATATTTAGTAAAAGAAAATTTAAAAACATAAAATCTAGATATTCGATAGATAAAAATAAAGGTTATTTAGTAGTAAACGACAATGATAAAAAATTTTTAAAGGCTGTAAACTGTGCAAAAAAAATATTTAAAAAAAATAAAAAAAATTTACTAAATAAAAAATTTAAGAAAGATTTTTTAAGAAGTATAGTTTTAGATTATAACAATAGAGAAAATACCCCAATTTTTGATTTTTCTTGTGACGAAAAGATAATAAATGTTATTTCAGAATATTTAGGATCAAAACCTGTTTTAAATACTGCTAATTTATGGTATTCCCCGAATGAAAATTTTTCTATTGGAAATTCTCAAAGTTTTCATTTAGATGGAGAAGATTTAAGGCAAGTAAAAATTTTTATTAATTTGTATCCAGTAAATAAGTATTCTGGTCCATTAACTATTTATCCCAGAGATATATCTGAAACTATATATAAAAAATTAAAAGAAACTAATTTAATAAAAAAAAGAAATGAGAAAATTCCTGACTCGTATATAGAAAAACTAGATATTAAATCTAATCCTGTAGAATTAACTGGGCCAGAGAAGCAAATGGCTTTTGTTGACACATGTTCTTGTTATCATTATGGAAGTAGACCTTTAAGAAATAAAAAAAATACACCAAGAATAATATTGTACTTACATTACACAACAGTTTTTCAAAAAAAATTACCTACTTTTTTTAAGAGAAAAATAAATGTTAAACTTCCAGGAAATTTTACTGAAAAAGAAAGAAATATGCATACAGATGTTTTAGGTTATCAACATGAATTGTATAGAAAAGTAATTTAATGATATTAGGTTTAATTCCAGCCAGATCAGGATCTAAAAGAATAAAAAATAAAAATATTTATGAGTTAAATGGGAAACCATTAATTCAATATACTATAGAAGCTGCTAAAAATTCAAAGTTACTTGATGATGTGATAGTAAGTACAGATAGTAAAAGAATTGCAGAGATAGCAAATAATTTTAATATAAATGTTCCTTTTTTAAGACCAAAAAAACTATCAGGTGATAAAATTGAAATGATAGAAGTAATAAAACACGTTGTTAAAAAAAAAAAATTTAAAAAAATTAATTTAATTATGTTGTTACAGCCAACCTCACCTTTAAGAACAAATATTGATATAGATAAATCAATTAAATTATTTAGTTTAAAAAGAGCTGACACACTTGTAAGTGTTACAAACAAAAAAAATATAAAAAATAAAAAAAAAATAATGATTGAAAAAAATGGTTATTTAAGTTTTTTTAATGATAAGATCGATTTTTATAGTAGAAATAAAAATCATTTAATTAGGAATGGACCTGCGATATTAATAACTAAAAAGAGTTTAATTTTAAAAGATAAAATTTATGGCAAAAAGATTATTCCATATAAAATGAAAAAAAATGTATCTGTCGATATTAATCAATCTTCTGATCTAAGAATTTTAAAGAAATATTTAAAAAAAAAATGAAAAGAAATATTATAGTTTTTGGCGGAGCTGGCTTCATTGGATCTAATTTTATAAGGAAATTAGTAAATAAAGACTTTTTTTTTATAAACGTTGATGCGTTAACTTATGCTTCTTCAAAGAAGAATTTAAATGATCTCAAAAAATTTAAAAATTATAAATTTATTAAGTTAAATATTATAAATTCTAATTCTGTAAAAAAAATTTTAAGATTATATAAACCGGTATACGTTGTTAATTTTGCCGCTGAAACACATGTAGATAGATCTATAGACAATCCGATACCTTTTGTAAAAACAAATGTTTTTGGAGTTTCTAGCCTTATAAATGAAATAAAAAAATATTGGAATAATTTAAATGGTAGTTTAAAAAAAAAATTTAAATTTATACAAATATCAACTGATGAAGTTTATGGCAGCATTGATAAAGGCGAAGCTAATGAAAATTCAAAATATTTGTCAAGTTCACCATATTCTGCTTCTAAGGCTGCAGCTGACGAAATAATAATGTCTTTCTTTAGAACTTATAACTTTCCAATTATTATTACTAGATGCACAAACAATTATGGACCATTCCAATTTCCTGAAAAATTAATTCCTTTAATGATTGTAAATGCAATTCAAGGAAAAAAATTGCCGGTTTATGGAAAAGGAAATCAAATTAGAGATTGGATACATGTGGATGATCACGTTGAAGCAATATATGAAATTTTAAAATTTGGTAAAAAAGGAGAAATTTATAATATTGGAGGAAAAAGTAAGTTAAAAAATATTGATGTTGTTAAAAAGATTTGTTTGTTACTTGATAAAAAGAAGCCAAGAAAAGGTTCATCTTCATATTTATCATTAATTAAATACGTTAAAGACAGGCCTGCGCATGATAAAAGATATTCTATAAATATTAATAAAATTAAAAAAGAAATAAATTGGAAACCAAAGATTAGTTTTAATTCTGGGCTAGAAAATACTGTAGATTGGTACTTAGAGAATGAATTTTGGTGGAAATTTATATTAAGTAATTCTTATTCAGGTGAAAGATTAGGGAAGTTATGAGCCAGTACAAAGGTATAGTATTAGCAGCTGGGAGTGCAACCCGTCTTTTTCCAACCACTTTAGCAGTTAATAAACAATTATTGCCAATATATGATAAACCAATGATTTTTTTTTCTTTATCAGTTTTAATGTTAGCGGATATAAGAAAAATATTAATTATTGTTAGAGAAAAAGATAAAAAAAATTTTTTTGAGTTACTAGGAAATGGTAAAGATTTAGGTGTAGATATTTCCTATGCAATACAAAAAAAACCAAAAGGTATAGCGGATGCCTTCAAAATTGGTAAAAATTTTATTAAAAAAGATAATGTAGCTTTAGTTTTAGGAGATAATATTTTTTATGGGAAAAATTTAAGTAATTTACTTTTTAATGCAAAAAAAAGAAGAATAGGAGCAACAATATTTTCATTTAGTGTAAAAGATCCTGAAAGATTTGGGGTTATAGAAATTAAAAATAAAAATAAAGTACTATCAATAGTTGAGAAACCAAAGAAACCAAAATCTAATTTAGCAGCAACCGGATTATATTTTTATGATAATAGGGTTGTTGATATTGTTAAAAGATTAAAACCATCTAAGAGAGGCGAGTTAGAAATTACAGATGTAAATACTACTTATTTAAAAAATGAAGAACTTTTTGTTGAACATCTTGGTAAAGGTTTTTCATGGCTTGACACTGGAACTTCTGAAACATTATTAGATGCAAACAATTTTATAAGCACTACTCAAAAAAATAATAAAAAACAAATAGCATGTTTAGAGGAGATAGCATTAAAAAAAAAATGGATAAAAAAAAGAAATATTGAAAATCGATTAAAAAAATTAACCAAAGGTAGTTATTCAGACTATTTAAGAAAATTAATAAAAAAATAATATGTGCGGAATTGTAGGATTTTGGAACCTTAGAAGTCAAGGTAGAGGAAATTTACAAAATATAATTTGTAATATGACCAACACTCTTGAAAGCAGGGGCCCAGATGATAAGGGTACTTGGATAGATAAAAAAAATAATATTTGTTTAGGTCATAGAAGGTTATCAATAATTGAGTTATCTAAATTGGGAAAACAACCAATGGTTAGTAGAAACAAAAGATACGTTATGTCTTTTAATGGAGAAATTTATAATTATAAAGAAATAAAAAAAGAATTAATTAAAAACAAAGTAAAATTAAAAAGTAATTCTGATACTGAAGTATTAATTGAATCGATATCTTTTTGGGGAATAAGAAAAACCTTAAGAATTATTTCAGGTATGTTTGCTTTTGCTTTATTCGATTTAAAATATAAAAAAATTTATTTATTTAGAGATAGATTTGGTATTAAACCTTTATACTTTTCATTAAAAGATAATTTATTTTTATTTGGTTCTCAAACTAAAAGTTTTTTTAAGCACCCAGATTGGAATTATGAAATATCTTATAATTCATTAGCTTCTTTTTTTAAATATAGTTATATACCTTCAAGTCAAAGTATTTACAAAAATACTTATCAAGTTCCTCCAGGAGGTTATATTGAGTTTTCATCTAATGGTAATTTAAAAAAAAAGCAATATTGGAATTTAAGTAATGAAATTGAAAATTTAAAAGAAAAAAATATCCAATATAATAATTTAGAAAATGAAGTTAATCTAAGATTAATTGAATCGGTAAAGAAACATATGGTATCTGATGTTTCTGTAGGATCTTTTTTATCAGGAGGTATTGATAGTTCATTAATTACCGCATTAATGCAAAATGTATCAAATAAAAGGATTAAGACATTTAATATAGGATTTGAAGATAAAACAATTGATGAGTCAAATTATGCAAATGATATTGCAAAACATCTTAGAACTGACCATCATAGTGTAATTTTTAGTAATAAAGATATTATTGATTTAATTCCTAAGCTAAATAACATCTATGATGAACCTTTTGCGGATTCCTCTCAATTACCAACAATTTTATTATCTCATATAACTAGAGAGAAAGTTAAAGTAGCTTTATCAGGAGATGGAGGCGATGAATTATTTGGAGGATATAACAGATACAAATGGTCAAAAAATATTAAAAATTTATTTTTTTTACCATTTTTTCTTAGAAAAATTATTGGTAATTCTATGAGAATTCTAACACCACAACAGTGGCATAAAATATTATGTTTTCTACCTAAAATTAATAGATACCCTTTTATTGGAGATAAAATATATAAATTATCAGATATCTTTTTATTAGAAAAATTTTCTAATGTTTACCCTTATTTAATTTCTCAATGGCAAGAGCAGGAAATACCATTAAATAAAGAAGTTCTATCAGACAATTCCTTAGCGCCCACAAAAGAAGCATCATTTTTAAATATAACTGAACAAATGCAATTAATGGATATGAATAATTATTTGCCAGACGATATTTTAACTAAAGTAGATAGAGCTAGTATGAATTTTGGTTTAGAAGTCAGAGTTCCTTATCTTGATAAAGATTTAGTTAAATTTGTTTGGTCTATAGATTCACAAAAAAAGGATTCAAAAAAAATTTTAAAAAACATTTTGTATAAATATATTCCAAAAAAACTAGTTTCAAGACCAAAAATGGGTTTTTCAGTTCCTTTAAATGATTGGTTAAAAGGACCGTTAAAAGATTGGGCAAGCGAATTAATAAAAAAAGAAAATCTTATTAAAAATAATATAGACGCAGATAAGGTTTTGTTAAAATGGAATGAGCATATTTCAGGTAAAAGAAATTGGCAATATAAATTATGGCCAATTTTAATATATCAATCTTGGAAACAAGAAATCAATATATAAAAATATTATGAAATTAGTAAAAAATTTTTTTATTACGATTAATAGTAAGGGTTTTTTTGTAACTTTAAACGCTATAAAAAATTTTTTAATTATTTTAATAAATAATTTTTTTTCATTTTCAAAATTAATAAAAAAAAAAATATTTAATTTTGAAATGTATTTAGATCCAAAAGATAGAGGAATATCTAGAACTTTGCTTTTGTTTGGAAATAGAGAATTGGATCATAAAATAATATTAGAAACTGTTTTAAAGAAAGATATGAAAATATTTGATATCGGAGCAAATATAGGATATTACGTTTTAATGCAGTCAAAATTAATAGGAAAAAAAGGAAAAATATTAGCGGTAGAGCCTGTTAGAAAAAATATGAAATTATTGAAAAAGAATTTAGAACTAAATAAAAATAATATCACTAGAACAATCCAGGTCGCTGTAACTAATAAAAAGAAGTTTAAAAAATTTAATGGGTCAGAAATATTTTATACCACCTCTCATTCGAATATTGGAAGATTAGATAATAAAATAAAGAATGATAAAAATAAAAAATTTATTACCAGTACACTTTATTTAGAAAGATTAATAAAAGATAATTTTAATCCTGATCTTATAAGAATGGATATAGAAGGCAGTGAGGTTGATATTTTAAATGATTTAACAGATATTAAACTAAAAAAATATCCTACTATATGTTTTGAAACACATATTTCTCAATATTTATTAAGAAATAAAAATAATAATTTACCTAAAATGGATAAAACATTAAGAAAAATGTTCAAAATAGGATATAGAGTAAGATTTGCTTCAACTTCATACGAATTAGGATCAAAAAAGTTAAAAAAATTAGGATATAAGCCATTCTATAAAAATATTAAAACAGATGATGTTAATAGAGAAATTTATATGAATTTAAAGAATAAAGATGCATTAAAATTAATTTGCTATGAAGGAGGATTGCGAACAATCTTAATGAGTCGTTAAAGTATAATGAAAAAAATTATTTTTTTAGTATCAGAGTTAACATATGGAGGTACGCAAAAAACAATCATAAAATTAGTAAAGAGATTTGTTAAAGATGGTTACTTTATAACAATATTAACCTTTGAAAAAAAAAAAAATTATAATTTTTCTAATAAAAAAATTGAGTATATCCCATTAAATCTTTTAAAAGATTCTAATAATCTTGTTTCTTCTTTAATAGAGAATTTTAAAAGAATTATATTTGTCAGAAAAATATTAAAGAAAAAAAGTGGTAATTTAATTTGTTTTTTAACATCTACTAATATTATTGGTTTAATTTCAAATATATTTTTAAAAAAAAAAGTAATTTTATGCGAAAGAAACGATATACAGAAACAACCGGTAGCTTTTTTATGGAGGATTTTAAGAGTACTTTTATATAGATTTGCCAATAAAATTACATGCAATAGTTCAAGAAGTTCTAACTATTTGAAAAATTACGTTCCAGAAAAAAAAATTTTTTACGTAAGAAATCATATTGATATAAAAAAAAATTTAGTAACATTTCCAAAAAAAATAATTTTATCTGTCGGCAGAATGCATAATCAAAAGGGATTTGATATTTTAATCAATGGTTTTAAAAAGAGTAATACTTATAAATTTGGTTGGAAACTATTTTTAGTAGGCGATGGTTATGAGAAGAAAAATTTAATAAAATTAGTAAAAAAACTAAATTTAAATAAATATATAAAATTTTATAATTTTAGTAATCCTTATAAGTGGTATAAAAAAGCTGGAATATTTGCATTAACATCAAGATACGAAGGAATGCCTAATGTTATTTTAGAAGCTTCATCATTAAAATTACCAATTATAATCTCTAGGGACACAGGTGGCGCAACAGATTTTATTATTAATAATAAATCAGGTATAGTTTTAAAAAAAAATTCATATGATGAATTAGGAAAAAAAATCAGTGAATTAACTAAAGATAAATATTTAAGATTAAAATTAGGCAATCAAGCATATAAAAATTTAAAATATTACAATAATTTTGAAAATATTTATAAAAATTGGGAAAAAATTATTATTAAATGAAATCTATTATTATCATACCAGCTAGATGGAATTCAAAAAGATTTCCTGGAAAACCGCTTGCTAAAATTAATAATAAAGAGTTAATATTTCATGTTTGGGAAAGAGCAATTTTATCAAAACAAGCGGATCTTTGTATTGTTGCAACAGATGATAAAAGAATAAAAAAATTTTGTGAAAATAATGATATTAAAGTAATAATGACTTCTAAAAAACATTTAACGGGCACTGATAGAGTTCATGAAGTTGCAAGAAAAATTAAGTCAGATATATATGTTAATTTACAGGGCGATGAACCTTTAATTGATCCAAAAAATATTGATAAAATAATACTGAATTTAAAAAAAAACATAAAAACAAAATTTGAAATTTCAACAGGATATTCTTTAATTAAAACTGGGCAGAATAAAAATAAATCAATTGTTTTTCTTTCAAAAACTAGTGAAGGAGAATTAAAATTCTTAACTAGATCAGAAAATTACATTAAAGATATAAAAAAATTAAAACATATCGGGATTTTTGCTTTTACTAAAGATGGATTAAAAAAGTTTGCTAAATTTAAATTAAAATTATTAGAAAAAAAAGAAAATATAGAATTATTAAGGTCAGTAGAAAATAATCAAAAAGTTTTTTGTGTAAAATTAAATGATAACAACGTTTCAGTTGATTATCCTTCAGATATAGAAAAAGTAGAAAAACAAATTAAAAATCAATAATAATGACAAAAATAAATATTTGTTTTCCATTTGTTGGAAATGATATAGGCGGAAGTAGTTTATCTGCGTTAGAAATTATTAATGCATTAGATAAAAAAAAATTCATGATACATTTACCAATACATAATAAAGGTCAGTTTTATCAATTACTTAAGTCAAAAAATATGAATATAAATTTTTTACCAATTAAGACTTTTGTAGGACAAAAAAAGGGTTTATTAAGAAATTTTATAATTTTAATAAAGAATTTTTTTAAAATTTATTTTTATATAAAAAAAAATAATATAAATTTTGTTCATTCTAATGATGGTTCAATACATCTTACATGGGTAGTACCGACAATTTTTACGAAATCAAAATTTTTTTGGCATCAAAGAAATAAATTTCCAAATTGGCCGCTTTATAAAATTTTTAGTATTTTTTCAGATAAAATTATTTGTATATCAAATTTTGTTTTTTCTTCTTTACCAAAATTCTTAAAAAAAAAAACAATAGTTATATATGATAAAGTGTCTTTAGTTAAAAATAATACTGATACTAATGAAAAAATATTTTTTAATAAAATAAAAAAAATTAATAAAAAAAAAAGAATTCTTTTTTTTGCAAATATAATTGATACAAAAAAAATTAATATATTTTTAAAATCTGCCTTTTATATTTTCAAAAAAGATGAAAACTGTTTTTTTTTAATTATTGGTTCTGACAAATTTGGAATTTTTGAAAAGTTATTTAAAAAAATAAATAATAAAAAATTTAAAAAAAAAATTTTTTATCAAAAAAGGATTAATAATGTAAAAAAGTTATTTGATAATTCTAATGCTTTAATTTCAACTTCAGTAAATGAGGGTTTAAACAGATCAATTATTGAAGCTATGCTGTGTAACTTGCCTGTTATAGCATCAAATTCCGGAGGACATAAAGAAATTATTATTAATAGTAAAACCGGATGGTTAGTTGAAGCAAATAATTATAAAAAATTTTCAAAACAAACTTTAAAATTATTTAGTATGAAAAAAGAACAAATTTCATATTTAACTAATAATGCAAAAAGACATGCGGAAACTTTTTTTTCTTCTACTAAATTAAAAGAAAAATTAGAGAATTTATATATTAAAAATACTTAATTTTAAAATTGAAAATATAAGTATGGAGATGGCTTTATATTTGCTAGCGATAAAAGGCAATAAAAAAATAATATATAAATAAAGTAAATACCAAAACCATTAATTTTAAATCTTTGAAACTGTGGAAATATTAATTTATTTTTTTCAATTTTGACAAAATTATTACTATTTTGAAATACCCATACAATCATAAACGATAGGATGATAAAAATAGAGCAATCTTGGATTTGAAAAACTTTAAGAGCATAGTTTCCTTCAAAATTAAATCTAAAATAAGGTATATAGTTTAAAAAATTTTCAAAGTAGTTTTGCCAATACCCAACTAATTCATTTGGTAAAATAATATCTTTTGTAGGTATTAATGAATTATAAAATGATAAAGCAGAGTCCATACTTTGTGTTCTAAAAGGTACAAAAGCTAAAGTAACGGATATAAAAGTTAAAATTATTGAAAAAATATTGTAAATGTTATTGTTAGAAAAGACTAGATCAAACTTTTTACATATTATTCCCCAGGAATAGCAAATCACTATATACATTCCATGTAAAGTCCCCCATAAAAGAAAATTCCAGGAAGCTCCGTGCCATAATCCAGAAAGAGAAAAAGTAATAAGAACTGGTAATAATATAGATAATAGAAAGTTAAAATTATTTAATTTTTTCACCATTGAAAATCTTAAAAAAAACATTGCGATGTTAGTAAATAGATAATCGTTAATAAATCTGGATAATGTAATATGCCATTTTTTCCAGAACTCAATAATATTTCTAGATTTAAATGGCGAATTGAAATTAAAGGGTAGATTTATTCCAAAAATTTTTGCTAAACCGATAGCCATATCACTATATCCGCTAAAATCGAAGTACATTTGAAATGTGTATGATAAAATTCCTATCCAAGATTCTATAAACACTAGATTGTTTCCTTGTTCGTTAGATAAAAATATAGGGTCAGCGTATATTGATAAACTATCGGCTATTATTACTTTTTTAAATAAACCAATAACAAAAATACATACGCCAAGCGTTATATTGTTATTAAAATTATTTTTTAAAAAAGATAAATTCTCATATTGTTTTTTCATTTCTGCATGATAAACAATAGGTCCAGCTATTAGTTGTGGAAAGAAACTAACAAAAATTGAGTAATTTAATAAACTATATTCTTTAGTTTTATTATTTGAGACATCAACCAAATATGCTATTTGTTGAAAAGTAAAAAATGATATTGCTATAGGTAAAACAATTTTTTCCCAATTTATTGATTTATCGAAAATAATTTCAATGTTTTCTATAAAAAAATTTGAGTATTTAAAATACCCAAGTAAAAATAAATTAAATAAAATACCTATAATTAATAATTTTTTTTTTGATTTATATTCTTCCTTATAAGAAATCTTTTTTGCTAAAAAAAAATTAAACAAAATTGACCCAGTAATTAGAAAAATATATTTAGGGTTCCAATACCCATAAAAGAAGAATGATGCTATTAGAAGTATAATTATGTAGCAGTTATTTTTAGATAAATTTTTAAACTTTATAAATGAAGGAGATAAATAATAAAAACTTATTACCAATGGTAAAAAAAGCAAAATAAACAAGTAAGAGTTAAAAAGCATTTTTATATTTATATTTTTTTCTTAATATTTTTAATTAGATCTCCAACATTCTTCATTTCCACTATTTCATCTGCATTAAATTTTATTTTAAATTTATTTTCTATCGTAATAATAAGCTTAACATGATTTAAGCTATCCCAACTCGGTATATCTTTAGCGCTTGTTGAATTCTTTAATTTATGGTTTTTTAAATTAAAAATATTATTAAATATCTCAGATATTTTTTCTAAAATTTTTTTATCCATTTTTGTATTTTATATTGTTAGTTGTTTTTTAAAAATAATAAAAATATATTAAAGCTTATAACTTATTATTTATTCTTTTATGTCTGTTAATTTAAAAAAAAATCATTTTATTGTAACTTTTAGTATTTTATTATTATTAACTCCTTTTTTTTATTATATTTTTTCTATATTTGTAATAATTAATTGTGAAAGATCAAAAGTATTTAAATATATATTTTACCCTATTCATGAAATATATAAACCAGATAGAAAAGTTTTTTGTAAATTATCTAAATTAAAAAAACATGAAATAGTTTTTTTAACTGATTCAACAAATTTGGGTAGAGTTGATCAATCTACTAAAGGTATATCTGGGTATTTAGAATATTTTTCCAATAAAAAAACCATTAGTGTAGATTTAGGTGGGGGAAATGCTGAAACTTTTGGTTATTTCTTCGATAAAAGCCCATTTATTAATTTTTCAAATGTTAAGTATGTAATCTTAACTCTCAATTTAAGATCTTTTGCTGTTACTTCATATACAGCCGCTGAGTTTTTAGATAGTAAAGATCGTTATTTTTCTAAAATTTTTTATCAGCCATATAAAATTAAAAATTTAATAGAATTGAATAAATTAATATTTAATAGTCAATTATTAGAAACAAGAATTATTAATTGGGAAAAAGAAGATGCATTAATTAATAATGTAAAAATAGAAAAAAAAATTAAAACTGATAATAATGTTTTGAAAATTGATGAATATTTTAAAACTTATATGGGAAAAGTAGATTCAAAACACCCTGTATTATTATCAATTCTTAAATTAAAAAAAAAATTAGATAATATGGATATTAAATTGCTAGTTTATTCTACGCCTATAAATATCAGCGAGGCAAAGCAAGAATTTAAATTTAATAATAAATATTTTGTAAGTAATAAATCTTTCGAAGATAGAGTAGTTTTTAATTTATCAAATATTAAAAATTATTTTTTTTTGAATAATATTCCTTTTTTAGATCTTACTTTCCAAATAAAAAATATTAAAACTTTTTATGATAGAGATTATAATATTTCTAGTGAACATATAGATTATAAAGGGAGAAAATTAGTTGCCGATAAATTGAATCAATTTATTAATTTAATTGAAATATAAATTAATATTCAACGAACATTGTATGAAAAATAAAGAAAAAAATTATTTTGTTAATTTAAAGAAAGACCCTTCAAAATATTACGAATTATCAAGAAAAATTAATTCTTTAACAAAAGGTTTTGATAATATTAAAGTTGTTTTTTTGTCTAATTTTACTTTAGAATTATTGGAACCTTTTATCAAAGTTGAGTTAGCAAAAAGAAAATTTAAACCTAATATCTCTTTTGAGCCTTATGATCAAGTTGAGCAAACTATATATAATTTAGATAGTAATATATATAAAAAAACTGATGCTATTGTTATTGCGTTAAAGATTGAGAACTTTTTTCCTGATATATTTAATGAACTAATTTACAGTGTTTCAAAAATTAATATTAGAATAAATGAAGTAAAAAAAAGAATATTAAAAATTATTAGTCAAATAAGGAAAAATAATTCTTATTCAAGAATAATATTATTTAACTTTAGTTTTGTAGAAAATGATATTCAAGGTTTTACTTCGGCGTCTTCAAAGATTAATTTAAATTATCTTTTACAAGAAGTTAATTCTTATTTATCAACATTAACAAAGAAGTTTAGTTCTTTATTTATTTTTGATTTAAATAAAGTGACTCAAAAAGTTGGATTAAATAATTTTTTTGATAAAAAACTTTTTTTATTAAGTAAAATGCCATTTTCTTTAGACGGACAGATTGAAGTTTCAGATTTATTATCAAGATTTATAAGCGCAACAATAAAAGTTCCAAAAAAATGTTTAGTTTTAGATGCAGATAATACAATTTGGGGAGGAATTATTGGAGAAGATAATATAGATGGAATAAAATTAGGAGAAGATTTTCCTGGTAATATTTATAAAACATTTCAAAGATATATTTTAAGTTTAAGAAAAAAAGGTGTTCTGCTCGCACTTGCAAGTAAAAATAATGAATTAGATGTTTTAAAAGTTTTTAAAAATCATCAAGACTGTTTATTAAAAAAAAAACATTTTTCAGCTTTAGAAATTAATTGGAATGACAAGGCTACAAATATAAAAAAAATTGCTAAACATTTAAACATAGGATTAAATTCGATGGTTTTTTTTGATGATAATCCCGCTGAAAGAGATCTAATAAAGAAAACTTTGCCTGACGTTAATGTTATAGAAGTAGCAAAAGATCCATTGTTATACGAAGTGAATATTGAAAATTCTGAATTTTTTGATCATGTTTTTATAACTAATGATGATATGAAAAGACCTCAAATGTATGCTGAGGAAAATAAGAGAAAAAATTTTTTAAAAAAGAGTTCCAGCATAGATAATTATATTAAGTCGTTGAAAATAATTTTAGAAATAGGTTTTATAAATAAAGATTTTATTAGAAGATGTTCTCAATTAATAAATAAAACAAATCAGTTTAATTTAACCGTTAAAAGAAAAAGTGAAGGAGAGTTAGATAATTTAATAAAAAATGAATCTATTTTAATGTGGGTAAGGGCTAAAGATAAATTTGGAGATAATGGTTTAGTAGGAGTTATTATAGCAGTAAAAAAAGATAATATTGATGAATGGGTTATTGAAAATTTTTTACTAAGTTGCAGAGTTATAGGAAGAAATATAGAAAATATTTTATTATATGAGCTGGTTAAAGAGTTAAAAAAAAAAAAAAGTAAATTTATAGTAGGTGAATATATAAAAGGTGAAAAAAATTTAATTGTTAAAGATTTTTATAAATCTCAAGGTTTTAAAAAACAAAAAGAAAATTTTTGGATTAAGAGTATAAAAGATTTTAAAGAAGATAAATTGAGAAAATTTATAAAGGTTGTTAGGAAATAATTATTTTACATTCCCATTCCACCCATGCCGCCCATTCCACCCATATCTCCTCCCATTGGAGGCATTTGAGGTGCATCAGATTTTTCATCTGGTATATCTGCTATAACAGCTTCTGCGGTTATTAATAAACCTGCTACTGAAGCAGCATCTTGGATAGCTGATCTTACAACTTTTGTTGGGTCGATTATTCCATCTTTAACTAAATCAGTAAAATTTCCAGTCGCAGCATTATAACCATAATTTAAATTATCTTGTTCAAGCAATTTACCAACAATCACAGAGCCATCAACTCCAGCATTTTCTGCGATTTGTCTAACAGGCCTTTCAATTGCTTTTTTAACAATATTTAAGCCAACTTTTTGCTCATTATTTTTTGGATTCAAATTATCTAAAATTTTTGCAGCATATAACAATGCAACTCCGCCACCTGGCACAACTCCTTCTTCTACAGCTGCTCTTGTTGCGTTCATAGCATCATCAACTCTGTCTTTTTTCTCTTTAACTTCAACTTCTGAAGCTCCACCTACATGGATTACAGCAACTCCACCAGATAATTTTGCAAGTCTTTCTTGCAGTTTCTCTTTATCATAGTCTGAATCGCTTTGTTCAATTTCAGTTCTAATTTGATTGCATCTTGCTTCTATGTCTGATTTTTTTCCTACACCTTCAACAATAGTTGTATTTTCTTTATCTATATTTATTTTTTTTGCTTTTCCAAGCATATCTAATTTTACACTTTCAAGCTTAATACCTAAATCTTCGCTAATAACCTGACCTCCTGTAAGTAACGCAATGTCTTCTAACATTGATTTTCTTCTATCGCCAAATCCAGGAGCTTTTACAGCTGCAATTTTTAAACCTCCTTTTAATTTATTAACTATAAGAGTTGCTAATGCTTCTCCTTCTACTTCTTCTGAAATAATTAAAAGTGGTTTTCCTGATTGAGCTACTGCTTCAAGGAGAGGCAACATAGATTGTAAATTTGAAAGTTTTTGCTCATATAAAAGAATATATGCATCTTCTAATTCACAAATCATTTTTTCAGCATTTGTAATAAAATACGGTGATAAATAGCCGCGATCAAACTCCATACCTTCAACTACATTTAATTCTGTATCCAAGCCTTTTCCTTCTTCAACTGTAATAACCCCTTCATTTCCTACCTTATCCATTGCTTCAGCTAAATGATCGCCTACTTCTGTATCACCATTAGCAGAAATAGTACCTACTTGTTTAACCTCTTCATTAGTATTAATTTTTTTAGATTTTTTTTTAACTTCTTCAACTATAGCTTTTGTTGCCATATCAATTCCTCTTTTTAAGTCCATAGGATTCATTCCTGCAGCTACTGATTTTAAACCTTCATCAACTATGGCTTGAGCTAAAATAGTAGCAGTAGTAGTACCATCACCAGCTGTTTCACTTGTTCTCGATGCTACTTCTTTAACCATTTGTGCTCCCATATTTTCAAATTTATCTTTTAAATCAATTTCTTTGGCTACTGAAACACCATCTTTTGTAATTCTTGGAGCACCAAAAGATTTATCTAAAACTACATTTCTACCTTTAGGACCAAGGGTAACTTTAACTGCATCTGCTAATATATTAACACCTTTAAGCAATCTAGCTCTTGCGTCTGCTGAAAATTTTACTTCTTTACCATCTGCCATTTTTTTTTCCTTTTTTTAATTTAAAATACCAATAACATCTTCTTCTTTAATAATTATAAGATCTTCACCGTCAACTTTAACCTCATCTCCTGAGTATTTACTAAATAATATTTTATCTCCTTCTTTAACATCTAATGCATTGCGTTTTCCTTCGCTATTAATTGATCCAGGTCCAACAGCAACAACTTTACCTTCAGATGGTTTTTCTTTTGCTGTATCTGGTATTATAATACCACCTTTTGTTTTTTCTGATTCTTCTAATCTTTTAACTAATATTCTATCGTGTAAAGGTTTAAATTTCATAATATGTTTAAATTTAACTTAAATTTGATAGCTGAAATATAATAGTAATTAATTTATTTTTCAAGTGGTAAGGTGACTTTTTTTTCTGAATTTTCTGAGTTTTCTGAATATAGCTCTTCTTTGCTTTCAGATATTGCAGTTTCAAGGACTATTTTTTTTACTTTTTCAAAAGCTCTAACTTCTATTTGCCTGATCCGCTCTCTTGAAACTTTATAAATTTTACTTAATGTTTCTAGTGTAGAAGGGGGATCGTTTAAGCATCTTTTTACAAAAATATTTTTTTCTCTTTCATTTAAATCTTCTAAAGCTTTAATGAGTAATTCTTTTCTTTTACTTTTCTCTTCACTTTGATTAAATTTTTTTTCTTGATTATCTTCATTACTTTTTAACATATTTATTGCTTCAGTCCCATCTTCATCAGAAATAGGAGCATTTAAAGATTTTTCCGGTCCACTTAATCTTCTATTCATTTCTATGACATCTTTTTCATTAACACTTAATTTTTTTGCTATTTTTTTTACTATTTCGACAGGTAACTCTCCTTTTTCTATCTGGTTCATTTGATTTTTTAGCTTTTGAAGATTAAAAAAAAGCTTTTTTTGAGCAGCTGTAGTTCCTAATTTAACCAAGGACCAAGAATTAAGTATAAATTCATTAATACTAGCTTTAATCCACCAAATAGCATAAGTCGACAATCTAAATCCTTTATCTGGATCAAATTTTTTAACTGCTTTCATTAACCCAACATTTCCTTCTGATATTAGGTCTTCTATAGGTAATTTATATCCTCTATAACCAAATGCTATTTTAGCAACTAAACGTAAATGGCTAGTAATAAGTTTTCTGGCAGCTTTAGCATCACCTTTGGTTTGCCATCTTTTTGCAAGCATATATTCGTCTTTTTCAGTTAATATTGGGTATTTAGAAACTGCTGTTAGGTATTGCGAAATACCACTTGAGGTTAATGTTGGTAATGAAGTTGTTGCCATTCAATTAATAGTTTAAAAAAATATATATTTTAAATATAGTGTTTTTGTTTTTTTAAACAATATAAGCAATTAATTATTTCCCATTTTTTGTTTTTTATTTATACAAAATATATCAACAACTTCAGCTTTAATTATTTTTTCAATGTCTTTAAAATTAATTTCTTTTTTTAAATTGTAATTAAAATAAATTTCATAATTTAATTTTTTTAAATAACTAAATATTTTTTTTATAGAATCTTTTCTTAAAGCGTATTGATTTATTTCTATAATTAATTTAGGTGAATATTTCTTTAAAATTTTTTTCATTCCTAATAATGAGTAATACTCATGACCTTCAACATCAATTTTTATAAAACTAACTTTATGATTAATTATATTATCTAATTTTATTAATTTAATTTTTTCTGATTTAAATTTAATTTTTTTTTTTTCAAAAATTTTTTTAAAAAAACTATATTTGAAGAAACTATAATTAGAAAGGTAGTTTTTATTTGTCGAACTACTTGCAAGGTAATCTTCTCTTTTGTATATATTCTTTTCTTCATTTTTGTTTGAACAACCTAAATTATATATTTTTATATTATTAAAAGAGTTTATTTCTTTGTTTATTTGATTTTGTAAATATAGTTTTTTTATAGGTTCAATTGATATAACTTTTCCATTTTTACCAACAATATTTGATGCTATTAATGAGAAATAACCTATGTTACTTCCAACATCAATAAAACATTGTTTTTTTTTGAGATTCTTTTTTATTATTTCTGTATTTGTTTCATCCCAGTTTTTTTTTGCATAAATAAATCTGTCAATAAAGCCATTTTTAGGATCTAATAAAATTTTAATTTTATTAAGGTTTAAATAAATATTTTTAATTTTAGGTTTATTAAAAAATAAGCAGTTTAAATTTATCCATAATTTTAAAAATATTATGTATAAGTCATTTATAAATTTAATATTAATTTCTTTTTCAATTAAACCATATTTAATTTTAGATAAATTTGATTTCATACAACACACTTTGAAATTTCAAAATATATATTACTATGTTAAAAAAGATTTTGCGATTATTTTTGGGTGCGTAGCTCAGTGGTAGAGCACTACGTTGACATCGTAGGGGTCGGAAGTTCAACTCTTCTCGCACCCACCATTTAACAAAGGAGATTATCCTAAATGAATAAAAAAATTTATATAGATTTTTTGGAATATTTAGTAGCTCAAAGAATGTTTAGCACTTCTCAATTATCTCAAGATTTATTTGTAAGTTATTTTACAGAATTAAAAAAAGATGGTTTTTTTGTTGAATTTGGTGCAACAGATGGCATTACGCTTAGTAATACATTTATATTTGAAAAATATTGTAATTGGAATGGCATACTGGCCGAGCCTTTATCTACATGGCATGATAATTTATTTAAAAATAGAAAATGTATAATTGATAAAAGATGTGTTTTTTCCAAAAGTAATTTAAAAAAAAATTTTGTTAATACTTATGAGATGCCTGAACTTTCTGGGTTAGAAAACGAATTACACATTGCTGATTTTAACGCTGAAGCTAGAAAAAAAAAAGAAATAGTAACTGTTGATACAGTAACTCTTGAAGATCTTTTAAAAGAACATAAAGCACCAGAGAAAATTGATTATTTATCTATAGATACAGAAGGCTCGGAATATTTGATATTAGAAAATTTTAATTTTAAATTATATGAAATTTCTATAATTACTATCGAGCATAATTTTATAGATGATTTAAGAAATAAAATTAAATCATTGCTAGAAAAAAATAACTTTGTCAGGGTTTTTGAAAAAATAAGTCGTATGGATGATTGGTATGTTAATAAAAATAATCCTGTATTAAAAAAATTACAACTAAAAGACTAGATAAAAAAGACTAGATAATTAGTAATAAAAATTTAATATTATTTTTAAAGTTTATTGATATATTAATTCTTATTTTAATTATGTTTTAATTATGTTTAAAAAATCATTACTAATTTTATTATTTTTTGTAGTTTTCAAGAATGCATATTCTAGTGAAAACTTAATTCTTGAAGGTAATTTTTTTCCAGAAGGAATAGCAATATCGAGAAATGGTGACATTTATGTTGGAAGTTTAAAACATAATAAAATAGTAAAATTTAAAAAGAAAAATTCAAACCATCAAGATTTTATAGAAGCAAATACAAATGGCTTAATGTCTGTAATTGGTATTTTGTCTGATGACCGTAATAAAATTCTTTGGGCGTGTTCTTCTAGTCCAGGAGTATCTAATTATCCTAAAGGAGATAATGTTGTTTCTTTAAAGGCATTTGATTTAAATAATGGCTCTCTTCTTAATAGTTACCAATTTCCAAATGGTGGCTTTTGTAATGATATTACAATTGACTCAAATGATAATATTTACGCAACTGATTCATTTAATCCAAGAATATTAAGATTAAATAAGTCTTCATCAAGGCTTGAGGTATGGTATGAAAATGAAGCATTTAAAGGAGAAGGTTTTAATTTAAACGGTATTACTTTTATAGATGGAAAAATATATACTGTGAAAATGAATTCAGGCGAATTATTTAGAATTAATGTAGGAATAAATGGTAAACCAGAAAAATTTGCAAAAATTGATTTACAAAGATCTTTAAATGCACCGGATGGAGTAAAAGCAATAGATAAAAATAATTTACTTGTTGTAGAAAATAGAAGTGAAGGTACTTGGAAAGGCGCTTTAACAAAAATTAATCTAAAAGACAATTCTTTGAATATTCTTAAGGACAATCTAGATACCCCTACAACAGTTGCTATCAAAGGAAATAGTGCTTGGGTTTTACAAGCACAGTTCGATCACTTATTTGGTGATAAAAAAGATATTTCCCCAGATCCTTTTGAAATAGTTAAAGTTCAAGTCAAACCATCTTTCTTGACATCATTCAAAAAACTATTAAATTTTCTTAAATAATAGTTTTATTTTTATGAAAGTTTTAAGTTCATTAAAATCAGCAAAAAAAAGACATCTGCATTGCAAAGTAGTGCGTCGTAGAGGTAGAGTTTACGTTATAAACAAAACAAACCCTAGATTTAAAGCGCGTCAAGGATAATTCCATGACAATATTCTATTCTGCCCCATTACATTTAAAGTTAATTAGGTTTTTTACAAATTTATTGATACCTAAAAAAAAAGTTTTAGAAGATTGCACATTTTCTTACCAAGATTTGAATTCTAGTTCTCAACAAAAAAAAGCTTCTTATTGTTTAAAAAATTTTTCTTTTTTTATTGTTAAAGATTTTTTAAAAAATAGAAATTACAATAATATTTCAGAAAAAATAGAAAAAAATATTATAAAAGATTATAAAAATTTTATTCCCAGTAATATTGATGTTACAGATAAATTAGGAAAAGTAAGTAAGACCGATACCAAGAAAGTAATAAAGAAAGATTTATTTAATATTTCATTAAGAGGAGTTTCTTATTTTTGTAAAAAAATTAATAGAAAAGTTGGATATGATGTTAATTTTTATGAAGTTATAAATTACGAAAAGTCGGAGTTTATAAAAAAAATTAAATTACAGAAATTATTGAAAAATTTTGATAAAAAATTGAATGATATAAAATTAGATAATATTATCTATAAAGCAAATTCAAAAAAAATAAGAAAAAAAATAAATAAAATTTATTTTCATAAAAATGTTGAAGAGCCAAGGCCTTTTCATATAGATACTTATAATAAATCAATAAAAGCATTTCTATGTTTTAATACTTTTAAGAATTTCGACAAAGGCCCTTATGCAGTTATTCCATCTTCACACAAATTTAAATTTCTACATAAAATTAATAATTTTTATAATTTAACTTTTGGTAGAAGCAGATGGTTTGATAAAATGGACGCAAGTTTTTGGTCTTCTAAATATTCCATTCCTTTTTTTTGTAATTCAGGTGATTTAATTATTACTAGACAAAGTGCTATTCACGGTGCATTTCCAGCTGAAAAAAAATATAAAAGAATTATGATGGTTAAGCACTATATAACTTAAATCTTAATATCTATCAACTGACGCTATTCTTAACACATTTGTAGCTCCACTTTGTCCAAAAGGAACTCCAGCTGTTATTACAACTCTATCTCCTCTTTTTGCAAATTTTTCTTTTTTCGCAAGCCTTCCTGCTTTAAGAACCATGTCTTTAAAACTTCTCGCATCTTTTGTATGAATGCAGTGCACTCCCCAGACTAAAGCTAAGCTTCTGGCTGTATTTAAATTAGGAGATATACCTAAAATTGGAACGTCTGGTCTTTCTCTTGCAGCACGTAAAGCAGTAGAACCTGAAGTTGTGTAAGTAACAACTGCTTTTGCAGACATTATTCTTGCTACATATTTTGCAGATTCTGTAATTGCATCTTCAGCAGTAGATTCAGCTTTAACGTGTCCAGATTCATTAATATTTAAATAAATTGGGTCACTTTCGACTTTTGATATTATTTTATCCATCATTTTAATAGACTCAAAAGCATATAAACCTATGGCAGTTTCAGCAGAGAGCATTACTGCATCTGTTCCATCATATATAGCGGTTGCCACATCAGATGCTTCTGCTCTTGTTGGAGTAGGGTAGTTAACCATCGAGTCTAACATCTGAGTTGCAACTACAACTGGCTTTCCTGCTTGTCTGCAAGCTTTAATAATTCTTTTTTGTTGGCTAGGCAATGTTTCTAAAGGTGTTTCTATTCCTAAGTCACCTCTAGCTATCATAATTGCATCAGATACTTCAATAATTTTATCTAAATTTTTTAAAGCTGTAGGTTTTTCAAGTTTTGTTAAAACAGATGCTTTATTTTTGATAATTTTTTTAAAATTTACAACATCTTTAGCTGACTCAACAAAAGATAAAGCTATCCAGTCAACACCAAGTTTTAACGCCAATTTTAAATCTTCTTTATCTTTTTCTGTTAGTTTACCTGAGTTAGATACCACATTAGGTATATTAAAACCTTTATTACTTGATATAAAACCACTAAATTTTACTTTTGTTTCTATATGAGTGCTATTCTTACTAGTAACAATTAAAGTTAACTTTCCATCATCAACTAGTATTTTATTTCCTTTTTTTATTTTTTTAAAAATTTCTTTGTGTGGTAAATAACCTCTATGCTTATTACCTGGCTCTGGATTTAAATCAAATGTAAATCTTTTACCATTTTTAAGAAAAATTGGCCCATTTTCGAATTTTCCCACTCTTAATTTGGGCCCTTGAAGGTCCATTAAAATTCCTATAGGTCTATTTAATTTTTTTTCTAATAATCTGATTTCTCTAAATCTTTTAATGTGTGTTGATGCTACATCATGACTAAAATTTAATCTAAAAACATCAGCTCCAGCTAAAAAGAGTTTTTTTATCATTTTTAAATTAGATGTAGAAGGACCTAAGGTTGCAATTATTTTGGCTTTTCTATTTCTTCTCATATAAAAATTATTGAATTATTAATTTATAAATAGTAATTTTTTTGTTTCTTTACATGTTTTTTTATAAAAATTACTTATATATAAATGGATTTTAAAATAGATAATAAAAAGATATGAAGAACAAATTTTTTTCAGTTGGTTTAGAAGAAGAATATTTAGTTGTTAATAAGCAAACAGGAGACTTAATCGTTGATCCACCTAAAGGTTTAATGAGAGATTGTAAAAAAAAACTTAAGGGACAGGTTAAACCTGAGTTTTTAAGATCTCAGATTGAAGTTGGAACAAAAGTTTGTAATTCAATTAAAGATTTAAAAGATAATTTAATTTTCTTAAGAAAAAATATATCTAAAATACTGAATAAATATGATCTTGCATTTATAGCGGTTTCAACACACCCTTTTTCTGATTGGGAAAGACAAAAGCACACGCAAAAAAGAAGATATTTTAATTTAGCAGATAAATTTCAAATTGTCGGTAGAAGATTAGTTATTTCTGGTATGCATATCCATGTTGGTATACCAGATAACGATTTAAGAATTGATTTATTAAATCAAATTTCATATTTTTTACCTCATTTGCTGGCTTTAAGCACATCATCCCCATTTTGGAGAGGTGAACTGACAGGCTTAAAGTCTTATAGGGTAAGCATATTTGATGAATTGCCAAGAACAGGACTTCCTGAAGAATTTGATAGTTATGATGAATATAAAAGACATATAAAAATTTTGCTAAAATCAGGAATACTTGATGATCCTAGTACAGTTTGGTGGGATTTAAGACCAAATGTAAAATTTCCAACACTTGAAATGAGAATATGTGATACCTGCACATCATTAAATGATGCTATTTCTATTGCAGCATTGTATTTATGTATAATTCATATGGCCTGTAGATTGAGACGAGAAAATAAAAAGTGGAGAGTATACTCAAAAATGTTAATTAATGAGAATAGATGGAGAGCACAAAGATATGGTATTGAAAAAAGTTTAGTTGATTTTGGTAAAAGTAAATTAGTATCTTATAAAAGTTTAGCAGATGAATTGATTGATTTAGTTAAAGAAGATGCAAAATTATTAAATTGTGAAGCTGAAGTAAATAAAATAAAAAATATTATTAAAAAAGGAACTAGTGCAGATAAACAAATTAAAATATTTAAAGATGAAATAAAAAAATCAAATAATAAAAGAATCGCATTGGATAAAGTAGTAAAATTTCTTATTAAAGAAACAGTAAATTTTTGATTATGAATGAAAAAAAAAGAACAGAAATTGAATCTGAAGTTTTTCAAAAATTAATAAAACATTTTAGAAAGAAATCAGATGTTCAAAATATAGATTTAATGAATTTGGCTGATTTTTGTCGAAATTGTTTATCTAAGTGGTATATGAGTTCAGCAAAAAAAAAAGGAATAATATTAAGTTATGAAGAAGCAAAAGAAATAATTTATGGAATGCCTTATGATAAATGGAAAAACAAATATCAAAAACCGTTATCAAAAAAATAATGCAATTATAATATGAATATTTTAGTTACAGGAGCAGCTGGTTTTATTGGCTTTCATCTATGTGAAAGATTACTAAAAGATAATCATCGGGTTTTTGGAATAGACAATATTAATAATTATTATGATGTAAAATTAAAAAAAAAAAAGGTTAAAAATATTATTACAAAAAAAAAATTTTAAATTTAAGAAAATAGATATTGCTACAACAGACTTTGTAAAAAAAACTTATCCAAATTTAAAAAATTTTAAAATAATAATCCATTTAGCAGCGCAAGCTGGTGTTAGGTATTCAATTACACATCCTTATAAATATATTGAAAGTAATGTTAAAGCTCAAATATCTATATTAGAGCTAGCTAAAAAAATAAATAATTTTCAACATTTAATATACGCAAGCTCATCTTCAGTTTATGGGTTGAATAAAAAAATTCCATTTTCAATAAGAGATAGAGTAGATAATCCTATATCTTTATATGGCGCATCAAAAAGATCTGGCGAGCTTATTACGCAATCTTATTCAAAAATGTTTAATATTAATTGTACAGGGCTAAGGTTTTTTTCAGTATACGGACCATGGGGGAGACCAGACATGGCTGCATATATTTTTACAAAGAATTTATTTAAAGGAAAACCTATAGATTTATTTAATTTTGGAAGGATGGAAAGAGATTTTACNTTCGTAGATGATATAATAAATGGTATTGTTCCTTTAATTAAAGTTAAAAAAAGAAAAAATAATTTGCATAAAATTTACAATTTAGGGAATAATAAACCTGAACCACTTTTAAAAATGGTTTCTCTTTTAGAAAAATTTTCTGGAAAAAAAGCAAAAAAAATAAAAAAAAGAATGCAATTAGGAGATGTTAGAAATACTTATGCAAACATTACAGAAAGCAAGAAAGAATTAAATTTTAATCCTAAAACAAATTTAGAAAATGGTTTAGAAAAGTTTGTTAATTGGTTTAAAGAGTATCATAATATTAATTAATTATATAAATCNTCAATTTCTTTTTTGTATTTCTCAAATACTTTTTTTTTTTTTATTTTCATTGTAGGCGTTAAAAACCCACTACTTTGAGTTAACTCTTCTTTAATTAAGATGTATTTTCTTACTTTCTCAATTGTAGAAAGATTTTTATTAATTTTTTTTAAATGATCGGCTATTTCAGAATTTANATTATTTTTTTTCGAGTAATCTTTATTAATAAATATTAAAGCAATTAAATAGGGTCTATTATCCCCAAATATTACTGTTTGAGATATAAAATCAACAGAAGAAAACATATTTTCAATTTTTTGGGGCGCTATATTATCACCACCACTTGTTACAATTAAATCTTTTTTTCTATCTGTAATTGTTAAAAAATTATCTTTATCTAATTTTCCTATATCACCAGTATGGAACCAATTGTTTATTATTTTATTTTTTGTTTCTTTTATATTTCCAAAATATTCTTTCATTACAGACTCACCTTTTATTAATATTTCTCCATCACTTGCTATTTTAACACTTATACCATTGATTGGTTGTCCAACCGTTCCAATTTTGTTTAATTCTGGTCTATTACAACTTACAGTTGGAGATGTTTCAGTTAATCCGTAACCTTGCAATATTTTAATGCCTATTGATTCAAAAAAAATATTAATGTCATAACTTAAGGGTCCACCACCTGAGATTAAGAATTTTAAATTATTACCAAAGATTTTTTTTATTTTATTATCAAATATAATTTTAAAAAAAAATTTAATAATTTTTGTAAAAAATATATTTTTTTTTTTATTTAAATAAATTTTTTTTCCTAACTCTAAATTTATTTTAAAAACTTTTTCTAAAAACTTTTTATTAGAAAAGTTGTTTATTATTTTTTTATAAATAGCTTCGTAAAATCTTGGAACAGCAGCAATATATGTTGGATTTATTTCTTTAAAATTTGCAAACAATTTTTCTAAATTTTCTGCGTAATAAATTTCACTTGAAGTTAACAATGGTATAAATTGCCCAGCTGTATGTTCATATGAATGAGATAAAGGTAAAAAAGATATATATTTTTCATTATAAAAATTAATATTTTTAAATATATCTAAAGATCCAATTAAATTTGAACGTATTGATTTGTGTGTTAAAACTACACCTTTAGGTTTTCCGCTTGTTCCAGAAGTGTAAATAATACAAGCAGGATCATTCTTATTTACTTTTATATTTATTTTTTTTTTTATTTTTCCTTTCCATACATCTTCAATAAAAATTATATTTTCATTTAAACCAAGATTAATTTTTTCATAAGAAAATATACTTTTTATTTTGCCATTCTTTATTGCTGGTAAAAAATTTAAAAAAAGTTTTTTATTAGAAATAAAAGCAAATTTAGCATTAGAGTCTTTAATTAAATATTCATGATCTTTTATAGTATAAGTTGTGTATGCAGGAACTGTTATTCCGCCTGCTAACATAATAGCAAAATCAGTAATAAACCAATTAGGATTGTTTTCCGAGACAATTATAACTTTATCTCCTTTTTTTATTCCTAAAGAAAGGAGTTTATTTGCAAGCAATTCAATCCTTTTTTTTATTAGTCCCCATGAATATGGTTTAAATTCATTATTTATTTTGTACCAAAGTAAAGGTTTGTCTAATTTTGTCTTAGATTCATTAAAGAATAATTCTGGTAAGGTTTCCCAATTAAATTTATTTAAATTATTTTTCATTTCATTAATTGATATTTAAATTGTTCTATATATTTTATTATCAATTATATATTTTAAATTATTAAAAATTGAAAAATATTTTAGATAAAGATAAATTTTCTAAAAGAGCNAATAGATANATCCANGTNACNGGNCANGTTNGNGGNATNTTAACNAGANTNGGAGCNAANAAANTTNTNGGNTTANATATNGATAAAAATAAACATGCTTTANATTTAAANAANNANNTAGGANCAGTNAAAGGNCCNTTTATGAANATNGCNCAACTNTTATCNATGATACCNNATGCNNTACCANTAGAATATTCTNANCANNTNATNCANTTACAGTCNAATGCNCCNNCTATGGGNGANTCTTTTGTNAAAAGNAGAATGNTAAATGAANTNGGANNNAATTGGNATAAANATTTNTNAGAATTTAANNCTTCNGCNTCATNTGCNGCNTCTNTAGGNCAAGTTCATAAAGNAAAATTAAAAAANGGAGATNTNNTNGCNTGNAAATTACAATANCCNGACATGNNNTCAGCTGTAAATGTTGATTTAAATCANTTTNNNNTNATTNTAANNTTNTTTGANAAATATAATAAAGCTATTAAAACNAAAAAAATNTTTTNAGAAATNAANGANCGNTTANTNGAAGANATTGANTATNAAAATGAAATAAANAATATNNANATNTTNAAAANAATTTTTANAANCGAGTAATTTTGTTAATNTNCCNAAAGTNTATANANATTATTCAACNAANANANTNATNACNATGNCTTGGCTTGANGGNAAACCNTTAGATNNNATAATTAAANANNNAAAAANTAAAAAAGATTTATNNGAAAAAATNGCTNNNAATATTTTTAATGCNTGGTATACNCCATTTTATAAATTNTGTGTTATTCATGGNGANCCNCACTTNGGNAATTATNCNTTTAAAAATAACGGAGATATTAATTTATTTGATTTTGGATGTGTTAGATTCTTCCCAATTAAATTTGTTAAGGGAGTTTTAGATTTATATTATGCGCTTGATAAGAAGGATGAAGATATGGCTGTAGAAGCATATAAAACTTGGGGTTTTAAAAAAATTAATAAGAATTTAATTAAAATTTTAAATTTATGGGCTTCTTATATTTATGGACCTTTGCTAGAAGACAAAAAGAGATTAATACAAGGGGAAAATAAAGAAGGATACGGATTTGATGTAGCAAATAAAGTTTATAAGGAGTTAAAGAAGATAGGCGGAGTTGAGCCACCTAAAGAATTTGTATTTATGGATAGAGCTGCAATAGGTATGGGATCTTTATTTATGAAGCTTAATGTTAAATTAAATTGGCATAAACTATTTAATAATTTAATAGAAAATTTTGACGAAAAAGTGATTTTGAATAAAAGGAATAAATTAATTAATTAATATTTTCTTTGAAATTTTCTTTTTCTTCTCATTACCTCAGAAGAAACTCTCTTTTTTTTTACTGAAGGTTTTTCGTAATGTCTTCTTAATTTCATTTCTTTAAAAAGACCTTCTTGTTGCATTTTTTTTTTAAGTATCTTTAATGCAATTTCTAAATTATTGTCTCTTATAAATATTTGTACTATTTTTTTCTCCTTTTCTTTATTATTTAAATAAATAATTAATTTGATAAGAATATGAATTAATATATAAAATTCAATTACTATTTTAAAAAAATGCAAAAACATACTAAAAAAAATAGATTTTTAAAAGAATTTTTAAGAATTTCTTCAAATAAAGGATGGAATATTTCAACTTATAATGAAACACAAAAAAAACTTAAATTTAATAAAAATTTACTAAATGAAATTTTCCCAAAAGATTTAGAAGATTTAATTCTATATTTTAATTATTTTACAAATAATGAATTATCTAAAATTTATAAAAAAAAAAGATTTAATAAAAAAAGTATTAGAATTTCGGTATTAAATGCAGTAAAAATTAGATTTGAATTATTAAATAAAAATAAATCTTCTATTAAAAACAGTTTATCTTTTTTATCGAAACCTAATAAACAAATATTATCTAGTAAATTATTGTACAAGACATCGGATCATATTTGGAAGTTAATAGGAGATAAATCCACAGATTATAATTTTTATACAAAAAGAGCACTATTGGCATCAATTTATAGTTTAGCTGTAATTATTTGGATAAACGACAAATCTAATAATCTAGATAAAACTTTTAATTTTCTAGATAAATCTATAATGAATATGAATTTAGTAAGCAATATAAAGCAAAAGCTTAAAGAAACAGTTAGTAAATTCTTATAACGGATCTTTCCTTACTTTATCACTTTGTTTTTTTCTAAATTCCTTTAATTTTTTTTCAATATTCTTATCTTCTAAGGCAAGCATTGATGCTGCTAGTAATCCAGCATTTTTTGATCCAGCCTTTCCTATTGCTAAAGTTCCCACAGGTATACCAGGAGGCATTTGAACAATTGATAACAAACTATCCATTCCTTTTAAACTTTTGCTTTCTATAGGAACTCCTAAAACCGGTAAATGCGTATGTGCAGCTATAACACCAGGCAATGCAGCAGCCATACCAGCGCCTCCAATAAATACTTTTACTCCATTTTTTTCTGAATTTAGAATGTATTCTCTAAGTCTATCAGGGGTTCTATGCGCTGATATAACTCTAGATTCGTTTTCTATATCTAATTCATTAAGAATATCTGAAGCTGGTTTCATTTCTTCAGCATCAGATTCACTTCCCATTATAATCGCTACTTTTATACTCATATTATTGCTCCTTATTTATTTCTTCAGTTTCATTATTTTCATTAGAATTATCACTAATTTGATCATTTTCTTCAATTGTTTTTTCAACTTTATGAAGTTCCGACATTTTATTTAAATCTTTTTCATTACAAAAACCTAGTCTTAAAGGATCTTTAGCTATAATATTTTCATAATTCCAATGACTTTTATTTCTAATCGAATCCACAGTATTTTTTGTGGTTCTTATTAATCTACAAATTTCATTATCAGTAATAGATGGAAATTCTTTTAATAACCATTTAATTGCACTAGGTCTTTCTTGTCTTTTTGCTATTGGAGTATATTTTGCCCCTTTAGCTATTTTTTTTGGCTTTGGTAATTCACTTTTATTTATTTTTAATCTTGATTTAGAACTTTTTTCACATTTTTTTATTTCTTCCATTGTTAATATTTTATTGTTTATTGGATTTATTCCTGGTAATTTTCCTGCAGCCTCTCCATTTGCCATTGATTCAATCTCCAAAATATGTAATTCACAAAAGGATGATATTTGTTCAAAAGTTAATGAAGTGTTTTCTAATAACCAAATTGCGGTTGCCTTGGGCATTAAAATTTTAGCCATAATATTAATTCAAAATTAAATGATTATTGATATCAAAATATATTAAATAACTAATGCTATTTTACCAAAATGTAACCCTTTATCCATAAAAATATGTGCATCTTTTACTTTATTTAGTGGGAAAGTTTTACATAGAATTGGCTTTATTTTTTTTTTTTTTAATAATGGCCATATATTTTTTTTTAGACCTTTAGTTATAAGTTCTTTTTCTTCTAAAGAACCAACTCTAAGCGTTGACCCAGTTATTGTTAATCTTTTAAGCATAATCATTAATAAATTAATTTTTACTATAGATCCTGTTAACCACCCAATATTTATTAATGTTCCATTTCTTTTTAGAAGATTAATATTTTTTTGAACATAATCACCACCAACAATATCTAAAATAAAATCCACTCCTTTGTTTTTTGTTTTTTTCTTTATAAATTCCTCAAAATTTTTTTTTTTAGAATTTATTGCATGATGTGCCCCGAGAATTTTACATTTTTTTACTTTTTCATCAGATCTAGTAGTTGTAAAGATTTCTAGGCCGTAGTTTTTTGCAAACTGTATAGCTGTAGTACCAATACCACTTGAACCACCATGAATTAAGATTTTATTATTTTTTTTTATTTTACTTCTTATAAAAAGATTGAACCAAATAGTAAAAAATGTTTCAGGTAATGTTGCTGCTTCTTCAAATGAAATATTTTTTGGTATATGAAGACATTGTGTATATGGTGCAGTACAATATTCCGCATATCCTCCCCCAGAAACTAAAGCACATACTTTATCTCCTATTTTTAAATTTTTAACATCTGTTCCTAATTCAACTATACTTCCTGACACTTCAAGACCTAATATATCGCTTGCATCTTTTGGCGCAGGGTATTCCCCATTTCTTTGTAATATGTCAGGTTTATTAATTCCGGCAGCTTTAACCTTTATTAAAACTTCATTCTTTTTTATTTTTGGAATGGGCCTTGATCCAATATATAAAACTTCTGGACCTCCCGGTTTCTTAATTTCAATAACTTTCACTTATTTAAATATTTAATTTTATTTTTTTTTATTTTCAGGATCTGGCTGTGACGCATTATTTTCTTTATTTCTTTTATAACTTTTAAATTTTTTTTCAAATTTAGAAATTTGCCCTTGCGCATCAACTAATTTTTTTTCTCCAGCATTCCAGGCAGGATGAGATTTTGGATCTATATCTAGATTAAGCACATCACCTTTTTTACCCCATGTAGATTTAGTTTTAAACTTCGTCCCGTCAGTCATAACTACTTCAATTTCATGGTAATCTGGATGTATATTTTTTTTCATTATATAAATATATTTTTTTTTTATCTTTTTTCAAACTCAATTATTACTTTATTTTCTTTATTTTTAGCATCTCCAAATGATTTTACTATTAAATTCTTTGCTGGAATCCCTTGATCCAGAAGTATCGATCTTATATTAATAGCTCTATCAAGAGATAGTCTTCTAGATGCATCTTCAGATTTGTTAGTTTTTGCATACGAAGTTATCTTAAAATTTAAGTTTTTTTTATCAATTTTATTATTTATAAAATCTTTGATTTTTTTTGAGTCATCTTCTTTTAAATTAGCTGTGTTAGAATTAAAAAAAATTTGTATTTGATTTGGTATTTCTTCAACTGTACTTTGTATTCTTGCTAATTGTTTATTTATAGATTTTTCAATTTTTATTTCATTTTCTTTTTTAAGATTTTCTTTTTTTAGAATAACATTATCTTTTTTTTTTATTTTTGTTCTTATATCTTTTTTAATTTCAATTTTTTGTTCGTATAAATTTTTATTTAAATTTTCAATAACTGATAAGTTGATTTCTAGGTCCTCTTGATACTTTTTCCCAATTTCTACTGGATCAATTGCAAATGCGTAAGATGCAAAGAACAGAGTTATTAAAGAAAAATAAGAATTTTTTATTAAAAATTTCATATTATTTTAAATAATAAATTTATTTTTTAATTCATCCACTAAGTTATTATTACACGCATATATATTTCCTGTATATAAGAAATTTTCATTTTTGTAAATATTTCCCACATATCCTCCCGCTTCTTTTACTATAAGTGAGCCAGCGGCAATATCCCATGTTTTTAAATTAAATTCCCAAAAAGCATCATATCTTCCTGCTGCCACATAAGCTAAATCAAGTGCAGCTGCACCGTATCTTCTTATTCCTGATGAACTTTTCATTATATTTTCTAATATTTTTAAATAATTTTTGTGAGAGTTTTCCATTCCTTTCCAAGGAATTCCAGTAGATACTAAAGCATTTTTTAATTGGTTACGACTTGAAACTCTTATTCTTTTATCATTAATATACGCGCCTACACCTTTTTCTGCCCAAAATAATTCATCTTTAATTGGGTCATAGACAACTCCTGAGATTATTTCATTTTTAACCATTAAAGCTATAGATATAGCAAAATGGGGTAATCCGTGTAAGAAATTTAATGTTCCATCTAATGGGTCGATTATCCATTTTTTTTCATGTTCATCTAAACTAGTATCTGAATTTGTTTCTTCAGATATAATTTTTATTTGAGGATAGCTTTTTTCTAATATTTTTATTATCGTCTTTTCTGAATTTAAATCAGCAGATGTAACAAAATCTCCAACTCCTTTTTTTGAAACTTGTAAATTTTCTACTTCTCTAAAATCTTTAATTAAAATATTGCCAGCTTTATAAGCTGCCTTTGTCATAATATTTATAATTGGAGTTTTTAAAGCCATTTTTTGAATTTTTTTATTTTACTTTTTCTACATAAGAGCTATCAGTTGTTTTTACTACAACTTTCATACCTTCTTCAATATGAAGAGGAACCATTATTTTTACTCCATTTTCTAATATTGCAGGTTTTAACCCAGATGTTGCTGTCTGACCTTTGATTACAGCTTCTGCTTCTTTTATTTTTAGAATTACTGTTTCTGGCAGTAAAATATTTATAGGACTAGTGTCTTTAAATTCAATAAATATGTTAATACCATCTTTTAAATAAGGTAAAGTATCTTTAGAAATATCATCTTTATTTATGTTTATTTGCTCGTAATTTGTTTGATCCATAAAAAAATATTCATCTCCACTAGAGTAAAGAAATTGAAATTTTTTTTGCTCAAGAAAAGCTTTTTCAATATTTTCATCAGATCTAAACCTTTCATTTTTTTTTGTTCCAATAGTTATGTCTTTAAGTTCAACTTGGATATAAGCCCCACCTTTTCCAGGTTTTGTGTGTTCTAATTTTAAAACTTTCCATAATTTATTTTCAAATTCTAAAATATTTCCAATTTTTATTTCATTTGCAGATATTTTCATTCTAGTTATTTAAAATTTTATAAAATTTATTAACAGCTTCTATAGGGCCATTTTTATAATTCCAAACACCTGAAGACACAGCAATTAAATCACATTTTGTTTTTAAAATTTTGTTACAATTTTCCAAATTTATACCTCCAATAGCAGCACATGGTAGTTTAAAATTTTTTTTAAACCAGTTAATATTTTTAACGTCTGCTTTATGTTTTACATTCTTTGTTTTAGTTTCAAAAAAAGACCCAAATGATATGTAGTTGGGGTTAAAATTAATTGCTTGTTTTGCAAAAAGCTTTGAATTGTGACAAGTAATACCTAAGTATTTTTTTTTTTTTAGAATTATTTTAATTTTATTTTTTGAAATATCTTTTTGCCCTAAATGTATTCCATCACAAAATTTTAAAAATTGATTATCGATGTAATCATTTATAAACAAAATTGTTTTATTCTTTTTACAAATAACACTGATTTTTTTTAATGAGTATAAAATTTTTTTTTTTGTTTTATTTTTTAATCTTAGTTGTAAAAACTTAATTTTTTTTGTTTTAAGTACTAAATTTAAAACTATTAAATAGTTTTTTAAAGGAAGTTTCTTAGTTAATAGCTCAGGAGGGGTTATAAGATATAAATATTTCCTTTTTTTTTTAAAAAAATTATTCATTTTCTAAGCTTGTTTCCCACTTACCTTCACAAGCCAAAGAATTCATTCTAGCACGATGTAAAAAAATTTTTTGAACTAAATTTTTATTTTCAATCTTTCCTGCCCATGCTTTTAAAGCATCCTCCTGCAAGGCTCTTCCATATGAAAAAGATAAATTCCAAGGCGCGTTATTTGATTTGTTTATTTGATTTAAAATCATTGTAGCTTTTATACTAGTTAAACCCCCAGACAAAAAAACAATCCCAGGCACTTCCTTAGGAACAGTTTCAGATAAACATTTAAAAGTTTTTTCTGCTATTTCTTTTATATTTAATTCAATACCACTTTTACTTCCAGGAACTATCATATTTGGTTTTAATAAGATTCCTTTTAAATTTACATTTTTTTTTTTCAAATGAATAAAAACTTGATTTAAAGTTTCTTTAGTTACTTCATAACATTTATCTATGTCATGATTTCCATCCATAATAACTTCAGGCTCAACAATTGGTACTAAATTATTATTTTGACTAATTAATGCATATTCAGCTAATAAAGAAGAATTTTTTTCAATGCAATTAGGTGACGGAATACTATCTCCTATATTAATCACAGCTCTCCACTTAGTAAATTTTGCACCATTTTTAGCAAAAGGTTTTAATCGATCATCAAGTGTTTCTATACCTTTAGTATAGGTTTCAATTGAGTCTTTGTTAATTTCCTCTAACCCTTGATCAATTTTTATTCCTGGATAACAATCAACGCTTTCTAATTTATTTCTTAATAATTCACCATTTGAATTTTTTTGGGAAAAAGTTTCTTCGAACAAAATAACTCCAGATATATATTTTGAAATTTCAGGAGTAGAAAATAATGTATACCTATAATTACATCTTGTTTTTTCATTTGATTCAACATTTATAGAGTCAAATCTTTTTTTTATAGTATTTGTACTTTCATCAGCGGCAAGAATACCTTTATTATTTTCAACAATTTTTTTTGCAATATTTTCTATATTTTCTTCGGTCATTAGATATTTTTTGAAATATAATTTATAAGGTCAATTAATCTATTTGCAAATCCCCATTCATTATCATACCAAGAAACTATTCTACACAATTTTTTTTTGATAACTTTTGTTTGCGTAGTATCAAAATTGGAACTATAAGGAGAATGATTAAAATCTACAGAAACCAACGGTTCATTATTTATTGATAAAATATCTTTTAATTCTTTTTTTGATGAATTAATACAAATCTTATTTATTTCATTTTCAGAAGTGTTTCTAGAAGCATTAAAAACAAAATCTATTAAACTTACGTTTGGAGTAGGAACTCTAATAGCTGTTCCGTCTAATTTTCCATCTAAAGATGGTATTACTAATCCTATAGCTTTCGCTGCACCTGTTTTTGTTGGTATTAAAGATGTTGCGGCTGATCTTGCTCTTCTTAAATCTGAATTGTGGAAAGTATCAACAATTCTTTGATCTCCTGTATATGAATGAATAGTTGTCATGTGCCCAGTTTCTATTCCAATTAATTTATTTAAAATATTTGCAATTGGAGCTAAGCAGTTAGTTGTACAGGAGGCATTTGAAATTATTTTATGGTTATTTTTTATTTCGTTATGATTAACTCCATAGACAACAGTTATGTCAGGATTATCTGACGGAGCAGAAATTATAACTTTTTTTGCTCCAGCTTTAATATGTTTTAATGAATCTTTTTTTGATGTTAAAATCCCAGTGCATTCAATTACAATATCTATATTATTTTTCTTCCATGGCAATTTTAAAGGATTTGTTTCAGAAATAATTTCTATTTTTCCTAAACCTATATCAAAAGAATTGTTATTTTTTTTAATTTTATTTTTGTAAGTTCCATGAACAGAATCATATTTAAATAAATGTATGTTTGATTCTAAATTCGCTAAATCGTTAATAATTTTTACTTTTATATTTTTTGAATTTTTATTTTCTGTTAGAGCTCTTAGAAAAAGCCTACCAATTCTTCCAAAACCATTTATTGCTATATTAACCATTATTTTTTAATAACCTTTATTGCTAATTTAACAAGCTCTTTTGAATTTAATCCAAATTTATTATATAAAACTTTGTGAGGAGCAGAAGAACCAAAATCACTCATCCCTAATATATAATCATCATTTTTTATATATTTAGTCCAACCAAATTTTGAAGCTGCTTCTATTGCTATTCTTTTATCAATTGGACCAAGAACTTTATTTTTATAGTCGTTATTTTTTTTATCGAAAATTTCCCAACAAGGAATAGATACAACTGTTACATTGTATGATTTTTTTTCTAATATATTTTTTGTTTCTAACGCAATAGATACCTCTGACCCAGTTGCTAGAATTGTAATATCTCTATTATTTTTTTTGGTTTGATAAATTATATAACCACCGTTATTGGACAAATTTTTTGAATTTTCTAATTTTCTTATAATAGGAATATTCTGTCGAGTTAATGAGATTATTGAAGGATTGTTTAATTTTAAAGCAACTTCCCAACATTCAAATGTTTCTATTGCATCCGCAGGCCTTAAAACATTTAAATTAGGAATTGCTCTTAAACTTGCAAGTTGTTCGATGGGTTGATGCGTTGGCCCATCTTCACCTAATCCAATTGAGTCGTGTGTCATTACATAAATTGCTTTAATTTTCATGAAAGATGCTAATCTTATTGCTGGTCTGCAATAATCGGTAAATATTAAAAATGAACCACCGTAAGGCACTATTCCTCCATGTAAAAACATCCCGCTCATAGCAGAAACCATAGCGTGCTCTCTTATTCCATAATATAAATATGTTCCTTTAGGATTTTTTTTATTAAAAACTTTCTGGTTAATTGATTTTGTAAGATTAGATTCAGTTAAATCTGCAGCCCCTCCAAATAAAAAGGGAATTTTTTTTGATAAAACATCAATTGCAAGATTAGAAGCTTTCCTTGTAGCAATTTCTTCATTTTTTTTTATTAATTTTATTTTTAATTTTTTAAAATCATCAAAAGCATTATTAGGAATTTTATTATTTAAATGATTTAAAAAATTATTTCTTTTTTTCTTATTTATTTTTTTTATTCTAACGTCCCATTTTTTATTTTCATTTATTCCTTTGATAGAAAGCTTATTCCAAAATTTTAATATTTTTTCTGGTATAAAAAAATCTGGATAATTCCAATTTAATTTTTTTTTTGTTTTTTCTATTTCTTCTTTTCCCAAAGGAGCGCCATGACTGGAATTTTTACCCTGCTTATTTGGAGAGCCGTATCCTATTATAGTATTACAAGCTATTAAAGATGGTTTATTAGAACTTTTAGCTTTTTTAATTGAATTATAAATTTGAGAGAAATTGTGTCCGTTTATTTTTTGAACATCCCAATTACAAGATTTAAATCTTTCTAAATGATTTTCTGAAGTTGATAAACTAGTTGGGCCATCTATAGATACTTTATTATCATCGAATAATACAATTAATTTTTTTAAATTTAAATGTCCAGCTAATGATATTGATTCTTGACTTATACCTTCCATTAAACATCCGTCTCCTACTAGTGCATATGTATGATGATTAACTAAACTTTTTCCAAATTTTGAAGACAAATGGTTTTCAGCTATTGCCATTCCTACTGAATTAGCTAATCCTTGTCCTAGAGGACCAGTAGTTGTTTCAATTCCGCACTCTAAATTAATTTCAGGATGTCCTGGAGTTTGACTATTTAATTGTCTAAATCGTTTTATCTGATTTAATGACATTTTTTTATATCCAGTCAAATATAATAAAGAATATAAAAGCATTGCCCCGTGACCAGCCGATAAAACGAATCTGTCTCTATCAGGCCAAAAAGGATTTTTTGGGTTATATTTTAAAAAATATTTAAATAGTATAGTTGCAACATCTGACATGCCTAATGGCATTCCTGGATGGCCGGAATTAGCCTTTTCAACTGCATCCATTGATAATGCCCTTATAGCATTAGACATTAATTTTAATTCTTTTATATTTAAATAATTTTTGGCTATCACATTAAGATATATAATTTTTAATTCTAATTTTTGCTATAAATTATAGAATAAAAATTATATTTTAGTATAAGTTGATATAATAAGAAAAAAAAAAAAATGCCAGTTTTAAGAATAAATATTAACGGTAGATACTACGACATCACTTGTGAAAAAAATAAAGAAAAGTATGTTTTAGAATTATCTAAGTATTTTAATGAAAAAGTAAAAAATTTATCAGCTAAATTAAAAAACGTTGATCATTCAAGGCTTTTGGTTTTAACAGGAATTTTATTAAGCGAAGAATTAAATAGTATTATGAAAAATAAAAGTAAAGTTGATAATCCTTATGGAAAAAATTATAAGCTTGAGTTAGAAAATTTAAGACAAAAGAATTCTGAGAATAATTCTATAGTTAAAAGTAAAATCGATCAATTAATTTCACGGATACAATCATTAACTAAATGAAAATTATTTTTTTTGGCGATATTTTTGGCAGATCTGGAAGAGATGCTTTAATAGAAAAACTACCTTATTTTAAAAAAAAATATAATCCTGATTTTATTTTGGCAAATGGAGAGAATGCTTCTCATGGAAAAGGTATATCTAAAAAAATTTGTGATGATTTGTTCTCGGCCGGCATTGATGTAATTACAGGAGGAAATCATATTTTCGATAATCATGATGTTTTTAATTTTATAGATGATGAAAAAAGATTATTAAGACCAAACAATTATCCGATTGACACTCCTGGCAATGGTTATGGAATTTATGAAAAGGATCAAAAAAAAATTTTAGTTATAAATGTAATGGGAAGAGTTTTTATGAATCCGTTAGATGATCCTTTTGATTCTATTAGAAAAGTTATTGGCGATAAATTATTGGGAAAAAATATTTCGGCGATAATAATTGATATACATTGTGAAGCAACTAGTGAAAAAATGGCAATAGGGCATGGTTTCGATGGAAAGACCAGTTTAATTGTAGGAACACATACTCATGTACCAACAAGTGATGCAAGAATACTTTCTAACGGAACAGCATATATTTCAGATTTAGGTATGTGTGGAGATTACGATTCAATAATTGGCATGGATAAAACAAAAGCCCTTGAAAGGTTTAAAAAAAAAATTCCAGTTAGAGGTATTAACCCTGCAACTGGAGAAGCCTCTTTATCATGCGTATTAGTTGAATTAGATGATAACACTGGATTAGCAAAATCAATTACACCAATAATAGTCGGCGGTTCATTACAAGAAATTTAGGAGTTATAATTTATTTTATGGCTGGCCATTCAAAATTTAAAAATATAATGTTCCGAAAAGGAGCACAAGATAAAAAAAGAGCAAAAATTTTTGCTAAATTAGGACGAGAAATTCAGATTGCGTCAAAACAAGGAGGGGATGACCCAAATTCAAATCATAGATTAAGAACTGCTATAGACGCGGCAAAAGCTGCAAATGTTCCAAAAGATAATATAGATAGAGCTATTAAAAGAGGTTCTAGTAATGAAAGTAATAATTTAGAAGAAATAAAATATGAAGGTTTTGGGCCAGGAGGAACATCATTAATAGTTGAGACTATGACAGATAATAAAAATCGTACAGTTTCAGAAATAAGACAAATTTTTTCAAAAAATGGAGGATCTATTGCAGAAAATGGGAGCGTATCTCATAATTATAAAAGAAAAGGCGAGTTGATTTATAAAAAAAATAAAGATTTAGAAAATAAAATTTTTGATTTAGCAGTAGAAACGGGAGCCGAAGATATTATTAATGAAGACAGCAATTATATAATTTATTGTGATCCAAATAAAATTACAGTCATAAAAGAAAATATTGCTAAATTATCTATTGACCCAATTTCTGTTTCTTTGACTTGGGTATCATTGAATAAAATTAATTTAAATAAAGAAGATGGTAAAAAGATTTTTAATCTTATTAATCAACTAGAAGACAATGAAGATGTTCAAAATATATCTTCGAATTATGATATTTCAAAAGAAGTTTTTGATACAATAGACTTTGATAATTAATTAATAGTATGGCTGATAAAACCTGGAAAGCTAGAGAAAGACAAGTAGCAAGATATTTTAATACTAATAGAACACCTTTAAGTGGCGGAAGTTCTAGGCATACAAGGTCCGATTCTCTTCATAAAGATTTATTTGTTGAATGTAAATTAAGAAAAAAACATTCTGTAATATCTCTTTGGGATGAAACAAATGAAATGGCAAAAAAAGAATCTAAAACTCCAGTAATAGCGTTATGTGAGTCTGGTAGGCCTGGCTTTTGGGTAATGGTTCATAGTGATGATTTAGAAAAAGTATCTGAAATAGTTAAAAAAAAGTAATTTTACAATTTTGTAAAGAAATAATACTTTGTTTTTTTCGTTATAATTTTAGAATATAAATATAAAATTATGGAAAACCAAGCAGTAGACGCAGTAAATCTTGTTCAAAATAGTGCATACGATTTATCTATATTCTCTCTATTTTTAAGAGCAGATCCAATTGTTAAATTTGTAATGATAGGTCTCTTTCTTTCATCGGTTTGGAGTTGGGCAATAATAATAAATAAAATTAAAATGATAAGAAAAATTAATAATGTTACAAAAAAATTTGAAGATATTTTTTGGTCAACTTCTTCTCTAGAAGATTTATATACAAAAACTGAAAGTAAGAACGATAACCCGATGATTGCAATTTTTAATAAATCAATGATTGAGTGGTTAAAAATAAGAAATTCAAAAATTAAGGATAAAACAGAAAATAGATTAAATAGCGTTATGGTTTCATCTATCAATAATGAAATGACAAAATTAGAAAAAAATATGATTTTTTTAGCTTCATTGGGATCGGCAGCACCCTTTGTAGGATTATTTGGAACTGTATGGGGAATTATGAATAGTTTTCAGGCTATTGGAATTACTAAAAATACTAGTTTAGCAGTCGTAGCTCCTGGAATTGCAGAAGCTTTATTTGCCACTGCATTAGGTTTGATAGCTGCTATCCCGGCAGTTATAGCTTATAATAAAATTTCAAGTGTTCTTGATAATTATTCAATTAGATTAGAAACTTTTGCGCAAGAATTTATTAATCGCGTAATTAAATAAAATAATGTCAGTAAAACCTATACAAAGAATTAATAGTTTAAAGTTTTCTAGAATTTTAAAACGCAATAAAACGATTAGTCAAATAAACGTTACCCCTATGGTCGATGTCATGCTGGTCTTGTTAGTTATATTTATGATAACTGCCCCGTTATTAACTGTTGGTGTTCCAATTAATTTACCAAAGACAAAAGCAAAAGCATTACCTGAAGATCAAACTCCTTTATCGATTACAATTAATAAGGAAGAAAAAATCTTTGTTCAAGATACTGAAATAAGTTTAGATAAATTAATTCCGAAATTAGTTTCTATTTCAAAAAATAGAAATGATAGAAAAATTTTTATTAGAGCGGATGAAGTTTTATCTTATGGAAGAGTAGTTGAAGTAATGGCTGTAATAACGTCAGCAGGTTTTAATAAAATTGCTTTAGTCACAGATTTTGAAACAAAAAAAAAATAAATGGTAGTTAATAATTTAATTTTTATTCCAATAAAAAAAGAAATTTTGGAAAAAAAAAATTATCTATTACAATCATTAGGTCTTCATCTTCTAATCATAATGTTAATATATTATGGCTTGCCTAATTTGTTTAGATATAGAGCAGAATTTTTACCTCCGCTACCTGTCGAAATAATAAATATTACAGATAAGACGACAGCACCAAAAATAAATTTTAAAAAAAGCCCAAATACAAATAAAAATAAAACAAATTATGCCGATCAAGATAATGTTAAATATGATAATCAACAGAGTGTAACTGATGATACTAGAGAAATAATTGATAAAAAAGATGATACGAGTGAGGTTATAAAGAAAAAAAAAGTTGTAAAATTAAAAGAATTAAAAAAAAAACCTAATCAATTACAAAGTGTCTTAAAGTCAATAGAAGAAATAAAAAGAGATTTTAATGATAAAAAAAAAAAGAAAAAAGAAGATACTGAAAGTGATGAAAAAGTAACTCCAACAAAACTAGGAATAAACTTATCAATTAGTGAAATTGATGCTGTGAGGAGACATTTTGAAAAATGTTGGAATATTCCGTCTGGTGCTAGAGAAGTAGGAGATTTAGCAACAGAAATTAGAGTAAGATTTAATAAAGACGGTAATGTTATTGACGCAAGAATTGTTAATATAAGTAGAATGAAAAGAGATAAATTTTTTAGAACAGCTGCAGAAAGCGCTTTAAGGGCTGTTTTAAATCCAAGGTGTAAAAATGCACCTTTGCCACAAGATAAATTTGATAAATGGAAAAATTTAACTTTAAATTTTGATCCAAAAAGTATAATTGGTTATTAGATTTAAAAAAAAAACATTATGTATATGAAAAAAATTATAATTTCTTTTTTTATTTTTTTAATTTTTAGTATAAATGCATACGCGGAACTCAGAATAGATATTACTTCGGGTTATACTGAACCAACACCAATAGGAATTAATGATTTTATTGGTACGAATGATGAAGAACAAGAGTTGGCAAATCAAATTACTAAGTTAGTTGTGGCTGACTTAAATAACAGTGGACTTTTTAAAGTAATTGATCCAAAAGCTTATATACAAAAAATTTCTAACCCCAATGTAATGCCAAAATTTGCAGATTGGAAAGTTATAAACGCTCAAGCTTTAATTGTTGGGTCAACTCAATTAGATGCATCAGGTAATATTAGGATTGAATTTAGATTATGGGATGTTTTTGCTGAACAACAAATGGCAGGATGGGCATTCAGTACCGCAAGAAGTAATTGGAGACAAATTTCTCATAGAATAGCAGATAAAGTTTACGAAAGACTCACTGGTGAAATTGGTTATTTTGATACAAGGATTGCCTATATAGCCGAAAGTGGTCCTTCAAAAAAAAGAATTAAACGATTGGCAATAATGGATCAAGATGGAGCTAACCATCGATTCTTAACAAACGGAACTAATTTAGTGTTAACTCCAAGATTTTCTCCATCCCAACAAGAATTAACATATTTATCTTATATTGGCAGAATACCAAGAGTATATTTATTAGATATTGAAACTGGTAAGCAGGAAGTAGTAGGAGATTTTCCTGGAATGACTTTCGCACCTAGATTCTCTCCTTTTGGGGATGAGGTAATAATGTCTTTAGCAACTGAAGGTAATTCAGATATATATTCGTATAATCTTAAAACTAATATAAGAAAACAATTAACTACTTACAGAGGTATAGATACTTCTCCTTCTTATTCTCCTAATGGAAAAAGAGTTACCTTTAATTCTGATAGAGGAGGATCTCCACAAATATACGTTATGTCCAATAAGGGAAAAAAAATAAAAAGAATTAGTTTTGGTAAAGGGCATTATTCAACTCCAGTTTGGTCACCACGAGGAGATTATATTGCTTTTACAAAGTACTTTAATAAAACTTTTTATATTGGGATAATGACACCTGAAGGAAAAGGTGAAAGAGTAATTGCTAAAGGGTTTTTAGTAGAAGGCCCAACCTGGACTCCTAATGGAAGAATGATAGCGTATACGAAGAAAGATTACCCAAAAAATAAAAAAGAAGGGAAAACAAGGATTTATTTAATTGATTTAACTGGATTTCATGAAAAAGAAATTATAACTCCATTGGAAGCATCTGATCCTGCATGGTCCCCTTTATTACAATAAAAAAAATAAAAAAACACTTGTATCTAATCAAAGTTATTTCTATAATTTTATGAGTTAAGTTATATATTAATTTTTATATAGATTTTATAGTAATGTATTTATTAAGATCAATTTCAGTTTTTGTTTTTTCAATATTCTTATTTAGCTGTGCACAACAAGATGGATCGTTAGAGGATGTTTCTACTGGTCTTTACGAGAAAGGCGGCATGTCTTATCTTGATAAAGACGCAACTGTTCCAGCAAAAATATATTTTGGTTATGACTCATATTTATTATCATCAATGTCAGAAGGTACTTTAGATTTACAAGTTACATGGATGGATCAAAATCCATCTAAATATATATTAATTGAAGGTCATTGTGATGAAAGAGGAACTAGAGAATATAACTTGGCTTTAGGTGAAAGAAGAGCTAATGCTGTTAGAGAATATTTGACTTCAATGGGCATAGCCGAAGATAGAGTAAATATTGTTTCATATGGTAAAGAAAGACCGGATGTAGAAGGCTCATATGATGACGCTTGGACAAAAAATAGAAGATCAGTGACAACCTTAGACGTAGATAGATAAATTATTCTTCTCTTCTCTTGATTTTATAGTAATCTTAATAATATTTATAAGCTAAGTTTTAATAAAAATTTAGTTGAAATATGTTTAATAAAAAAAAAAATATCCTATTAATTTTATTTTTGTTTTTTCTTTCATTTAACTTAAAGGCAGTGGATCAATTTGATTTTAATTTATTGAGTGAAAAATTAAATCGTTTAGAGCAAGAAATTTCAGATGTTCAAAAATCTTTATATGCTCCAAGTGATAATACTTTGGTTAAAGAAGATAGTGCGCCAGTTTCATCTAAATACCAAATAAGAATAAATAAATTAGAAAATGATTTTGCAAAAATAAATGGTCAATTTGAAGAAATTTTTTTTAGATTAGACCAATTGCAAGAAAAAATGGATAAAATTACATCTGATGTAGATTTTAGATTGTCTACTACTAATAATACATCAGCTTTGCCATTATCTAAAAGGGATAGATCTGATGAACCAGATACATACGCATACCCAAAAAACACATCAGATGTTAATACAGTTGGGGGAGATGTTGAAATATTAGGAAGTATAAAAGAGTCCAAAGAAGATCAAAGTTTTGAAGTTGCAAAAAATTTTCAAACCGCAGAAAGTTTATTTAATTATGGAAAAGACTCTTTACAAAACCTAAATTATTCTGATGCAGAAACTGCTTTTAGAGGATTTGTAAAAAAATACCCAAAAGATGAAAAAGCTCCTAGTGCATATTATTGGCTAGGAGAATCTCTTTTTGTTAGAGAAAATTATCCAGAAGCTGTGTTGGCATATGGAGAAGTAATAAAAAGTTTTAAGAAACATAAAAAAGCCGCTCCAAGTTTATTAAAAATAGCTATTTCTTTTTCAAATCTAGATAAAAAGAAGGAATCTTGTGATGCTTTAAAGAAAATAATTAAGCAATATCCAGATTCAGAAAGAGATGTTTTAAAAAAAACAAATTATATAATTCAAGAAAACAAATGTTAGTTTAAATGATTAAAAAATTCTTTCGTAAAACTATGGATAGTCTTGGTCCATATGAAAAAAAGCCACATTTAGCAGTAGCAGTTTCAGGAGGTAGCGACAGTATTTGTTTAGCTCTTCTTGTAAAAGAATGGATAGATAATAAAGGTGGGAAAATAACAGCACTTATTGTTGATCACGGATTAAGGAAAAATAGCGATGAAGAATGTAAAAAAACGCAAATTATTTTAGAAGAACAAGGAATTCCATATCATTGTTTTAAATGGAATTTATTAAATATACCAAAAAAAGGTATTCAAAATAAAGCAAGAGAATTTAGATATAGTATTTTTGATGATTGGTGTTTTAGTAATAATGTAAAAAATTTGTTGGTCGCCCACCATTTTGAAGATCAGAAAGAAACTTTTATTATGAGATTGAATGATAATAGCAACGTTTATGGTTTAGCTTGTATGCCAAAAATTTTATTTAAAGAAAAATTAAGAATATTAAGGCCATTATTAGATATAAAGAAAAAGGAAATTATTAAATTTTTAAATAAAAATAATATTAATTGGATGGAAGATCCAACAAATAAATCTATGAAGTATTTTAGAAATAGAATTAGAAAAATTTTACCAAAATTAGAAAATGAAGGGTTAACAGATAATAAATTAAAAAAAATGCTAAAAAAAGCTCAAAAAGAAAGAAAGTCTATAGAAAATAGATTTAATTTATGGTTTAAAAAAAATGTTAAAATTAATAATTTTGGATATGCAATTGTTGATTTTAATAATTTAAGATTGTTAAAAAAAGAGGATTTTATTTTTATTTTTTCAAGAATTTTAAATACTATATCTGGTTCATTATATTTACCAAAATCTAAGTATGTCTATAATTTTTTTAAAAAAATTAAATCAAATTTAATTTTCGATAGATTTAATTTAGGAGGATGCCATGTTATTTTTTTTAAAAAAAAATTGTATGTTGCTAGAGAAATTTTTAAAAAAAAAAGAGAACATAAAATAGATTTTAAATTTAATAAAATTATTTGGGATAATAGATTTGAGATTAATTATAAAAATAATTATGAGTTATTTTTAAAAAAAAAATTAGGAAAATCTTTTTTTATCGATCAGTTAAAACAAAGTGGTTGGGAAAAAATTTTATTAAAAAATAATAAGTTTAAGGAATTAGAGATTCCAAATAAAATAATTTTATCTTTACCTGCAGTAAAAAATAAAAAAAATGATGTTTTATATGTTCCACATTTGAAGTATTATTCAAATATAAAGAGTAAAAAGGAATTTTCTAATATGGGTTTTCTTTTTAAACCTGTTAAATTATTGCCTAATATTTATTAAGAAATGACATTGTCGTTAAAAAAAAAAAGATTAAATATATTATAGATATATGAAAAAACTTAAAAAAAATTTTTTAATTTGGTTAATTATAGGATTTATTCTATCTTCATTTTATAATTTTTTTACAAAATCAAATAATACAACTGTAGTTCAAAATATAGCTTTTTCAGATTTTTTGAATGAAGTGGAAAAAGATAATGTAATTGATGTTAATATTAAAGGAGATGTAATAAGTGGTAATCTTGCCGATGGAAATAAATTTAAAACCATTTCTCCTTATGATCCTAATTTAATTGAAAAATTAAGTAATAAAGACGTTACTATTAATGTTGAGCCATATAAAAAAGGATCTTCTCTTTTAAGTATTATTTTGTCTTGGTTTCCTATGCTTTTATTAATTGGAGTATGGTTATTTTTTATGAGACAAATGCAATCAGGAAGCGGAAAAGCTCTTGGTTTTGGTAGGTCAAAGGCAAAAATGTTAAATGAAAAAACAGGAAAAGTAACTTTTAAAGATGTTGCGGGTATAGATGAGTCAAAAAGCGAATTAGAAGAAGTAGTTGAATTTTTAAAGGATCCTTCAAAGTTTCAAAGACTAGGTGGAAAAATACCTAAAGGAGTTTTGTTAATTGGCCCTCCAGGATGTGGTAAAACATTATTAGCAAGAGCAGTTGCAGGAGAAGCAGGGGTTCCTTTTTTTACAATTTCAGGTTCTGATTTTGTAGAAATGTTTGTTGGTGTAGGAGCATCTAGGGTTAGAGATATGTTTGAACAAGGAAAAAAAAACGCACCTTGTATAATATTCATTGATGAAATTGACGCGGTTGGTAGACATAGAGGCGCTGGCTTAGGTGGAGGTAACGATGAAAGAGAACAAACATTAAATCAATTATTAGTTGAAATGGATGGTTTTGAAAGTAATGAAGGCGTGATTATCGTTGCTGCAACTAACAGACCTGATGTGTTAGATCCGGCATTATTACGTCCAGGAAGATTTGATAGACAAGTGGTTGTACCAAATCCTGATATACTTGGTAGGGAAAAAATTTTAAAAGTACATATGAGAAAAGTGCCACTTGCTCCGAATGTTAATGCAAAAATCATTGCTAGAGGTACGCCGGGTTTTTCAGGTGCTGATTTAGCTAATCTTGTTAATGAAGGCGCTTTGTTAGCAGCAAGAAGAAATAAAAGATTTGTAACAATGCAAGAAATGGAAGACGCTAAAGATAAAGTTTTAATGGGTATTGAAAGAAAATCAATGGTCATGAAAGATGAAGAAAAAAAATTAACCGCATATCATGAAGCTGGGCATGCAATAGTAGCAATTCATTCAAAGTATTCTGATCCTGTACATAAAGCAACTATTATACCAAGAGGTCGGGCTTTAGGTATGGTTATGAGACTTCCTGAGAGTGATAGAATTTCTATGTCAAAAATAAAATTAAACGCTGATATGGCTGTTGCGATGGGTGGAAGAATTGCTGAAGAATTAATATTTGGTGTATCTAAAGTTACAACAGGAGCTTCTTCTGATATTAGTATGGCTACAAATATAGCAAGAAAAATGGTAACAGAATGGGGTATGAGTGAAAAATTAGGGCCGTTGGCTTATGGTGAAAATGAACAAGAAGTTTTTTTAGGTCATTCTGTAACACAAAAAAAGAATGTATCTGAAAATACTGCTCAAGAAATTGATAAAGAAATTAAGAAAATAGTTGATCAATCATATAAAAAGGCACAGTCAATAATTAAAAAGAATATGAACCAATTACACAGGTTGGCAAAAGGACTATTGAAATATGAAACTTTAACAGGAGAAGAAATTAAAGATGTCATTAAGGGTAAAAAAATTAATAAATTTATTGAAAAAAATAAAAATTCTAGAAAAAAAACTCTTTCTCCTGTTCCAAGTGTAGGAAAAAATAAGAAAAATCCTGACATATCAGAACCTCAATTGGAAAATAATTAATTACCAAAAAATATTTTTTAAAAAAAAAAATCTATAGTTAGAATAAATATTATGAATTATTCTAAATCTCACAAAAAACCAAATTTAGGTTTTAAAAAACCAGGTATTATGGGAATTTTAAATGTAACTCCTGATAGTTTTTCAGATGGCGGTAAATTTTTTAAATCAAGTAAAGCTATAAAAGAAGCAATAAAAATGAGTAAAATGGGTGCTGATATAATTGATATTGGCGCTGAATCAACTAGACCTGGAGCAAAAACAATTAAACCTGAGAAAGAAATAGCAAGATTAAAGCCTATTTTGAAAGGATTAATAAATAAAAAATTAAATATTTCTGTTGATACCAGAAATTCTATTACGATGAAATTTGCTTTAGATAATGGTGTAAAAATTATTAATGATGTATCAGCTTTAAATCATGATCCAGAAAGTATAAATGTTATAAAAGATTATAAGTGCCATGTAATATTAATGCATATGCAAGGTGAACCGAAAACAATGCAAAACAATCCTAAATATAAGTTTGCCCCTTTAGAAGTATATAATTTTTTAAAAAAACAAATAAAAAAATGTGAAGAAGTTGGCATAAAAAGAAATAAAATTATAATTGATCCAGGAATTGGGTTTGGAAAAACTAGCAAACATAATATACAAATTTTACAAAATTTAAGTATTTTTAATAAATTAGAATGTAATGTTTTAATAGGTTTATCACGAAAAAGATTTATATCAGATTTTACAAAAAAAGAAAAACCAGCTGATAGAATTGCTGGAACAATTGCAGCGAATCAATATGCTTTAGAAAATGGAGCTGATATAATAAGAGTCCACGACGTTAAAGAAGCATTACAAGCTAAGCTTATATGGCAAGCTTTAAAAAAAAAAATTAAATAATTTAGATATCAATTTATGAATAAAAAAATATTTGGTACTGACGGTATTAGATCTCTTAGTAGTGATAAAATATTTAGTAAATTATCTTTAAGCGCATTATCAAAATCTATTATTAATAATAAAAAAAATTTTAAAATTATAATTGGAAGAGATACAAGGGAGTCTAGTAAGAAAATTGAGAAAGTATTTGTTAATGCATTAAAAGATAATGGAGCAAATGTATTTAAGGCAGGTTTAGTACCTACGCCAACAATTTCATATTTAGTAGAAGAACTTAATTGTGATTTAGGCGTGGTTATTTCTGCTTCTCATAATCCCTATCAATACAACGGAATTAAATTTTTTAATAAAAAAGGAGAAAAATTAACGGATTTTGAGGAAGTTAGAATTCAAAATAATTTTTTTAAATTTATCAATAAAAACTTAAAACAAAATAAAAAAGGAAAAATAAATATAATTAATAATTCATTAATGATTTATAAAAATAAATTTGATAAAATTATAAAAAAAAATAATTTTCCAAAAAAATTAAAAGTAGTTTTTGACTGTGCTAATGGATCATCCTATAGAATTGCCAAGCATATTTTCTCGAAAATTAAAATTAAACCAATTTATATTAAGGATAAACCTAATGGTAAAAATATTAATTACAAATGTGGTTCTTTATATCCACAAAGTTTAGTTAGAGAAGTAAAAAAAAAATCTGCAGATTTTGGCATTTCATTTGATGGTGACGGAGACAGGATTGTTTGTTGTGATGAAAATGGAAAGTTGATAGATGGAGATAAAATTTTAGCGTGTTTGACTGAGTATTTTATTTATAAAAAAGATTTAAATATAAATTCAGTTGTAGGTACTTTAATGTCTAATCAAGGATTTGAAAATTTTATTAAAAAGGTTGGATTAAAATTTTATAGGGCAAAAGTAGGAGATAAGTTTGTTTATGAATTAATGAAAAAAAAAAAAAGTCGTTTAGGAGGTGAGCAATCTGGCCACATAATTATAAGTAAATTTGGCCCTTCAGGAGATGGGATATTAATAGCTTTGTACTTGATTAAAATTATTTCTGAGTATAACAAACAAGCTAGTAAAATTTTTAATATTTATGATTCATATTTTCAAGTGCAAAAGAATATAAGATTTAAAGATTCTAAATATCAAAAAAATATTAGAATCAATAAGTTAATAAATGCATATAATAATTCATCAAATAAAGACGTAAGGTTTCTAATTAGATTTTCAGGAACCGAACCTTTAATTAGAATATTAGTTGAGGGAAAAAAACGTAGTGTAATCAACAAGTTATCAAGAGAAATAGAAAATAAATTAAAAAAAATATCTTAATATATTTTGTGCATTTGATTCAAAACATACTGTTGCTCAATTACAACATATAGTATTTAAATATAATTTTTTTCTTTTAATATACTATATTAAGTGTATTATAAACGAATACTACTATATGTAGTAATTATGTATAATTACTAATTTTTTTATGGGGGGCAATCATGAATGCCTTAAATGTAGCTAAAAGATGGATCGGAGCACTTACGGAAGTAGGTTTGATGTTAATTGCTTTTGGCATCGTCGCTGGTTTATTGTATCCTGGCGCCGTTCCTTTTATCGGTACTGATGTTGTAGCTAACATTACATCGTTGTTAAATCAACTTGGTAACAACGGAGTTGTTGGTCTTGTAGCATTGGCTATCATTTGCTGGTTACTTAACAAAAGATCAATCAGCTAAGTTAAATAGAGTTTTCACCCTCCCGAATTTGATCCCGACACGGTGAAGGTGTAGAGTAAAAAAAGAGTCCAGCAATGGACTCTTTTTTGCTTTTAAGACTTAACTTTCTTATTTTTATTAATTCCTATTTGTGATTGAATAAATTGATTATCAAATTTATCAATTTCAGAATATGCTGATTGAGTTTTATCTATTATTGAAAAAAACCATGTTACAACAAAAGCAGTAGTTACAGAAAATAATGCTGGATATTTATATGGAAATATTGCTTTCTCATTATTGAAAACGTCTACCCAAACAGCAGGCCCAAGTATTACTAAAATTGTTGCTAATAAAAGACCAGACCCGCCACCTATTAAAGCACCTCTAGAAGTTAATTTTTTCCAGTACATTGAAAGAAATAAGATTGGGAAATTAGCACTGGCTGCTACAGCAAATGCAAGACCGACCATAAAAGCAACATTTTGTTTTTCAAAAATAATTCCGAGTAATATAGCTATGCATCCTATAGTAAGCGCAGATATTCTTGAGACAAACAATTCATCTTTTTCTTTAATTTGATTTTTTTTTATAACAGAAGCATATATATCATGACTAACAGCAGATGCGCCTGCAAGAGTTAATCCTGACACTACAGCAAGTATAGTTGCAAAAGCTACAGCTGATATAAATCCTAAAAACATATCACCTCCCACAGCATTTGCTAAATGTATTGCAGCCATATTATTTCCACCTTTTAAACTACCATTTTCATTTATAAATTCAGGGTTTGTTGAAATTAGCATAATTGCTCCAAAACCTATAATGAATGTCAGTATGTAAAAATAACCAATAAATCCTGTAGCAAAGAAAACAGATTTTCTAGCATCTTTAGCATTTTTTACAGTAAAAAAACGCATTAAGATATGAGGAAGCCCCGCTGTTCCAAACATTAACGCTATTCCTAAAGATATTGCTGAAATAGGATCTGATATTAGACCTCCTGGTTGCATAATTTCATTGTTTTTAGGATGAATATTTATGGCTTTTTGAAAAAGTACTTCAAAATTAAATCCTACATTCCACATTACTGCAAATGTCATAAATGTTGCTCCAGATAAAAGTAATACAGCTTTAATAATTTGGACCCAAGTAGTCGCTAACATTCCTCCAAAACTTACGTACATAACCATAAGAACTCCAACTGTAATAACAGCTAATTCATAAGGTAGACCAAATAGTAATTGTATTAGTTTTCCCGCACCAACCATTTGAGCAATTAGATATAGAATGACTGTTATTAAAGATCCAACTGCAGCTAGACATCTTATTTTAGTTTGATCTAATCGGTGCGCAGCCGCATCTGCAAAAGTATAATTACCTAAATTACGCAATCTTTCAGCTAAAAGAAATAATATTATTGGCCATCCTACGAGAAAACCAATTGAATAAATAAGACCGTCGTATCCTGAAAGATAGACTAAACCAGAAATTCCTAAAAAAGAAGCGGCAGACATATAATCTCCAGCAATTGCTAGACCATTTTGTAGACTAGTTATTTTTCCTCCAGCTGCATAAAAATGAGATCTTGATTTTGTTTTTTTTGCTGCCCAATACGTAATCATAAGCGTTGCAAAAACAAATATAAAAAACATTGCTATAGCAGGGTAATTAGTCATTTATTTATTTTTTTTTTAATTAGTTCTTCTTTTTTGTCAAATTCTCTATTAGCAATAAATACATAAATTCCTGTTGACGCAAAAGCTAAAAGTATAATAGAAACTCCAATTGGGATTCCAATTGTAATAACTGACTTATCTGAAATTTTAGTTCCTAAGATATCTGGGAAGAATGCAACTAAGAGAATAAAAAGAAAATAAGTTAAAAGAGTGATAGTAGATAAAGTCCAACTTACTAAAGATTTTCTTTTTATTAAAGATTTAAATTTATTACTATTAATAATATTTTTTTCAAAATTAGACAGCATCTAAATCAGACCAATTAAATTCTATTTTTTGTTATTGAATTCTTTTTTGAATTTTTATATTTATTGAGATCTAAATATTTTTTAGACATGTCTTTCATGCCTTTTTTAACATAATTTCTGATATCATGAGTTATGTGCATTGAACAAAATTTTGGCCCGCACATAGAACAAAATTGAGCTATTTTTGCTCCTTCAGAAGGTAAGGTTTCATCGTGAAAAGCTTCGGCTCTATCAGGATCTAAAGATAAATTAAATTGATCTCTCCATCTAAATTCAAACCTAGCTTGACTTAAAGCGTTATCCCTAATTTGCGCCCCTGGATGACCTTTAGCTAAGTCAGCGGCATGAGCTGCTATTTTATAAGAAATAACCCCTTCTTTTACATCCTCTTTATCTGGCAGACCTAGATGTTCTTTAGGTGTTACATAACATAACATTGCAGTACCATACCAACCTATCATTGCTGCTCCAATCGCACTAGTTATATGATCATATGCGGGAGCTATATCAGTTGTTAATGGCCCTAATGTATAGAAAGGAGCTTCATTACAAATTTTTGATTGTTTTGTAACATTTTCTTTAATCAGGTGCATTGGTACATGTCCCGGACCTTCGATCATTACCTGACAGTCCATTTTATAGGCAATTTTATTTAATTCTCCTAGGGTTTCGAGTTCAGCAAATTGAGCCTTATCATTTGCATCAGCAATCGATCCTGGTCTTAATCCATCACCTAAAGAGAAAGAAACATCATAACTTCTCATGATTTCACATATTTCTTTAAATTTAGTATATAAAAAATTTTCTTTATGATGAGCTAAACACCATTTTGCCATTATCGAGCCACCGCGTGAAACAATTCCAGTTGTTCTTTTTGAAGTTAATGGTATGTGTGAAATACGAACACCTGCATGTATAGTAAAATAATCTACCCCTTGTTCAGCTTGCTCTATTAAAGTATCTCTATAAACTTCCCATGATAAATCTTCAGGGCTTTCAACTTTCTCTAGTGCCTGGTAAATTGGTACAGTTCCAACTGGAACCGGACAATTTCTTATAATATATTCACGAATATTATGAATATTTTTTCCGGTAGATAAGTCCATAATGGTGTCAGCGCCCCAGCGAATTGCCCATACCATTTTTTCTACTTCATTAGTCGCATCTGAAGTAATTGCAGAGTTACCAATGTTTGCATTAATTTTTACATAAAAGTTTTTTCCAATAATCATAGGTTCTAATTCTGTATGATTTATATTAGATGGGATAATTGCTCTTCCTCTAGCGATTTCTTCCATAACATGTTTAGGGCTTGTTATTTGAGGAAAATTATTTTTTTGGAAATTTTTTTTGTCTAATTTTTTTCTTAATTCATTTTCTCTTATGGAGACATATTCCATTTCAGGAGTAACTATACCTTTTTTTGCATAATATAATTGAGTAACACAATTCTTTTTTTTAGCTTTAAAAACATTTTTTTCTTTTTTAAAAATTTCTAAGATTTTTTGGTTTTTTTTTTGTAAAACCATTGTCTTTATAAGTAATTTTTCTTCCTCTGTATTTGATTATAGATTTATTATTATTTATCCATTTTTTTCTATTTTTTTTTAATCCTATATTAATATTATATTCGTTATTTTTTTTATACTCCGTGTAAACACCTGAACTGTCATAAATATAGATTTTATTAGGAACTGCATCTTTTGATAAGTTTATTTCTCTCATAGGCACTCTAATTTCAGGGAAAATTTTACCTTTTAAATAAATTTTTCTTGAGGAAGGAAAAGGTCCTATAGTTATATTCTTTTTTTTTTTATTTAACTTATTTAAGTTCATTATTTATATTTAGGAGAGACAGTCTCTTTCCCTCCGCTAAAATTATTTAGTTCAGGTCTTAAGGGTTTTTTTCTCAGCAATTAAGCTCCCCTAAGAGACATTAAAAAAGTAGTAATAATTTTTTGTGATATTATAACATATAATATATGAATCAAAAAAAAAATTTACTCCCTTTAGGTTTTAAAGATATTTTAGAAAATGAAGCAAATCTTCAATTTGAATATGGGAAAAAATTAATTACAAATTTTGCATCATGGGGATTTTCATTTATAGAACCTCCTATAATAGAATATGAAAAAACATTATTTGACAATAAAAATAAATTTTTAGATAAAAAAACTTTATCTTTTTTAGACCCTTTGACAAAGGAAAGAATATCTTTAAGACCAGATATTACTACGCAATTAGCAAGAATTGCTGAAGATAGATTATTTGGATTACCAAAACCTTTAAGACTTTGTTATTTTGGAGATGTTTTTAGAGCAGATAAGCCAAAATTATCTTCTGATAGACAATTTAAACAGGCTGGAATTGAAATTATAGGTTCAAAAGATTTATTTGCTGATATAGAAGTAATTACTTTAAGTCTTGATTCATTGAAAAAAATTAATTTTAAGAAAATTAGCTTAGATATTAACGCTCCTATTATTTTAGAAAAAATATTTGATGATTTTAAAATTTCTTTATCTAAAAGAGCAGAACTTAGAAAGCTTGTGGCAAAAAAAAATATTAAAGAGATTCTTAATTTTGATAAAAAATTATTTGATATTTTAAAAAAAATAATCGATTCTTCTGGTCCTCTAAAAAAGAATTTAAAAAAAATAAAAAATATTAAATTAGGAAAAAATGCTTCATTAGTTATGAAAGATTTTATTAAGATTTGTTCTTTATTATTAAAAATAAATTCAGAAGATTATAAAATTTCAATTGATTTGCTAGATCATAAAGGTTTTGAATATTATACTGGTATAACTTTTAGTATTTTTTGTTTAAATTCAAGTAAAGAAGTATGTAGAGGGGGGCGTTATTTAACATCAAAAAATAAAGATGCAGTTGGCTCAACATTTCTTTTAAATCAATTTTTATTAATAAAAAATATTATAAAGAAAAATAAAAAAAGAATTTTAATATCAAAAAATAGTATATTTGAAAATAATTTATCTAAATTAAGAAAAAAAGGTTGGGTTACAATCCAAAATATTGGTGATGATAATGATAAAAAAATTGCTAAATTACATAATTGTAAATTTTTATATAAAAATAATAAAATTAAATCATTAAAATGAGCAATCTTACAATAGTCGGAGCACAATGGGGAGATGAGGGAAAAGGAAAAATTGTAGATTATCTATGTTCAAAGTTTGATGTTGTTTTAAGATTTCAAGGAGGCCACAATGCTGGTCATACAATAGTTATAGATAAAGAAAAATTTATATTAAGCATTTTACCCTCAGGTCTAATTAGAAATAAATTGTGTGTTATAGGAAGTAGTGTAGTTATTGATCCAATTCATTTTTTGAAAGAAATAAAATTACTAAAAGAAAAGAGAATTAAAATATCAAATAAAAATTTAAAGATCGCTAACAACGCATCTTTATTACTACCTTTTCATTCTGAAATTGATCAAGTAAGAGAGGAGAATTTATTAAATAAGAAAATTGGCACAACTGGAAGAGGTATAGGCCCTTGTTATGAAGATAAAATAGCAAGGAGGGGGTTAAAGGTTTATGATTTAGAAGATATTAACGTTTTAAAATTAAGATTAAAAAATTTAATAAATTTTCATAATATTTTTTTAAAGAATTTTTCAAAAAAATTAATTTCTTTTAATGATGTTTTTAAAAAATTATTATTAATAAGAAATAAAGTTCTACCATTCGCAGTTGATGTAAGTGAGTTTATAAATAGTAAGAAGTTTTTAAAAAAAAAGTTTCTTTTTGAAGGTGCGCAAGGTTTAATGCTTGATATTGATCACGGTACTTTTCCATTTGTTACTTCAAGTAATACTATACCAGCAACAGCAGCATCAAGCGTTGGATTAAGTCCTTTAAAAATTGGAAAAATATTAGGTATCATGAAAGCTTATACTACGAGAGTAGGAGAGGGTCCATTTCCTACTGAAATTAAATCTGGC